>CAZEPF010000046.1:0-10116 GCA_964514045.1 uncultured Rhizobiaceae bacterium | reverse complement strand
TTTTTCCGTAAGGCCAAGAGATTTTAATTTTCTATGCAAGGCAGAACGCTCCATACCTACAAACTCCGCTGTCTTGGAAACATTCCCGCCAAATCGCCCTATCTGCGCTGCGAGATACTCGCGTTCAAATGCCTCGCGTGCATCTTTTAGTGGCATGGACATTAAATGTTCGCCACCAGAGCCAGCCGCGTTTGGCAGCATTTCACCAATCTCATTTGGTAGCATATCAGCCGTCACGATTGTTCCATCCTCAACGCGTGATAAAATCATCAGGCGCTCAATATTATTGCGCAACTGACGAATGTTTCCTGGCCAGTCGTGCGCTTGTAAAACAGCCATTGCATCATCCGCAATTCGACAACTTAAAATTCCTGACTGCCGTCCAATCTGTTTCATAAAAGCTTTAGCAAGTGCAGGTACATCATCACGCCGTTCAGACAAGGGTGGAATACGAACGGGCACGACCGCTAAACGATGGAACAGGTCCTCACGAAAATCGCCACTCTTGATTAAATGCTCAAGGTCTTGCGCAGTGGACGAGAGAATTCGGACATCCACTTTAACGGGTGAATTGCCCCCTACCCGAGTAAATTGCTGTTCAACCAAAACACGAAGAATTTTGCTTTGTGTGCCCCACGGCATATCCGCAATTTCATCAAGATAAAGCGTGCCACCATGGGCCTCTTCTAGGGCACCAATTTTCATTGGACCATCTGAGGTTTCTTCAACACCAAACAGTTTGGTTTCCATTTGTTCGGGCGTGATGTTGGCAGCGCTTAAAAGTACAAACGGACCGTTCTCACGCAACGAGTTTTTATGGATCGTGCGGGCTACCAGTTCTTTACCACTGCCGGATGCACCGGAAATCAATATGCGAGAATTGCTTGGAGCAATCTTTTCAATCATCTGGCGTAATTGCTGCATTGCAGAGGATTCGCCAATCAGTTCAGACATGTCTGATGTGCGCTCTTCCAAGTCTTTCACTTGTCGCCGTAAGCTTGAATTTTCTAGAGCACGAGCCGCCACATGGATTAAGCGATCAGCTTTGAACGGTTTCTCAATGAAATCATATGCGCCACGTTTAATGGCAGATACTGCGGTTTCCACATTGCCATGCCCAGAAATCATAACAATCGGCAAATCTGGATGAACCCCTTTAATCTCATCTAGTATTTCCAACCCATCAAGGCGTGATCCTTGAAGCCAAATATCCAGAAAAATCATTGTAGGTCGTCGTTCGGAAATTGCTGCTAATGCAGAATCGGCATCACCCGCGGTACGGGTGCCGTGCCCTTCATCTTCCAATATCCCGGCCACAAGTTCGCGGATATCTGTTTCATCATCAATGACAAGAATGTCAGTCGCCATGCTTTGATCAAGCCTCCTCAGATGGTTCGTTTACAATTTCATTTGTAGTTTCGGTTTCCGCAGGTACTCTAATAACAAGCATTGCACCCCTCCCGCCTTTTGCAACGCTTGGCGCATCCATAAGTTCGATTTGACCACCGTGATCTTCAAAGATTTTTCTGACAATCGGTAGACCTAATCCAGTCCCCTTTTCGCGGGTGGTCATATACGGCTCCAGAAGCTTTTGTCGGTCGGTCTCTGGAAGACCTTTGCCATTATCAATAATGCGTATCGTATGCTCAGAAGTTCCGGCTTCTAATTCTACGTTGATCTGACCAGCAATTTCATTTTCCACAGCTTCAATCGCCTCAGCAGCGTTCTTGATAACATTGATCAATGCTTGGGATATCAACCGTTCGTCGTAGACCATTTTGACAGCATCTTCTGGCATATCAAGATTGATGGTAATTTCTGGAAAACCAACCTTCTGCATAAAGACTGTTTCGCGCAATATCTTGCGAATATCACCTGTCACCATCACGGGCTTAGGCATTCTGGCAAAGGATGAAAACTCATCTACCATGCGTCCAATATCACCTACCTGTCGGATGATAGTATCCGTACAATTATCAAAAACCTCGCGGTCATTTTCATCAATATGTTTGCCATATCTGCGCTTAATACGTTCGGCAGAAAGCTGAATGGGTGTCAGAGGGTTTTTGATTTCATGTGCAATTCTTCGTGCAACATCTGCCCATGCTGTATTACGTTGAGCAGCAACCAGATCCGTAATGTCATCTAAAGTCATGACAACCGAGCCATGCTCATCTTCTTTATCGTCAATGGTGACTTGCACATTCAACGTTCGTTCACGTCCATCAGTAACAAAGGCAATTTGATCTCTATATTGCGATTGGCCGCTCCCGATGGCTTGGTCGAATATAGTACCCAATTCCGGAACAAGATCATGCAGTTTAATATCACTACCAATCTGCTCTTCTTGCCCAAGTAAAGGTTCAGCCGGACGGTTTGCAATCGTAATAGAACCATCAGAAGTAAGCCCGATTACGGAAGAACTAACACCTGATAAAACTGCTTCAATGAAGCGTGCGCGTTGATCCATTAGCGCGTTTGCTTCAACCAATTCTGACTGCTGCTCGCGTAAATCACCCAGCATTTCGTTAAAAGTTTCACCAAGAAATCTCAGATCACCTTCGGATTGACTTACATCGACAGCAACATTCAGATTGCCTTTACTCACTGAACTTGCAGTTGACATCAATTGTCGAATAGGTGTGACAATTCGTGTAGCAACGCTAATTCCCATCCAGATTGCACATAATAAAACAACCACGCAAACACCGATATAAAGCAGCGCAAATGCTATTTGAAAAGGCAACCGGTTTTGTTCAAGTGCAATATACTCATTACTGTTTTGCTCAGTATCTTTTAGCGCCTCAATCACGGTCGGCGGTACTGCAACGATTGCATAGAGATAAGCGTCTGGTATTTCACGCATCTTGAAGACAGAACCAATCAGATTGGTATTACCTGGTGGAATCGGAATAGGTTCGCCCTTTTTCGCAAGTTCCTAGGCTAGATCAGGGATTGCAGGCAGTTCCTGATCTTCTTTAACTTTTGACTGCATTAGCACTTCGCCAGCTGGATTCAGTAGCGATGCCGCGAGGAAACCACGTCCGCGTGTTTCCAACTCAAATAACGCTTCAAATGAAACGCGGTCCAACACATATCTGCTACGGTTTCTATCGAGCGTGGTTGCCATTGAAAGCGTATTGCCAAGAAGAACCCGCGTACTTTCGTTTCTGTAAGCACGGGCAACGCTAACCGATGATTCAATAATTCGTTTGGTTCGCAACTCGAACCACCGATCCAAACCCAGATCAAGCGTTACCCCCGCGACGATAGCAACCAGGATTGCAGGAAATGCCGCTACCATACAAAACAGACTGATAATGCGAACATGAAGTCGTGAGGCAGCTCGCCCTTTTTTACGTGAGCGAAGAATTTTTACAACTTCACGGCCGATCAGAACAATCAGGATTAGAATAAGAATGCCATTAACAATGGCTGCCGCAGTCACCGTATTCTGATCGGGGTTAATTGGCGTTAGGCCAATCAGAATAAGAAAACTAAACGTGCCTACAGCGAGTAGCGCGAGAACAGTGCCAAAACCAATTTTCCGAATGATTTTTACATCATCGGTTTCGAAGAGTTCACGATCAACATCATCAGTTTGAATTGGGGATCGGGACATCTCACTAGGATTGTTCAGTTCATTTACTGTCACTGTGCGTTCCGTTTAAGTGTGTCGATATTGCCCCATCAACTTGGGGAATATCGACTGTTTGTTGCAAATACGCAACATAAATGTTGCTCAATTGAAACACTTTTGTTTGCAATTAATTGGATATAAAGATGAATCAATATGTGCGATAAAAGCTCTAATGCGCTGTTTTTAATATCTTAATTCCATGTGCTCGGATTTTTTTGCGCAATGTATTGCGATTTATCCCTAACAATTCAGCGGCCTTTATCTGATTGCCATTGGTCGCTGCCAACGCAATCGTTAAAACCGGATATTCAAACTCAGTCAGAAATTCCTGATAAATGCCCGTTGGCGGTAAGTCGGGCGCATAAGCTTCGAAGTGTTCACTGATTAATTGATGCGTTATGTTCCGTAACTGATCTAAATTGGGCGATGGATCAGAGCGAGTTACTCCAGCATGTGACGTCAGATTTAACTCAGCTTTTATAATATCCACCGTTACGGTTTCTTGTGAGTGTAAGACGCAAATTCGTTTGATAAGATTCTCCAACTCGCGAACATTGCCAGGCCAGTTATGCGACCGTAAAACTTTCAGCGCATCGGCTTCGATATGCTTGGCACCTGTACCTTCATCTGCAGAAGCTTTGAAAAAATGCCGTGTGAGATCGGGTATGTCTTCGCGTCGTTCTTCAAGTGCAGGAATCCTGAGCGGGATGATGTTAAGGCGATAATAGAGATCGTTGCGAAATTTGCCCTCTTCTACCCGCTGCAATAAATCACACGATGTCGCGCAAATAAGCCGAAACTTCTGATTTTCTTCCCAATTCTCTTGCGCAATCAATCTGTCTAGTAATTGAGATTGAATATCTGGCGGCATATTTCCAATCTCGTTGAGAAAGATTGTTCCCCCTTGTGCATTATTCATAATACCAGAATTATGCCCAGTGCCATCTCCAAACAAAGTCATGGCAATGTTCGCAGGAGACGATGCAGTCATATTGCAGGATAAGAATGGTAATTCCTTCCTTCTACCTGCATCATGAATAACTTTTGCTGTGAGAGACTTGCCGGTGCCAGATGGGCCCGAAATTAACGCAGGCAAATCAGAATTCGTCATTCGTGCAATGGCTCGATAAACTTCCTGCATAACGGATGAACGGCCAACCATTGGCATCTCTGTGGCCATGACATGCGCAGTTTGAGTGCTAGCATTATCTTTGGGTTCAAAGACCGCACGTTCAACCGTTTTTATAAAATGATCGAGGTCAAAAGGTTTGGGTAAATAATCATACGCACCAGCTTCTTCAGCTTTGAGTGCGGTCATAAACGTATTTTGCGCACTGATAAGAATTACAGGTATGTCGTGCCGCGCTGCTTTTATCTGAGGCATGAACTCAAAAATATCACCATTGGGCATGATAACATCTGAAACAACGCAATCGCCTTCACCTTCTTCTATCCATTGCACTAGTTTAGGAGCGCTTGAAGTTATGCGTACAGAAAATCCTGCTCTGGTCAGCGCTTGGTTGAGTACAGTGCGGATGGCGGCGTCGTCATCGGCAACCAGAACTGTGCCTTTAGCCATCGTCGGAGCGCTCCGTTTTTTCATCAGTCCATGCGGGCAGCAGAATTCGGAAAGTTGTGCCGCGTTCATCGCTATCACATCCAATGACACCACCATGCCTGCCAATGATTTTTGCGACTAATGCAAGCCCTAATCCAGAACCATTAATCTTTGAGGAGACAAACGGTTCAAAGATATGATTGCGAATTTCACTGGGTATACCCGGTCCGTTATCCGATACCGTAAACTCTAGAGGCAAAGAAGCCCGTTCACCCGATGCCGGCTCTTGCAAATGAATGCCAGAGCGATATGCAGACGCAATTTTAATATGAGGATCATCTGTCTCGGAAATTGCCTCTGCAGCATTTTTTATCAGGTTCATGAAAACCTGAACAAGCTGATCAGAATTACCCGATACATGCGGGAGAGACGGATCATACATTTCTTTAAACGTACAATGCTTGGCGAATCCGTTTTTTGAAATTCGTCGGATGTTTCCCAAAATGGAATGTAAGTTTACTGGACCGCGCTCTATAGGGCTTTCATCAGAGAAGATCTCCATCCGGTCCACGAGCCTTACAATACGGTCTGTTTCACCAGTGATTAACCCCGTGAGTTCTTTCTCATCATCAGTTGCCGTACTTTCTAGCAACTGTGCTGCCCCTCGGATTCCCGATAGAGGGTTTTTGATCTCGTGCGCAAGCATAGACGCTAATCCTGTGACAGATCGAGCAGCACTTTGATGGTTTAGCTGGCGATCAATCTTTTCCGCCAATCCGCGCGCTCGCAATGTGATAAGATACAGATCGTCAGACTCTGAAATTGGTGCAACATGTGCGTTCACGATCACGCCGTCACCATTGCGCGGCGATGAAATGTCGATCTCATAGTCGTTTACGGCCACATGATTGGAATGAGCTCGCACAAGCATAGAAAGTACTGAACTATTTTTAGGTAGAAAATCGACAAGTTGCTTTTTGCAAAGATACGAAGAGGAAGCTTGGAAAATGTTTTCTGCCAGCGCATTTGCAAAACGGATATTGCCTCCACTGTCCACAACAAGAACCGCATGAGGCAATGCGTCGAGAATGATGTTCAGATCAGGTACAGGTTCTTTTCCAAGACGTTCCAACATCACGCCGCCTGAAATTCTGGCTCAGATGATTGTTGATAGTGTGTGTAGAGTTGTTCAATTAGATGGCGAATCTCAGCACCATCATTTGAGGTCATGATCGTACGCTTAATCGAAGCACATTCTGGCAAAAATCTTGCGCGTTCAAAATACCACCCAAGATGTTTTCTAGCCTGACGAATGCCTGCCTTTTCCCCATAAAACTCAAGCATTGCTTGGTGATGTCGTAAGGCAAGTTCGGGTGATGTTTGAAGCTTATTCATGTCTGCAGCTGATACATTTCCCGCCAAGTGACCAAGTACCCATGGCGCGCCGTAAGCTCCCCTACCAACCATAATGGCATCTGCACCACTTTCTTTAAGCGCAATGGATGCTGATGTACTGTCTTCGATATCGCCATTTACAACCAATGGCAGTGAAACAGTGTTCCTGACATGTTGTATGGCATTCCAATCGGCCGATCCCTTATAAAACTGGCAACGCGTTCTCCCATGAACGGTTATCATCTGCACGCCCTCATCTTCAGCGCGTTTTGCCAGCTCTGGAGCGTTGATGCTTTCGTGATCCCAACCAAGTCGCATCTTCAATGTTACGGGCACGTTGACTGCGTCAACGGTCGAGCGGATCAATTCAACCGCATGATCCAAATCTCGCATTAAAGCTGATCCTGAATATCCGGTGGTAACCCGCCTCGCCGGACACCCCATATTGATATCGATGATATCTGCACCATTTGCCTCGGCCATCTTTGCGGCAAGGGCCATCCATTTGGCTTCCCGCCCTGCAAGCTGAACCATATGAATAGGCATATCCGCCGCTAATATCTTTAGCTGCATTTCAGCTTCACCTTCAAGCAAAGCTTCGCTGGCAACCATTTCGGAGACAACCATCCCTGCGCCGAATTCCCACGTGAGATTCCTAAAGGGTACATCTGTAACACCAGACATCGGTGCGAGGAGCACGCGATTTCTAAATCGGATGCCACCAACATCCATAGGTTTTGATAAATAATCTGTTGTCACATCAGACATCTGAAACTCAATTGAAACATTGCACAAAAATTAGGCAGATATGATTGTCTTATTATAGAAACCAATGAAAGCATACAAGCTTGCTTGGCTCTGTATCCATGGTATGAGGTCTTGAAACGGAGATCGACAAATTGGCGAAAAATGCTGTTGTCATAGTAGCCGCAGGTCGGGGCGAACGCATGGGGCAGGCTGGCGGCCCAAAGCAATACCGCACTTTGGGTAGAAAGACTGTCCTTCAAACAACAATTGAATGTTTTTTGGCACACCCAGACATTCACGCGATCCAAGTTGTAATTCACGCGGATGACGCGGATTTGTATGCAAGTGCTATAGATGTAAATCCAAAAATATTAGCGCCAATAGTTGGTGGAAAGACACGACAAGCAAGCTGCAAAGCAGGCGTTGATGCGCTTGGATTAAAATTCGAAAAAGTATTGATACACGATGCCGCCCGGCCATTTGTTTCTCAACACCTGATCAGCAACATTTTGAATGGAATTAGTAAGGGCGTTTGCGCCCTTCCCGCTTATGCCATTGCCGACACAGTAAAGCGTGCTGACCGTTCTGGCGAAGTGCAAGAAACAATTGATCGAAGCAATTTATATCTTGCGCAGACCCCTCAAGGCTTTGTGTTATCTGAAATTGCAGAGGCACATGCCAAAGCGCAGATAAATAGCGATCAGGAATTTACCGACGATGCGGCAGTTAGCGAATGGTCTGGATTACGTGTCAAACTGGTTGAGGGTGACCGTGGTAATTACAAAATCACTACGCCGGATGATTTATCGGCGGCACAAATGCGAGTTTCTTCTATGAACCAAATACCTGACATCAGAACAGGCACCGGATACGATGTTCACACTTTAGGGCATGGTAATTCTGTTATTCTGTGTGGTGTCGAAATTCCGCACTCACAAAGTTTACAGGGTCATTCTGATGCGGATGTGGGATTGCATTCACTAACAGATGCCTTGCTGGGAACAATAGGCGAAGGTGATATCGGATCACACTTCCCGCCATCTGACCCACAGTGGAAAGGGGCTGCCTCGGATAAGTTTCTGAAACATGCAGTGAAACTTGTGACTGAAGCAGGTGGCACGATCACTAACCTAGACGTTACTATTATCTGTGAGGCTCCCAAGATCGGCCCTAATCGCGATGCGATGAGAAATCGAGTTGCAGAGATTTGCGGTATCACAAATGTGCAACGTGTATCTGTAAAGGCAACAACGAACGAGAAAATCGGGTTTATCGGTCGTGAAGAAGGCATCGCTGCCCTCGCCTCTGCAAGTGTTAGTTTTGGAGTAATATCAGATGTTTGACGAAGAATTATCCACACTTTCCAGCATGGTGGTGAAAGAGTTTTCTGCAGCAAATGCTACCGTTGCAACCGTTGAGTCCTGCACAGGCGGTCTCATTGGTGCATGTCTTACATCTGTTGCGGGTTCATCAGCAGTGTTTGATCGCGGGTTTCTTACCTATTCAAATGACGCAAAAATTGATCTCGTAAATGTTGCGCCTGCTACCTTGAAAGAACATGGCGCTGTATCCGCAGAATGCGCATCAGAAATGGCAACTGGAGGACTGAAGGCAGCTGATGTTAATGCCTGCGTTGCTGTTACAGGAATTGCAGGCCCAGGCGGCGGAACTGATGAAAAACCTGTCGGACTTGTATTCATCGCAGTTGCGACATCCGAAGATGAAGGTGCTTTTGTTGAAGAGTTTGAATTTGGCGATATTGGCCGTGATGCTGTGCGGACTGCAACCGTAAAAGAAGCTTTGGAAATGCTGCTTGGCTATGGGGTAGATGGCAAAGAAGACGACCTAAATTAACACTATTTCGGTGTGTGATTAAATGCACATCGTTCAAATCTACAAATGCGTATCTTTTAATCATCGACGGGTACGCAGCCCGAAGATGATTTGATGTTTATATTCCCAACTTCAACCCCGGCCTTGGTCGGGGTTTTCTTTTATAGATCAAGCTTTTCCATAGACTTCATTGGCACGTGTCTCGAATGCATCCACAAACTTTGCAAATGCACGGTCAAAGATCGCCCCAGCGGCTGCTGCAAGCAATTTGCTGCGCAGCTCATAATCAATCATGAAATTTACATCGCAGCTTGTTGTATCAACTTCCTTAAACGACCAAACATTCTCTAGGCGCTTGAAAGGACCATCAATATATTTCACATCGATTTTTAATGCTGAGCGATCCATCAAAACCTGTGTGGTGAAAGTTTCACTCAGCATCTGATATGCCATGGTCATATCCGCAACAATCAGACTTTTATCATTACGTTCTTTGCTTGATTTAACAGCCAGACTTTTGCAAAGCGGCACAAACTCTGGATAATGTTCGACATCACAAACGAGATCAAACATATCATTTGCACTATGCGAAACACGATGTGATTTTTCCAATCTCGGCACGAGAATTAAGCTCTAAGCAAGTTTTGCATCACGGGCAGCTTTTAGCCGTGCGAAATCTTCGCCGGCATGATGTGATGATCGTGTCAGCGGACTTGAAGATACCATCAAAAACCCTTTTGCGTATGCAGTTGCTTCATAAGCTTTGAATTCATCAGGAGTTATAAAATCCATCAATTCGTGGTGTTTTGGCGTTGGCTGCAAATACTGGCCAATCGTGATGAAATCTACATCTGCTGAGCGTAAATCATCCATCAGTTGCAACACTTCATTTCTTGTTTCACCAAGCCCAACCATAATGCCTGACTTGGTAAAAATAGTAGGG
>CAZEPF010000045.1:14783-17978 GCA_964514045.1 uncultured Rhizobiaceae bacterium | reverse complement strand
CACAAACGCCACGGCGTTCAAACGGTTCAATCCAAGCCAGATACGCTCTAAGCTGTCGCGTTTTTAGTTCTATTCCAAATGGCTTTCACTGCGAAATAAAGTGCTGCAACCACCAGTCCTGAGAACAGGCCATCCACGGCATAATGCCACGCAAGATAGACCGAACTGTAAAGTACGAATAAGAAATAAATCGCAGTAGCAATGCCCAGTTTCTTACTCACTTCAAATGCAAAAATCATGTTTAGAACAGTCACTGCCACATGCATGCTTGGGAAAGCGGAAATGCCCGTACCAAATCCTGAATGGCCCTGCTTATATGAGTTCCACAGGAAGTCCTGGAAAAACACGGCTGAACTGTTTTTGAACAAAGAAAGCGCTTCCAACTGCTCACCAAATCGCGCCTCGTCTCCGGTTACCAATCCGTAGAATGCCGGACCGGCCGAAATAAATAATCCCGCGAAGACATTGCCGACCACAATCCATGCCAACAGAAAACATGCAAGATATCGCAGCCGTAAGAATTGTGCAGGCTTGGCAATCGCAAACAGGAACACGGTTCCAAATGTAAGCAAATGCCAGATCATATTATAGTTTACTTCGATTGCCGTTTGCAGCGCTATTGAGTGAACAGGGGTGAACAGGATTTCCCATGGCTCATATCCGGCAAAAAGAAACGCATCAAGATTTGCTTGCCACACATCATGCTGGAATCCGTAAGTATGCCCAAAACTGGTTTTGACTGCGGTGAACATGCCCATGAAAATACAAATGGCAGCCACTAAAACTGTACCGCTTAATATGCGCCCCATGTTTCTGGGGCCCAGCATAAAGCGGAACACAAGCAGCTTTCTGCGCTTAACGGTCAGCAATATTTTGCAGATCGTGAATAATAAAAGCGCGGGCAAAAAGAAGAGCACAAACAGCGGGAGGAGCCTTGAGAAATACGCAAGAAAGTGCGAGTTTCCAACTTCACCAACCCAGCTTAGATAAACATATCCCGCAACCCACGATATTGCGATAATAGCATAAAGCGGAAGATCATGCCTGATTCCTGAAATCGTGCGATTAAAAATCTGCGTGATGAGAAGTCTGTCATCCTCACGCTTTACTTCAGGTTGAAAGCTCGCATTGGTATGGATCGCTTCGATGCTCATGGTTAGGCTTTCTTTCAGGCAAGCAGAGGCGCAAAGCGTAACGCTCTGCGTATGAGAAGTTTAATTTTCCTCATATTACTTAAATTGTTGTTAAATCGTCTGAGCAATCGCCTGAGCAGTAAGTCATGTTTACGGGTTCACGCGGCGCATGGTGAGGTTGATGCGACCCTCATTTTTCAACAAGGTTGAGGTGCCAGGGTAAATTTTATCCACCCCGTGAAACCGCATTCTGCTTTCACCCGATAATAACATCACGTCACCGCTTTCCAGTTTGAAAGAGCGTGTAGGGTCTTTCCGGTTCTCGCCGCCATACCGGAAAAGACAAGTATCGCCCAAAGAAATTGAAAGAACGGGTGCTGAGAAGTCTTTCTCATCGCGATCCTGATGCAGTCCCATCTTGGCATCAGGGTCATAAAAATTGATCAAACAGGCTTCCGGAAGTTGGCGATGATTAGAATAAGTTTCCCATAAGTCAGTTAAAACCAATGGCATTTTTGGCCACGGCTTGCCATTAACCGGATGCGTGGATTGATATCGGTAACCGTTTTCCTTGTCTGTGACCCAGCCTAAAGACCCGCAATTTGTCATACGGACAGACATTGGCTTTCCGGTTTTTGGCATTTTTGGCACAAAAAGCGGGGCTTCAGCCGCAATAAGCCGGATTTCTTCTAATAGTGCCTTCTGTGCAGATAAATCCAGACATTTCGGGATCAGTTGAAGGCCCTCTGGTAGCGGCTTTGAAACGGTGGGCATCGTGAAACCTCGTACAAACTCTTGCTGAAATAGTATTTCCTCTACCCTTGCACATGTCGGGCGTGGTTCTTATATAGCGGCCAACTGCGGAAATACTCGCTGTGTCGGCGAACAATCCGTAAAAAATCAATGATTTCCACAAAGTCCGGGAGCCGGACAGGATCGCCGTAAGGGATGTCCGGTTTGCTGGTTAAGGAGAAGAATAAATGGCTAAAGTAATTGGTATCGACCTGGGAACAACAAACTCATGTGTCGCAGTCATGGATGGCAAAGAACCTAAAGTAATCGAAAACGCAGAAGGTGCGCGCACTACGCCCTCAATGGTGGGTTTCGGTGAAGATGGTGAGCGGTTGGTTGGCCAGCCTGCAAAACGTCAGGCTGTCACAAATCCGGTAGACACGCTGTTTGCGGTTAAACGCCTGATCGGTCGTCGCTTTGATGATGCAACGGTCAAGAAGGACCAAAAGCTTGTCCCTTACAATATTGTTAAAGGTGACAATGGCGATGCGTGGGTAGAAGCAAAAGACGAGAAATACTCACCGTCTCAAATCTCTGCAATGATCCTACAGAAAATGAAGGAAACTGCAGAAAGCTATTTGGGTGAAACAGTAAGCCAAGCAGTAATTACCGTTCCTGCCTACTTTAATGACGCTCAGCGTCAGGCCACAAAAGACGCAGGCAAAATCGCTGGACTTGAAGTTCTTCGCATCATTAACGAACCAACCGCTGCTGCTCTTTCATATGGCCTAGACAAAAACGACGGTAAAACGATCGCAGTCTACGACCTTGGTGGCGGTACATTCGATGTGTCTGTCCTCGAAATTGGCGATGGTGTCTTTGAAGTAAAGTCTACGAATGGTGATACATTCTTGGGCGGTGAAGACTTTGACATGCGTCTTGTTGATTATCTTGCAAGCGAGTTCAAAAAAGAAAATACGATTGATCTCAAGAACGACAAGATGGCGCTACAGCGTCTGAAAGAAGCAGCCGAGAAAGCCAAGATTGAACTTTCATCTGCGGCCCAAACCGAAATCAACCTGCCGTTCATTACGGCTGACCAGTCCGGTCCAAAACACCTGACCATGAAACTAACCCGTGCGAAGTTTGAATCACTGGTTGAAGATCTGGTGAAGCGCACCGTCAAGCCGATGCAGGAAGCATTGAAAGATGCTGGCATGAAAGCTGGCGAAGTCGACGAAGTAATTCTTGTTGGCGGCATGACCCGCATGCCTAAAGTGCAGGAAACTGTAAAAGAATTCTTCGGTAAAGAACCGCATAAGGGTGTGAA
>CAZEPF010000045.1:0-14773 GCA_964514045.1 uncultured Rhizobiaceae bacterium | reverse complement strand
GGGTGCTGCTATTCAGGCGGGCGTTCTGCAAGGTGACGTTAAAGACGTTCTTCTTTTAGATGTGACGCCACTTTCATTGGGCATTGAAACACTGGGTGGCGTGTTCACGCGTTTGATTGATCGCAACACAACCATTCCGACCAACAAGTCACAAACCTTCTCAACAGCAGAAGACAGTCAAAGTGCCGTGACCATTCGTGTATCACAGGGTGAACGCGAAATGGCTGCGGACAATAAACTGCTTGGTCAGTTTGATCTGGTGGGTATTCCACCTGCACCACGCGGCGTTCCTCAGGTTGAAGTTACCTTCGACATTGATGCGAACGGTATTGTGAACGTCTCTGCCAAAGACAAAGGCACAGGCAAAGAGCAGGCGATTTCGATTAAAGCATCAGGTGGTCTGTCTGATGACGAGATTGAACAAATGGTGCAGGATGCCGAAGCAAATGCTGATGCTGACAAATCTCGCCGTGAATCAGTAGAAGCCAAGAACCAGGCTGAAACGCTTATTCATTCTGCAGAGAAATCTCTGGAAGAATATGGTGACAAGGTTTCTGATGAAGATCGCAACGAGATCGAACTTGCAATTTCGGGCTTGAAAGAAACTGTAGAGGCAGAAGAGCCAGACGCAGAAGAAATCAAGTCACGCACAGAAGTACTTGCTACAGCCTCCATGAAATTGGGTCAGGCAATGTATGAAGCTGCTCAATCTGATGAAGAAGCCGCTGCTGCAGCTGACGCTGCTGCGGATGCTGCAAAAGACGAAGACGTGGTCGATGCCGACTTTGAGGAAATCGACGACGAAGATGACAAAAAGTCTGCTTAACAGTCATAACCCTTGCGCTTCATTGTGCGGCGTAAGGGTTCATTTGTGCAAAGGCTGTTAGATTATGTCCAAGGCTGATTATTACGAATTATTAGGTGTCGCTAAAGGGTCTGATGAAAAAACCCTGAAAAGCGCATTCCGCAAAATGGCAATGAAACACCATCCTGATCGCAATCCGGATGACCCTACTGCCGAAGTAAAATTCAAAGAAATCAATGAAGCTTATGAGGTTCTGAAAGACCCTCAAAAACGTGCGGCCTATGACCAGTACGGCCATGCAGCCTTCGAGCAGGGTGGCGGTGGATTCGGTGGAGCAGGTGCCGGATTTGGTGGCGCTGCGGGTGGTTTCTCCGATATTTTCGAAGATATTTTCGGTGAAATGATGGGTGGTTCCCGTCGTGGTGGCAGAAGTTCAGGCGGTCGTGAGCGCGGCGCTGACCTTCGCTACAATATGGAAGTCACGCTGGAAGAAGCGTTCTCAGGCAAGGCTGCTGAAATCGTAGTGCCAACGGCAGTTTCATGCGACACGTGTTCAGGTACTGGTGCAAAACCGGGTTCGTCTCCATCGACATGTAGCACATGCGCTGGCAATGGCCGTGTACGTGCATCCCAAGGGTTCTTCTCAATTGAACGCACATGCCCTGAATGTCAGGGTCGGGGCGAGGTTATTTCTGATCCATGTGCCGATTGTGCGGGTCAGGGTCGTAATACGCGTGAGCGCTCGCTCTCTGTAGATATTCCATCAGGCATAGAAGATGGCGTCCGAATTCGTTTGGGCGGCGAGGGTGAAGCAGGCGCACGCGGTGGTCCTACGGGTGACCTCTACATATTTTTGTCGATTAAGCCGCATGAGTTTTTCTCACGCGATGGTGCCGACCTTTTCTGTACAATCCCGATTTCCATGACAACGGCTGCATTGGGTGGTCAGTTTGAGGTGATTGGTCTGGACGGTTCCAAGTCCCGCGTACGTGTGCCTGAGGGTACTCAAACCGGAAAACAGTTCCGTTTGCGCGACAAAGGTATGCCGATCATGCGCTCATCCGAACAGGGTGATATGTATATTCAGGTTGTGACCGAGACACCGCAAAAATTGAATAAACGACAGCGTGAACTACTTGAAGAATTTGATCAGCTTTCATCAGAAGAAAACAGTCCGGAATCAACGGGTTTCTTTTCGCGGATGAAAAATTTTCTTGATGGATTTTCCGATTAATTCTGACCAACGGAGTCGATTTTGAGCATTCCAAAAATTCTTGTCTTCTGTGGATCTATCCGCTCAGGCTCAGTCAATAATCGCCTGACGGATTGCATCATGCGCGAATTGGTAACGCATGATTGCGAAGTGACGCGCATCTCGTTGGCTGATTATGAATTGCCGATTTATGATGGTGATCTGGAAGCATCACAAGGTGTGCCGGAAAATGCAAAAAAGCTGGCGCGCCTGTTCCATGAGCATGATGGTATATTTATTGCCACGCCAGAGTATAACGGTTCACTGACGCCCCTTCTCAAAAACACGATTGACTGGATTTCCCGTGTCAGTGCGGATGAAGATGGCAAAGTTATTCCATATCAAGGCAAAGTTGGTGCGATTAGCGCTTGTTCTCCCGGCGGCATGGGCGGCATGAGTATGTTGTATCACTTGCGCGAAATTCTAACACGATTGGGTGTTTTGATGTTGCCGGAGCAGGTAGCGGTGGGAAATTCAGGATCAGCGTTTAACGATGATGATACATTAACGGATGAACGCTCGGCTGGTTTCTTGCAAATGGCGTGTAAATCTCTTGTCGAAAAAACAACACTTCTCAACCGATCATGACACCAAAAGAGCGCCTGATACTTGCCCTTGATGTTCCGACCGTATCGCAGGCTTCTGCGATGGTTGAAGAACTGGGTGATGCGGTATCTTTTTATAAAATCGGACATCAATTAGCATTTGCAGGTGGGCTGGAACTGGCAGGTGAACTTCTGTCTGATGGCAAACAGGTGTTTCTCGATATGAAGCTTCTGGATATTGATAATACAATAGCCAAGGGCGTTGAGAACATCGCCAAAATGGGCGTGCAGATGACAACCTTGCATGCCTACCCGAAAGCAATGGCTGCGGCCGTTGAAGTGGCAAAAGGAACCAATCTCTGCCTCTTGGGTGTGACGGTTCTGACCTCGATGGATGATGAAGATCTGGCTGATGCAGGCTACGGACACACAGCGCGCGATCTTGTGCTTAAACGTGCCAAGCAAGCAAAATCAGCTGGTGTGGGAGGCATTGTTGCCTCTGCTCAGGAAGCTGAAGCAATCCGCTCTATCATCGGAAATGATATGGCGGTTGTGACACCGGGAATTCGCCCTGCAGGTAGCGATGTCGGCGATCAAAAACGAATTATGACGCCGGCAGATGCAATCTCTCAAGGCGCAAGTCACCTTGTTGTAGGTCGCCCGATTACAGCGGCAAAAGACCCACGCGAAGCTGCGAATAGCATTGTTCAGCAGATTGCAGAAGTTGTCTAAAACCCCAAAAATCTTGTAATTCATACATTTCATACCCATTTCTAGTACAAGAAGACTGGCAAAAGACTGGCCAGTTACAGCATATTCGGGGTGAATTATATGACTGGTACTAAATCTCTTATCCGTCCTGCTTGGACACCTGTTACCATCGCAATGATGATCATCGGCTTCATGATTTACTGGCCGCTGGGTCTTGCCATGATTGCCTACATTCTTTGGGGCGATCGCTTGGATGATTTCAAGTCAGGCGTGGAACGCGCAACAGATTCGGTTAGCGATACGTTTTCCCGCTCCAAGCCGAGACCAAACTATGGCCGTACAGGCAATGTTGCATTCGACGATTGGCATGAAGAAGAACTTCAACGCCTGAAAGAAGAGCGCCGCAAGCTGGACGCAACCATTGCAGAGTTTGAAGAGCACAAGCGTGAAGCACGTCGCACACAAGATTCAAAAGAGTTTGATGACTTTATGAAGACACGTGAGCGCAAACCAGCGCCTCGCTCAAAGCGGGCATCTGACAAAAAGTCATAAATCGTCTCTTTGAAATTAAACTAACAATCGTACGGGGCATGGTTTGCCCCGTTTTCATTTTGTCATGTTGATTGAGCAACGAAACGCGGTGTAAAGAAAAACCATGACGTTTTCCTTTTTCAGGCAATTACAAAAGCGCGACCGTAATTTCGAGCTTGAGGTAGATGGTAGTTCCATCCCTGTCCGTGTTGTCGAAAATGACCGGGCAAAGCGTCTTACCCTTCGCATTGTTCCGGGCGGTGACGCATTAAAAGTCACGGTTCCCGGCCACGTTGGTGATGAGGAAATTGAAGCCTTCGTCGAGCGTAATCGAAACTGGGTTGCTTCACGGCTTTCGCGACTACCGGAAAAAACTGCTTTAGTGGATGGTTCCGTAATTCCCTACCTTGGTCTTGACCATAAAATTGTCTCGACAGGTAAATTACGCGGTATCGTTACTCGCTTTGAAGTGGACGGCGAATGGCAATTGCATGTGCCGGGCGATGAAGCCTCACTTTCAAAGCGCCTGCTTTCGTGGATGAAGCAACAAGCGCGCAAAGAATTAAATCTGGCTGTGAACCGACATGTTCAAACCATCAATGTGCGACCAAAACAAATTCGGATTACCGATACAACCAGCCGCTGGGGTTCATGCTCCAGTACGCGTACCTTGTCGTTTTCATGGCGCATTATTATGGCGCCACCGCAAGTGCTGGATTATCTCGCAGCCCATGAAGTTGCCCATCTTGTAGAGATGAACCATTCAGATCGATTTTGGAATTTAACAAAGCAGCTTTGTCCTGAAACAGATCAACACAAAAGCTGGCTAAGAGTTCACGGTGCAAAGCTACACGCGGTTAGTGCATGAAGCATATTCCGTGGTGCTATCCGATCAGGTAAACGATCACTCCAAGCACAACACAAATTAGCAAAGTCCAGAAAAATACAGACCAAACATTATTTTCGTAATTGTCAGATACATCATTCATCGTGAAGCGCTCCCTTTTCACAGCACGTCTCTTTGACATAAATAATCTTTCAAGTCATTACCCCTTCTGATATTTCCTTTAAGTATTGGCCATTCATGCTGTTTGATTGTGAACAAGTGTGTGAAACTGACCCTAGGCATTTCTATCGTTGCAAAGGCGCTGATTTTGCGAACAAAACCCGGTAAACAAAGCGCTTCAAAGCCTGTAGAAAAGTCAGCTCGATTCGTATCCAAGAAACGGCTGGAAGAAACCTGTCCGCTTATCTTGGAAAACGCGCCGGATAAGGATTACGCACTGCTGGACAGTGGAAATGGCCTTAAACTTGAGCGCTATGGGCGAATCTCTGTTGTTCGTCCTGAGGCGCAAGCACTATGGCAGCCGGAACTTGTGCAAAAAACATGGGACCGTGCCGATGCAATTTTTACTGGCGATACCACCGAAGAAGGTGCGGGCCGCTGGAATTTCTCAAACAACAAACTTGATGAGACATGGCCAATGGCATGGGACGGGATCGGCTATCATGGCCGCTTCACGTCCTTTCGACATGTGGGTGTTTTTCCAGAACAGGCAGCACATTGGCGCTTCATGGAAGATCAGATTCGCCAAAAAACACAATCAGGCCAAGAATTCAGATTGTTGAATCTATTTGGATATACCGGACTTGCCTCATTAGTTGCTTCTCGCGCAGGTGCGCATGTGACCCATGTGGATGCCTCCAAAAAGGCAATTGGCTGGGCACGGGAAAATCAATCACTGGCTGGAATGGATGAAAACCCAATTCGCTGGATTTGTGATGATGCAGTACGTTTCTGTGAGCGTGAAGAACGTCGTGGAAATACCTATCATGGCATTTTGCTGGATCCGCCAAAATACGGACGCGGACCCAAAGGTGAGGTTTGGCAGCTATTTGATAATTTACCGAATATGCTGGATTTGGTGCGGGTATTAAGCGGACCGGATTCAAGCTTTGTTGTGCTTACTGCATATTCTATCCGTGCGTCTTTCCAATCCATGCACGAAATCATGCAGGAAAAATTTGGGGATATGGGTGGCAGACTGGAATCAGGCGAACTGGTTTTGAAAACAGAAAATAGTGACCGTCGCCTCTCGACTTCTCTTTTCAGTCGCTGGGTTTCCCAATGAGTAACCTTGAGCAATCCCGACCGGGAAAGATGATGGAGATTTCTGCGGTCTCCAATCCACGCATAAAATCCATTCGCGCTTTATCCCAGAAAAAACATCGTGATCAGTCTGGCACATTTCTGGTTGAAGGTTTCAAACTCGTTCGCGATGCGTTTGAAAATAACTGGCACATAGAAACGCTGATTTATGCCCGTTCAGATGGTGTTTCATCAGACATCGAAGACTTTGCTGCGAAGGTCCGTGTTTGCGGAAGTGATATTCTTGAGGTTAGCGAAAAAGTTCTAACGTCGATCACCCGTAAAGATAATCCGCAAATGGTAATCGCGGTCGTGCGTCAAAAATGGAGTGCGCCGCCCAACAATCAGCAAGACCCTGATACAGTCTGGATTGCTCTTGATAGGGTGCGTGATCCGGGCAATCTGGGAACGATCATCCGAACAGCCGATGCAAGCGGAACCAGTGGCATCATTCTGGTGGGCGAGACCACGGACCCGTTTTCACTGGAAGCAACCCGTGCAACCATGGGGTCGATATTCAGTGTTCCTCTGGTGCGCATGAGCGAAGATGAATTTCTTTCATGGCGCACAAAATGGAGCGGAATAGTAATTGGCACTCACTTGAAGGGTGCAGTGGATTTTCGCACAGTTGATTATCAGTCCAGACCTGTCCTGCTTATTATGGGAAATGAGCAACAGGGAATGCCCGATACGCTGGCAGATGCGTGTGACACGCTTATATACATTCCTATGATTGGTGCCGCTGATTCTCTCAACCTCGCAATCGCTACGGGTGTAATGCTTTTTCATATGGGTAAACGCCTGCCATCGTCTGTCAGCAGTCATGAGGGTTCATTATGATACGTGCTTTTTGGGTCACGCTCATCATGGGCATGGTGATGATTGATCAGGTCTCAAAATGGTTCACAGAGGCAATGCTTCCCCTTCAGCAACAGGTGGACTTTCTTCCGTTTTTGAGCCTGTACCGAACCTATAATGAAGGCGTCGCGTTTTCGTTTCTTTCTTCCATCAATGATGAGTTTTTAATCGCGCTTACCATCGCCATTATTTGCTTTGTGCTTTGGCTATGGAAAAACCTGGAAAGTGACCGCTTCCTGTCCGAATTGGGCTATGCGCTGGTGCTCGGTGGTGCCGTAGGAAATCTGATTGATCGCATCTGGCTTGGGAAAGTGATCGATATGATTTATTTCCATATCGATAGTATTGGTTTCCACTTTGCGATATTCAATCTTGCAGATACGTTCATAACATTGGGCGCTGCCGCAATCATTCTCGACGAGATTATTATTTGGCGGCAGGGAAACAAAAATAACGAGGAACATTCACATGAGTAATAGTTTTCGCGCCATTCAGGTTTCACGCGATGAAGAAAAAAAGCAGTCCGTCAACGTGGTGGAACTTACGCGCGACGACTTGATGGAAGGCGATGTAACGGTCGCGGTTGATGCAACCACCGTAAACTACAAAGACGGGTTGGCAATTACAGGCAAAAGCCCTGTCATACGTCATTGGCCGATGGTTCCTGGTATTGATCTGGCTGGTACAGTCGTTGAATCGTCTTCATCGGAGTATTCTGAAGGTGATAAAGTTCTGCTCAACGGCTTTGGCGTTGGTGAAGTGCATTGGGGTGCCTATGCAGGCGAAGCGCGCCTCAGTTCTAACTGGCTGATTCCCCTGCCGGAAAAATTAAGCGCTACTCAGGCGATGGGCATTGGCACGGCCGGATACACGTCCATGTTGTGTGTCATGGCGCTTGAGCGTGCTGGCATTACGCCGGATCATGGTCCTGTTATTGTAACAGGCGCAAATGGTGGCGTGGGGACTGTCGCAATCGCAATCCTTGCCAAGCTTGGCTATGAGGTAATCGCTTCTACCGGACGCCCAAACGAGGCTGACTTTCTAAAAGAACTTGGCGCATCAGAAATTATTGATCGCGCAGAACTGTCAGAAGCAGGTCGTCCAATGGGGAAAGAGCGCTGGGCTGCGGGTGTAGATGCGGTTGGTTCGCATACACTTGCCAACGTTCTGGCTCAGACAAAATATGGTGGTGCGGTAGCTGCATGCGGATTGGCGCAAGGCTTTGATCTGCCATCAACTGTTATGCCGTTTATCCTGCGGGGTGTTTCTTTATTGGGGGTTGATTCAGTCATGGCTCCAAAAGAGCGCCGTGTTGAAGCTTGGAACAGACTGGTAAGCGATCTGGATTTAACAAAACTTGATAAGCTAACAACGGAAATTCCGTTCGATCCTGAGCAGGTTATTCAGTCAGCAACGGATATTGTTGATGGAAAAATCAGAGGTCGCATTGTCATCAATATGCATGGCTAATCGCTCGCTTGCGAGTTTGGACTGACGCATGTCTGTGGAATTTCCCAGCCATACGCAGTTAGAATCTGGGCACAATCTGCGTCTTGAAACCCTGATCAATATTCGTTGGCTGGCTATTATTGGCCAGTCAGCAGCGGTGAGTATTGTCTGGCTTGTGCTGGGGTTTCAATTTAACACCGAGTTTTGTGCAGCACTGATCGTCACGTCTGCGTTCCTAAATTTAATATTGAGTGTTCGTTACCCAGCCAGCACACGGTTAAGCGAGCGGGCTTCGTCGCTTCTGCTGGCCTACGATATTGTGCAATTGGCATCGCTTTTGTTTTTAACGGGCGGGTTGGGAAATCCGTTTTCGATCCTGTTGCTTGTGCCTGTGTTTATCTCGGCGACAACGCTTTCGGTTCGCTCTACAATTGTACTGGGTATTTTATCGCTCTCACTCACATCTCTTTTGGCGTTTTTCTACTTCCCCCTGCCGTGGAATACGGTTGAGGGACTGCGATTGCCGCTTATTTATATCATGGGCATGTGGTTTGCGATTGTATCCAGTCTTCTCTTCACCACGCTCTATGCATTCCGCGTATCGCAAGAGGCAAGACAACTTTCCAATGCGCTGGCCGCAACAGAGTTGGTGCTTCAGCGTGAGCAGCATTTATCCAATATTGACGGACTTGCAGCCGCTGCTGCCCATGAATTGGGAACACCGCTTGCAACCATTTCGCTTGTTGCCAAAGAAATGCAGCGTGAAGTCGAAAAAGGCACGCCTGCCTACGAGGATGTGGCCCTGCTCACCAGTCAGGCAGAACGGTGTCGAGAAATTATGCGAACCCTTACGTCTCTTTCCAGCGAGGGGGATGAGCATATTGCAGTAGCGCCATTCTCTGCGATTTTAGAGGAAGTTTCACAACCGCATCGCAATTTTGGCGTGGACATCGACATTGCATTTCCCCGTGATGGCAATGAACCAGAATGCATACGCAATCCTGCAATGCTGTATGGGTTGGGTAATCTGGTGGAAAATGCCGTGGATTACGCGCGTAATCGCGTGGTTCTCGCAGCAGGCTGGGACGCAAAGAAAGTCTGGGTAGAAATTTCAGACGATGGGCATGGATTTGATGAAGAAACCATCGACCGGATTGGCGAGCCCTATCTCAATAGCGGCTCTAAAAACAAACCAGGTGGTGGCCTTGGACTTGGCCTGTTTATTGCCAAGACTTTATTAGAGCGAAATGGCGCTACAATTGATTTTTCTAATGCAGGTGCGGGTGAAATGCGCGGCGCACGCGTATTGGTGCGCTGGCCCCGCACTGCAATTGAGGCTTGAGCTATAAAATTTTAACAATGATTCCATCTTGGTTTTGACAAATTGGATTTCTGACACAGATATAATAGTAACGTGACAATTTAGAGTGATTTGATGACGCAAGAGCAGCACCTTAACGACATGGGTGAAGATAAAACCCTGCTAATCGTAGACGATGATCGTCCATTCCTACAACGCCTTGGTAGAGCGATGGAAGGCCGTGGCTTTCTGGTTCAAATGGCCGAATCAGTGAATGAAGGTATTTCCATGGTTCGGGCAAAACCGCCGGCCCATGCGGTTGTCGACATGCGCCTCAATGATGGCAACGGACTGGATGTAATCGAAGAAATACGTGGCAGACGGCCAGATTGTAAAACAATCATACTGACCGGCTATGGCAATATCGCAACTGCAGTAACTGCCGTAAAAATGGGCGCTGTCGATTATCTCGCAAAACCAGCGGACGCGGATGATGTCTATACGGCCTTGATGCGCAAACCGGAAGAAAAAGCAGAACCACCGGAAAACCCGATGTCTGCCGATCGTGTACGATGGGAACATATCCAGCGTGTTTACGAACTTTGCGACCGTAATGTCTCGGAAACAGCCCGTAGATTGAACATGCACCGACGTACGTTACAACGCATTCTAGCCAAGCGCGCGCCCAAGTAAAAGCAGCTCATCGATGAGTTTTAGTCTAGGATCCTGACCCTAGGTCTTGACCGTAATGATCCGTCATCACCTGCAATCGTGAGATTGCCTGACGGGAAATACGCACCAAAAGCGCCTTACGGCTAGCTGCGGCTAGAGTTTCTTTCTGGGCATCTCGCATAATCTCGCACCCATGATTGTCTGCAATGATCAGCCCTTCCTCATCTGGAAAAATCTCGCTGGGCACATCAGGAAGCGTGGCGAAGTAAAACTGATCACAAAACTCTTTGTATTCGTGCCACTTATGATCAACCCGAAAATCAGCAATTGATGACTTGATTTCAACGATGATGATCTGCCCTTTTGGATCAATGCCAACCAAATCAGCACGTCTTCCGCCCTTCAAAGAAATCTCGGGAACCAGCATGATTTGCGATTGTGACAATCCGATTTGAACCCCACGCCTGATCATCATCGCGCGCTGTGATTGTCGCCCGTCCACGGCTGGGTCAGAGTGATGAATTGATATCAAAGGCATTAGACCGCTCGTGTTTGTTGCGTATTGTCTATAAATGAGACTGAAATTATTGTTGCTATAATGCAACATCTACAAATTGAATCTTTGATAACCAAAATGCGATTTGCGATTCATCTCCAGTTTGATACTTGGGAACTAGGTGAAATTCAAATTTGATCGCGCCTAGGGCGCAAAACTGGAGAATCGGAAATATGGACCGCCGCGCATTTACGCTATCATTACTATCAACGGCTGCCTTGGCAGGCTGTTCGGTCAGTACAGATCCGACACGCCAGTTCCGTGCATCTTATGGCGCGATTACTGACGGCGGGTTCAGAGTTCCTGAGATTCCGGTTCGTAAGATCGACAAACAGTTCCTTAGACAGATCGTTGATTACCCGACAAAAGAGCGTGTTGGCACAGTGATTGTTGATGTGCCAAAGCGCTTTTTGTATTTGGTTGAGCCAAATGGCAAAGCTGTACGGTATGGTGTTGGCGTTGGTAAAGCGGGTTTTGCTTGGTCTGGTAACGCAACCATCGGTTGGAAGCGTGAATGGCCAACTTGGACACCGCCTGCCAATATGATTCGCCGTCGCCCTGATCTTAGAAAATGGGCTGGTGGAATGCCTCCAGGTCTCGGTAACCCACTGGGCCCTCGTGCTCTTTACCTGATGAAGGGGGGTCGCGATACGCTATACCGTCTTCATGGAACACCTGAATGGTGGTCAATCGGTAAGGCAATGTCTTCCGGCTGTATCCGTCTTTTGAACCAAGACATTATGGACCTATATGATCGCGTAAAACCAGGCGCTAAAGTTGTGGTTCGCCAGACATAAATTCAGTTTTCATACTCTATAAAAAAGCCCCGCTAAAGTGCGGGGCTTTTTTATGCTTTGGGTTCAGGCATTTGCCTTAAATTCAAGACGCTTACGGTGAAGCACAGGTTCGGTGTAACCAGATGGCTGGGCCCTTCCCTCAAAAACAAGTTCTGATGCAGCCTGAAACGCAACAGACGTATCAAAGTCTGGAGACATATTGCGGTATTCTGGATCGCCCGCATTCTGCTGATCAACCACGCCTGCCATGCGTTGAAGCGTTTCGGTGACTTGCTCTTTGGTGCAAATGCCATGCTCCAGCCAGTTCGCAATATGTTGGGTTGAAATCCGCAGCGTTGCGCGGTCTTCCATTAAGCCCACATCATTGATGTCAGGCACTTTCGAACAGCCGACGCCATGCTCGACCCAGCGCACCATGTATCCAAGGATGCCCTGAGCATTATTATCCAACTCATTCTGAATATCATCCGGCGTCCAGTTCGGACGGATGGCAACAGGAACGGTCAGGATATCATCAATGCTGGCACGTTTGCGCGAGGATAGATTAGCTTGAACTTCAGCGACGCTCACTTCGTGGTAATGCGTGGCATGAAGCGTTGCAGCGGTGGGGGATGGAACCCACGCACAGTTTGCCCCTGCATTAGGGTGGCCGATTTTCTGTTCCAGCATATCCGCCATCAGGTCTGGCATGGCCCACATGCCCTTCCCGATTTGTGCGTGACCAGAAAGCCCGCATTCCAAACCAATATCAACATTCCAGTCTTCATAAGATTTGATCCACGGTGCGCCCTTCATATCGCCCTTACGCAGCATTGGACCCGCAAGCATGGACGAATGAATTTCATCGCCCGTACGATCAAGGAAGCCTGTATTGATGAATACCACACGCTCTTTTGCAACACGGATACATTCTTTTAGGTTCACCGTTGTACGGCGTTCCTCATCCATAATGCCCATTTTCAACGTGTTCGGCTTCATGCCAAGCATTTCTTCGACACGGCTAAACAATGTGCATGCAAAGGCCACTTCCTCCGGCCCGTGCATCTTTGGTTTCACAATATAAAGCGATCCTTCGCGCGAATTGCCATGACGGCCATTTGGACCAATGTCATGAAGCGCAATCATGCCTGTCATAAGACAATCCATCATGCCTTCAGGGAATTCACGACCGTTTTTTGTCACGGCAGGGTTTTTCATCAAATGCCCAACATTACGCACAAGCAGGAGTGAGCGGCCTGGAAGCGAAATTTCTGATCCATCTGGACTTGTGTACTTGCGGTCCGGGTTCAGTCTACGCGTAACCTGCTTGTCACCCTTCTGGAATGTGTCTGACAGATCGCCTTTTAGCAATCCAAGCCAATTGCGGTATGCAAGCGCTTTGTCTTCACCATCTACTGCTGCAACTGAATCTTCGCAATCACAGATTGCAGTCATAGCTGATTCCAAAATGATATCGGCAATGTTTGCCTTATCGGTTTTACCAATAGGATGGGCCGCATCGATGATGATGTCTGCGTGAAGACCATTGCGCTTCACAACTACTGAAGACGGTGCTGCGGCATCACCTGAATAGCCAACCAGTTGAGCAGGATTGGAAAGGCCTGTGGTTGATCCATCCTGCATAGTAAGCTGAAGAGCACCGTCCACGATTGCCATAGATTTAAGATCAGCCCATTTGCCAGAAATAGGCACGGACTTATCAAGGAAATCTCTTGCCCATGCGATTACCTTGTCGCCACGGTTCGGGTTATATGCATCACCACGTTCTGCGCCGCCTTCTTCGGAGATTGCATCCGTTCCATACAACGCATCATAAAGCGAACCCCAACGGGCATTGGCTGCATTCAGTGCATAGCGCGCATTCATGATGGGCACCACCAATTGAGGCCCTGCAACCATTGCGATTTCCGGATCAACATTTGCCGTATCAACGGAAAACTTAGCGCCCTCGGGAACCAGATATCCAATATCAGTTAGAAAGCTTTTATACTCATCAAGTGTGTAATCAGTGCCTTTTGATGAGTACCACTCATCAAGCTGCTTTTGCAGAGAAGAGCGCTTTTCCAAAAGTTCATCATTACGATCTGCCAGTTCGTCAAAAAGGGTTTCCATATAACCCCAGAATGCGTCGCTCTCGATGCCAGTGCCTGGTAAAGCTTCATCATTGACGAAATTCAAAAGTTCTGGATCAACGCTCAACCCACCGACATTTACGCGTTCTGACATAGTATTCTCCTTAGAAACGTATGTTGTGGCTAACAAATCGCTGGAAATTGTCAATTTTTATAAGATATGAAACATTGTTTCTATTTTGGAGATAATAAACCAATTCATATCAAATGCATTGAACCGCTTTGGCCTAATTCCCATATTAGTCAGGCAACAGGATGGATTATCAATGACCCGCTTACCTGGTTTAGCCAACCCGATGTTACTTGGATTTGATGAATTGGAGCGTGCGCTGGAACGTGCTGCGCGTTCAGGCAATGATGGCTACCCGCCCTACAATATTGAAAAATTACAATCAGAGGATGCAAATGGTTCTGACATTCTGAAAATCACACTCGCGGTTGCAGGGTTTTCCGATGATGAGTTGGATATCAGCGTTGAAGAGAACCAATTAACAATCCGTGGGAAACAAATTGATGATGGGGAACGTATCTATTTACATAGAGGTATTGCGGCCCGTCAGTTTCAGAAGTCTTTTGTTCTTGCAGAGGGCATAGAAGTAAGCGGCGCTGATCTTTCAAATGGTCTTCTCTCGATTGAGCTTGTGCGCTTACAGCCAGAGAGAATCATACGAAAAATATCAATACGGTCGAAGGAGTAGTCTTATGTTTGAAGATTTGAGTTTTAATTCGCCAGAAGCAGACAATTTTGCCCAGCTTGGTACGGATGCAATTACGTATTTGCGTAAAATTTCTGCGGAAGAAGTAGAAGAAAAATTTCCTGGACTGCCCGATTTAGAATCTGGCGTAGTGTATTGGGCCATGTTTGCAGCGGATGGAACGCCACTCATGTTATCGGATAGTAAGAGTGAATTGACCAGTTCTGCGCATTCAAATGATCTAACGGCAATTCTGCCGAACTAAGCTTAGAGCGTGTCTGTCTTGGATTGCATCGATTTGATGGGTTGGATTTTTGATTT
>CAZEPF010000044.1:0-18247 GCA_964514045.1 uncultured Rhizobiaceae bacterium | reverse complement strand
AAATCAAAAATCCAACCCATCAAATCGATTCAATCCAAGACAGACACGCTCTAGAGTCGCGCTTTGAATCAAGTTGAGTGTCTGCACTTTGCAGCAGGTTGTTCAGTCAATTCGCTAAGAAAACATCATAGTCAGCGTCTTTGGCTTTTAGTACCTGACGGATCATCAGGGTCTCGCGTGTCTCTTCTGGCAATTTCGATATTCCCGTTTTAATAGCCGAATACAATTCATCGGTTTTGCCAGCTAAAGTGTTTGAGGTGATTAAAGGCAATCCTGGTTTGGGTGCAGAATAGCCGATGACCGCAACTGCTTTCGCAGCGTCGGGTTCATGTCTCTTTGCAAGCTCAAATGCAACTGCATCAATAGCCGCAATTTGAGCCGTCCCATCTGCCACAGCTATGACAGAATTTCGATGTGCTCCTGTTTTGACTAAATGGTCGTGAGGAATAATGGTTGATGCGGGCTGTCCAGTAATTTCAGTAAAGACATGAAATCCGGATTGTGAATCCAACCCATTGACAGCAAATGAGGCGCATTTTGCAAGGCTTCCAGCGCTTGTTAAATGCTCTGCATCAGATTTGCTCCGTCCGATATACACGGATCGGTAAAATCCGGGTGGAACCTTGTCTAAACCATAATCAAATCGCGCAAATGGAACAGCCTTGCCACGAAGATGGTTTGCGTATGGCCAACCACATGTTTGTCCAATTAACAGATCAGAACTGGTCCAGAGTGGAAATTGCTCATTCTCCTTGGCCAAGCTTGAGGCTGGCGTAATTCCAATCGCTTCCAACTCGTTAGCAATCAAATTCCAGAGTTTTTCCAATGCGTGACGGGTTTCCGGCCAGTCATACATGGATAGGGTGGCAATGGGGTTCATACCCGATCTGTAACACGCAAAAACGGATGGGCCACTGGTTCTTTTGATCTAAACAGGTATTTCCCAAATATCTCGCGATAGGATTCGTAGGTGTAATACCCGTTTGCAGAGAGATAAGTATCCCTGTTCTGAGCATACTCTTTGGGAAGGTCGTACCAAGGGATGCCAGGCTTCTGGTGATGTATGAAGTGGTAGTTATTGTACAAAAATAGAAACGCCAGCGGGCAGGCCTTTTTGATGATAACTGTACGCTCCGAGTGATCAGGAGCCGCCTGATGTTCCAAAAATGTGCGCACCAGCAATAAGGAATGCCCAAGATAAATTGACGCAAGCCACTGCCATAATGGAACAGGGCTAAACTCTGAAATTCCATATGCCATGGCGCCACATAAAGTAATGTGAAACCCCCAAACACTTGCTAGATAGAGGCGGGTTTCCGGCTTTGATGTAAACGTGTGGATTTCATTTTGGTAAAACTTACCCAAGCCAATACAGGGCCCAATAAGCATTCGACCAAACAGGGTATTGTTAAAGGTAAGAATAAGCCCGAGCAGATAGGTAGAGCCATTCCAGTAATTCTGTGGGACGTACCAAGTTTCTGGGTCATCAAACGGATCAGTAAGTTCGCCGGTCAGGTGATGCTGAATATGCGTGTCGCGAAATCGTTCATAAGGCAAAGACCATGCAATCGGCAACAGCACCATTAGCCGGTTAATAGCCCTCGATTTTGTTGGGTGGCCATGCAGCACTTCATGGGTGATCGACATGAAGAGGGTCAGTGTGAAAACACTAATCGTAATCCAGATGGTTGGATGCACACTGTCCCCAAATATAGCCAGTAAAAGCCAAATCGAATATGTGGCGATAATCAGTGATGCGGTTTGCCACTCAACGCGGTGCAATACAGTTTTTGTTTTAGTATCAATCACAAGAGGCTCTCCCAGCGACTTTCAAGTTAGAAGTGGGCGCTGAATTTAGCCAGTTGAATGATTGCAGCAAAAGCACATAAATGTTGTGAAAAAACAACTATTATGTGTAATATCAACAAATGATCAACTTTGATAAGAAACAAGTCGCAATAAATTTTCGGCAAAGGCTACAGGCCACGCTAGACGAATCTGGTTTGAAGGCCTCAGACCTCTCCAGAAAGTGCGGGCTTGATCGTTCTGCGTTAAGCCAGTTCTTGAACGGTAAAAATCATCGGGTTCCAAGAAGTGACACGCTTGTTGCAATTGCCTCTGTACTAAATGTCAGCATCGATTGGCTATTAGGTTTAAGCCAGGATGTAAGAGGAGTTGGTGAAGTCGCAAAAGGCATGAGCATAGAACATGCAAGCAGCGATGGTGGCCAATCTTTACTGTCGAAATGGCACGAAGAAAGCGCTGGCTATAAAATCCGATATGCACCAAGCAATTTGCCTGATCTGCTTAGAACACCTGCGGTTGCTCGTTATGAGTTTGATGAAAGTCTTGAGACAACAACTGATATCAAGCAAGATTTAGCACGCACTCAACTGAACTATAGCCGTTCGCCTGAAACAGACATGGAAGTCGTAATGCCGTTTCAGAAATTGTCTAATTTGGCGGATGGCGCAGACATTTGGCAAAATTTACAACGTGGCGCTAGGCAAGCCCAACTTGAGCATATTGCCCAGCTTTGTGATGAACTGTACCCGACATTCCGGCTCTTTTTATATGATGCGAGAATCCATTACAGCGCTCCGTTTACTGTGTTTGGACCCAATCGCGCAGCACTATATATTGGAGACATGTATATAGTGGTGAACTCGGTTGAGCATATTCGCGAACTCACTCTTAAATTCGACAGTCTCATTCGAGTTGCAGAAGTGACACCTGATCAAGTTTCGGATTGGATATCTAAATTGAAGGTGAAATAGTCTGATGCGTTAATCAGACTGCACTGGAAATGAAATATCCAAACCTGCTTGATACGCCTGTTGCAACAGGCCTTCGCGTCTTTGCTGTGATCCGGTTGATCCATTAAGGTAGTGAAACTGTTTTTCGGTAAATCCGAAATACCCCAGTGTTCCCGTTTTCCAGATCGTGTCCATTGCATTTTCTACCTTGGAATATGGCTCCCATTTTTCAGGGTTTGCGCCAGCAGGGATGAGCATGATGCAGGTTCTGTTCTTTTGAAGGGATTGATTGTGATCATCAAGTTGATCGTAAGCCCAACCCCAAGACCAAACCCGATCAATCCAGCCTTTCAGCATGGCCGGCATCCCAAACCAGAACAGTGGGAAAACCATACAAACCGCATTGCAACGCTCGATGCGTTTTTGTTCTTCCGCTAAATCATTGGGCAGGGATGCGCCTTCTGCGTGTGCGATGTCACTAGAGTTCCAAATTGGATTGAACCCTTCCGCATGAAGGTCGGCAAGTTCAGCCGTATGGCCAGCTTTCTCTACCCCTTCGATAAAGCGTTGTGCAAGTGCATGGCTTAGCGACGCCGGATCAGGATGACTGAGAACCACTAAGACATGCATTACAATAATTCCTAATTGCTCAAACCACTAGCGCGAAGTGCCTGCTCAATGTCGTCCTTCAAATCTTTTGGGTCTTCCAAGCCAACCGATAGACGCACTAATATGCCATTGTCAGGTCCTTTAGCGATGGTTCGGTCTGATAGGTTTACCAGTACAGCAAGGCTTTCATATCCGGCCCAAGAATAACCGCGACCGATCAGATTTAGCGCATCATAGAACTTTGCTCCCTTTTCCATGTCATCAGTTTTGAGTGTAAAGCCGAACAATCCGCTAGCGCCGTTAAAGTCGCGTTTCCACAAATCATGTTGCGGATGGGTGGGAAGGGCAGGATGTATGACACGACCAATTGCAGCATGATCAGATAGCCATGTTGCCATCTCTATTGAGTTCTTTTCATGCTCGCGCAGCCGCAACTCCATTGATCTCATACCTCGTAGAACAAGATAGGTATCGTCGGGTGCTGCACAGCATCCCATAATGCCGTGGACGCGATTTAGCTGTTTCCAACATTTTTCATTGGCCGAGACTGACCCCATTACAAGATCAGACCCGCCACTAGGGTATTTGGTCAACGCATGAATGGAAATATCAACACCATGATCAAGTGGCTTAAACAGAAGTGGCGTGGCCCAGGTATTATCAATCATGACGATTGCATTGCGGGCATGAGCTGCTTCAACGATTGCCGGGATGTCTTGAATTTCAAATGTATTTGAACCCGGCGATTCCGTGAACACAACGGAAGTGTTTTCCTTGATCAACTCGGATATGCCCGCACCAATTAAGGGATCATAATACTCAATCTCAACTCCCATATTTGCCAGAATTGAGTCAGCAAATTCACGCGTTGGACCATAACAGGAATCCAAAATCAGGATGTGATCACCTGCTTTTGCAAACGCCAGGAGAGGAATTGTGACCGCTGCAAGGCCTGATGGCACTAAAACGGTGCCTGCTGATCCTTCTAATTCATCAATCAATTCACAAAGAGCATCGGTCGTTGGCGTGCCACGTGTACCATATGTGTACTTCTGCTTACGGGTCCGCATTGTTTCATAATCTGGGTATAAAACGGTTGACGCATGAACAACAGGCGGGTTTACAAACCCATAAAAACTATCCGGATTATTGCCTTTGTGGGTCAGAATCGTCGCATTCTCTAGTTTTTTTGAATCATGGTTATTTCCATTATTGGTCATTCGATAACTCTTCCCAATGCAGTATTTTGTTCGTTTGCAGAGGTTTAGCACCACAAATATGCTGTATGCACGCACAAATCTGATCAACTTACCGGATTAGCGGCGTTATTAGCTCTTGACGTATACGTCACAATATTATTTTTTACGCGGAATGGTTTTGGGAGGAGCCTTCTAAAGGAAACCTTTGGGGAGCATCCAAGCCATATACCTCTCGATCGGTGATCAGGGGAAAATCAATCAAGAAACAGAAAAGGCTGTTTTCTATGAAAAAAACAATCGTGTCTGCCGTACTTGGCGTGGCTACTCTTGGTGTTGCATCAACTGGTGTTAACGCTGCAACTCTCGATGACGTAAAAGCAAAAGGCTTTGTACAGTGTGGCGTAAGCCAAGGCTTGCCTGGATTCTCTAACCCAGACTCAGCAGGTAACTGGACTGGTATCGACGTGGATCTTTGCCGTGCTGTAGCTGCTGCAATTTTTGCTGATGCATCTAAAGTTAAGTACACACCACTATCAGCTAAAGAGCGTTTCACCGCACTTCAGTCTGGTGAGATCGATGTTCTTTCACGTAACACTACGTGGACAGCAACACGTGATACTACACTTGGTCTAAACTTCGCTGGTGTTAACTACTACGATGGTCAGGGCTTCATGGTTCGTAAAGACCTGAACGTTAAATCAGCACTAGAGCTATCTGGCGCTTCTGTATGTACAAACACTGGTACAACAACAGAGCTTAACGTTGCTGACTATTTCAGCTCAAACAAACTTGAGTATGAAATTGTTGCATTCGAAAAAGCTGACGAAGTTGTTGCAGCATACGACGCTGGCCGTTGTGATGTTTACACAACTGACCAATCAGGTCTTTATGCTCAGCGTTTGAAGCTTACAAACCCTGCTGACCATATTGTTCTTCCTGAGATCATCTCAAAAGAGCCTCTAGGTCCTGTTGTTCGTCAGGGCGACGATCAGTGGTTCAACCTTGTTAAGTGGACACACTTTGCAATGGTAAATGCTGAAGAGCTAGGCATCACATCAGCAAATGCTGAAGAAATGAAGGGTTCAGACAACCCTGCAATCAAACGTGTTCTTGGCGTTGAAGGTGAGTTCGGTGCAGCACTTGGTGTTGACAACGCATGGGCATTCAACATCATCAAGCAGGTTGGTAACTACGCGGAAACATTCAACCGCAACGTAGGTCCTGATACTCCGCTTGCAATCTCACGTGGAACAAATGACCTTTGGTCAAAAGGTGGCCTGCAGTACGCACCGCCAATCCGCTAAGGATTATTTCTAATATTCAGGGCCGGTCAAATTGATCGGCCCTGTTTTTATCAAAGCATGGCATTTGATCATGCAATCAAAGATTTTTTTAATTTCGCTTGAGGCTGTAGGAGCTTCGCGGATTTGGGCAGGCGAGGGGAAGTGCCGTGACGGACATGTCAGCTGGGCAGGAAAAACCTAAGGTCAAACTTCTGAACGATCCAAAGTTCAGGGCGTATATATTCCAAGGATTACTGGTTCTGCTAATTGGCTGGATCATTTGGTCCATGATCAACAATGCCGCATACAATTTGCAGAAAGCCGGCATTGCTTCCGGTTTTGGTTTTCTCAATACTTCTTCCGGTTTCGGGTTAAATTTCTCGCCCTTTATTGAATACACGTCTAGCTCGTCTTTCTTGGAAGTCTATTGGGTCGGCTTGCAGAACACGCTAGTGCTGGCAGTCATTGGTATTTTCTTTGCCACCATCATCGGGTTTCTGGTGGGGGTAGCGCGTCTTTCCAATAACTGGGTCATCAACAGAATGGCCTATATATATGTTGAAGTATTGCGTAATATTCCGCTGCTTCTGCAAATTTTCATCTGGTACAAAGGCGTTCTTGCGACCCTGCCTTCTGCCAAGCAATCACTAGATCTTGGGGCATTCGGATTTCTCAATACAAAGGGCCTGTTTGCGCCTCAGTTTATATTCTCAGAAGGCTCCGGCTCTATGGGCTGGGCACTTATCATTGCGATTGCAATTACGTTTGGTCTTAACCATTGGGCTAAAAAGCGCCAGATAGCGACCGGTGAACGATTCCCCGTTGCATGGACTGCACTTGGCTTGATCATCGGTCTACCGCTCTTGATGTATTTCATCATGGGCCGACCTGTCTCAACAGAGTATCCTGTAACAGGTAACTTTGGTCCCAGAGGCGGTATGCGTGTTATCCCAGAATTCATTGCTCTTATCTTGGCATTGTCGCTCTACACTGCAGCCTTTATTGCAGAGATCGTACGCGCTGGTATTTTGGCGGTGAACAGAGGGCAGACAGAAGCGTCCTACGCATTGGGCCTACGCCCGGGCCAAACGCTTCGTTTGAACATTATTCCTCAGGCACTCCGCGTTATCATTCCACCACTCACCAGCCAATATCTAAACCTAACCAAGAATTCGTCACTGGCGGTTGCGATTGCCTATCCAGATTTGACGGCTGTGTTTGCGGGAACAGCATTGAACCAGACAGGCCAAGCTGTTGAGATTATTGGCATGACAATGTTGACCTATCTGGCGATATCGCTGTTCGTGTCACTGCTGATGAATTGGTACAATTCTAAAAAATCACTAATCGAGCGCTAGGAGAACCTGATGTCTGATCTTGATAGCCAAACATCATTGAACCGCGCTTCTAACGGCGCACCGGAGATTGCCTTCGTTCGTAAGGATATGGCAGCTGCAATGCCACCACCTGTTAGTACAGGTGGCGTTGTTGGGTGGATGAGAACAAATCTCTTCTCCAGTATACCCAATACAATCCTCACTTTGATTGGTGCCTACATTATCTATCTGGTTTTGCCGGGTACGTTGGATTGGACGATATTCGACGCTGTATGGAGCGGTGAGGACAGACTTGCATGTGCCACTGTCGCACAAGGTGGGACACTAGCTGATGGCTGGAAAGCTGCCTGTTGGCCCTATGTTGGCGCATATATGAAACTGTTCATCTATGGCCGTTATCCAGATGCTGAATTATGGCGGGTAAATCTGGTATTATTCCTGTTTTTTGCAGGGCTCATCCCACTGGCAATGCCATCGCTACCTTTCAAGCGTGAAAACCTGATCTTCATGCTTGCGATCTTTCCGGTAGCCTCATTTATTTTGCTCTCAGGTGGTAATCTTAACTACAACGGGTTCCTGTTGCCTGATGCGATTATAGCGCCGTCCGGTTTCAAGTTCTTTGTAGATTTTGTAATCCTGTCTGCAATCATTGTAGGTGCTGTGTTCGCCTACATGCGGGCAACAGATTCTGATGGCAAACAACCTGCCATCATTACGGCAATAGCCATGGCCATTCTCGGGGTAATCCTGTTCGTAATGTCCATTGATTTCGGGCTAGAGCCTGTTGAGACTGACCGCTGGGGTGGCTTCGTCATGACATTGGTCATTGCGGTTACGGGTATTGTTGCTGCTCTACCACTCGGCATTTTATTGGCGCTTGGTCGTCGTTCGGACATGCCCGCGGTTAGCTTGTTCTCGGTGATCTTCATCGAGTTCTGGCGTGGTGTTCCACTGATTACTGTGTTGTTCATGTCTTCTGTCATGCTCCCGCTATTCCTGCCGGAAGGTGTGACATTCGATAAATTGCTTCGTGCGCTGATTGGTGTGGCATTATTCTCGTCCGCATATATGGCGGAAGTGGTTCGTGGTGGTATGCAAGCCATTCCAAAAGGTCAGTATGAAGGCGCAATGGCGGTCGGGTTAAATTACTGGCAGTCAATGCGCATGATCATCCTGCCGCAAGCTCTTAAGATTGTTATTCCAGGCATCGTCAACACGTTTATTGGTTTGTTTAAGGATACGACACTTGTTTCGATTATCGGCTTGCTCGATTTCCTTGGAATGATCAACCTTTCACACTCGGATGCAGTCTGGGCTACTCCGGTGCAGGCCATGACAAGTTATGTATTCTGCGCATTCATTTTCTTCCTCTTCTGTTTTGGCATGTCTCGATATTCGATTTTCATGGAAGACAGACTTAACACTTCACACAGGTAATCATCATGGCTAATTCTGCTGCTGCAAAAACAATGACGGTCTCTGAGACCGATGTCGCAATTGAAATCAATGACATGCATAAATGGTATGGTGACTTTCATGTGTTGAAAGACATCAATCTTAAAGTAATGCGTGGTGAACGTATCGTGGTTGCCGGTCCTTCGGGGTCTGGCAAGTCAACGATGATCCGGTGTATCAACCGTCTTGAAGAGCACCAAAAAGGTACGATCATTGTGGATGGTAACGAGCTTACCAATGACCTGAAAAAGATTGACGAAGTGCGCCGTGAAGTTGGCATGGTGTTCCAGCACTTCAATCTATTCCCGCACCTTACTATTCTAGAGAACTGTACGCTTGCTCCGATCTGGGTTCGTAAAATGCCTAAGAAGGAAGCAGAAGAAATTGCGATGCATTTTCTTGAGAAGGTAAAGATTCCTGAACAGGCACATAAGTTCCCTGGGCAACTATCTGGAGGCCAGCAGCAACGCGTTGCGATTGCCCGTTCCTTGTGTATGAACCCACGTATCATGCTCTTTGATGAGCCTACATCTGCACTTGATCCTGAAATGATCAAGGAAGTTCTAGAGACAATGGTGAGTCTTGCTGAAGACGGTATGACCATGATTTGCGTGACCCACGAAATGGGTTTTGCACGTCAGGTTGCCAACCGAGTAATCTTTATGGATGAAGGTCAAATCGTTGAGCAAAACGAGCCGGAACAATTCTTCGATAATCCGCAGCATGAGCGTACGAAACTGTTCCTTAGCCAGATACTACACTAGGGTTCTGACCCTAGGCTTTCCAGCGATAAATCCAGTTTTGCCTCGCCATTAACAGCGAGGCAGGCGTCACGGCCATCACAAAGTCACGACATAACGCCAGTGGTTTTGGCAGGTGATAAATGCGGCCATTTGCACGAGCGGTTTTTGCAGTTTTTTGAATTCTAGGCCTGCGCGCAATTGCATAATTCTCAAGGGCCACTTCAACAGTCTCTGCCTCTTTGAAGCATCTGGCGAGCACTGCCGCGTCTTCAACCGCCATTGCAGCACCTTGAGCCGCAAAGGGGAGCATCGCATGTGCAGCATCACCAATTAGGGCAATCTTACCCGTATTGAGATTGTCTGGTGTCGAGTGGTGAAAAACAGGCCAACCCGTCCAGCGGGCTTTACTATCGAACAATTTTACCAGATCGCTGCTCATACCGGAAAAGTATGATTTTAATTCTTCGGCTGTAATCGTGAGTTGCTCACCAAAACTTTGCTCAGCACCATCAGTGATCGCGACAATGTTCAGATGATCACCATTACGAACAGGGTAGGTGACGATGTGGGATTTCGGAGCAAGCCAAACGGTAGTTGCCTCTTTGAAATACTCTGGAAGAGAAGCATTAATCGGTATCAAAGCACGCCAGGCAATCTTGCCGCTATATTCGGCTGGATCAAGTTTTAGAACGCTTGATCGCAAACCTGACCAAACACCATCTGCTAAAATAATGGATGAGCCAAGTCTTTCGGAAATTTGCTCATTGCTTTGGATCATCGCAGTAACGCCACGTTGATGGGGCGCCATCTCTATAATACTGGATGAGAATTGAACGTTTACATTTGGATGCGCGTTACATTGACTGAACAGCAGTGATTGCAGGTTCGGGCGATGAACTACAAAATACGGCGAGCCAAATCTATCTTTAATCTGTGGGTTGAGTTTCAGGCTTTTTATACGGTAGCCGTGGGTTGCATTGAACATATCAATTCGCAATGGCTCGGATGCAATTGATGATAAAAGCGGCCCCATTCCCAGACTGCTTAGGACGCCAACCGCATTCGGCGATAACTGAATACCCGCACCAATCGCATCAAAGCCTTCAGCCTTTTCGTAAACAACACACTGATATCCCGCTTCGCCTAATGCAAGTGCGGTGGTAAGGCCGGCAATTCCGGCTCCATTGATCAGGATGGGTTTATCGGCTGAAACAGGCAAATGCGTTAAGACTGTTTAGACGTATAGAGACAGCCTTCCGGATTGGTTTGGCTTTTCCCTAAATCAGGTGCGTATTTGTAAACAGTTGAGCAATAGGGGCAGATGATTTCATCATCACTACCCATGTCCAAAAATACATGAGGATGATCATACGGGTCGCTTGCTCCGCAACACATGAATTCCTTGACCCCGATTTGGATCGAAGAAACACCCGCATCATTCTGATAATGTGGAATACTAGTTTCGGCCATGATGAACCCTTCAGGACTTGTTTTCTTCCCTAATACCCTTCTAAAAGATCATCACGACGATACAAGCCCTAATCCTGCCTAAGGTTCTAATCCCATGAACAAGATGAATATAAATGGTACCGAAATAGCCTATATCGACAAGGGAGAAGGCCAACCGATAGTTCTAGTCCATGGATTTGCATCCAATGCTTCTATCAACTGGTTGGGAACTGGCTGGGTCGATCTTCTTGCCAAACAAGGGTTTCGTGTCATTGCAGTGGATAATCGGGGCCACGGCAAAAGCACCAAATATTATTCAGAGGACGATTATGACCTCCCCAAAATGGGCTCGGATATAGTGGGTTTGGTTGAAGGTCTAAATCTCACAAACCCGCACATTATGGGATATTCCATGGGATGCCGCATCTCTGTCACTGCTGTGAGTTTAGGTGGAGATTTTGGCAAGGTCATACTTGCTGGCAACGGGTATAATATGGTTGCGGGTGGCTTTGACACAAATCTGGTAAGGGATGCGCTTCTGGAAGATAACTTGGAAGATGTACCTCCTGGAACAGGATATGACTTTAGAATTTTTGCAGAAAAGATCGGAAATGATCTAAAAGCATTGGCGGCATGTATTCGGGGGCAAACTATTGATATTTCGGTATTTGAAAACATGCTAAACGAGACACTCGTTATCATTGGCGATGAGGATACTATTGCCTTAGAGGGCGAAAAACTCGCGTCACATATTCCAAACGGACGTTTTGAACCGATTCCAAATCGCAATCATATGAACGCAGTAGGCGATAAAATTTATAAGGATAAAGTTCTGTCTTTCTTGGCAGAATAAGCCCTATAAACTTACTGTGCACGACTGTTTACCGCAAACTGTCTTGTTTCACTGATTTGAAATCTTATACTTTCATCACTCAATATATTAGAAGAGGTCGCTCAACATGGCTGGAAATGTGGTTTCACAAGATAATACACTTGCTGTTGATCCGGTTTGGCAGGCAGTGAGAAAAGAAGCCGAAGCGGTTATCGTGAAAGAGCCGCTTATGTCCTCTTTTATTTATTCCAATATTTTGAATTTGGATTCACTTGAAGATGCGGTCATTCACCGGATTTCTGAGCGACTTCACAATCGTGATTTTTCAGCGGAATTGATCCGGCAGAGTTTTCATACAATGGTGAAAAACTGGCCTGAATGGTCAGATACTTTGCGGATTGATATTGCCGCTGTTTATGATCGAGATCCTGCCTGTAGCCGTTTGATCGAACCTATCCTTTATTTCAAAGGGTTTCAGGCAATCCAAACTCACAGATTAGCCAACTGGAACCTCTCGCAAGGCAATAAGGATATTGCGCTTTACCTGCAAAGTCGCTCGTCTCAAGTGTTTCAAACGGATATCAATCCTGCCGCTCAGTTTGGTAAGGGTATCTTCTTAGATCACGCAACAGGCGTTGTTGTGGGTGAGACTGCAGTTATTGGCGATGATGTTTCTATCCTGCATGGTGTTACCCTCGGCGGTACTGGCAAGGATACAGAAGATCGTCATCCCAAAATTGGTAATGGTGTATTGTTGGGTGCAGGTGCGACTGTACTTGGAAATATTAACGTGGGGGATTGCTCCCGCATTGCGGCCGGTTCCATGGTGATCAAATCAGTTCCAAACAACGTAACAGTTGCAGGCATACCTGGACGTGTTGTTGGAGTAGCAGGCTGCACGGATCCGGCGCGCTCCATGAACCAAATTATTGCTGAAGATAAAAGCGGTTCATAATCCTAAATCTCACAAGATAGTTGGTATTGCTGATTTACAATCAGCTTTACAGTTTAGGTCTTGCATGTCAGAAGGACGCAATTCACCCAAGACATAGGAGCTTTCCTTGACACCTGAAGAAATCAAGAAGCTGGACGCTTATTTCAAATCTGTTTTTGCTAACCCAGAATTATCTGTGCGTGCACGCCCAAAGAAAACTGATTCTTGCGAGGTTTATAAAGGCGATGAGTTTCTAGGCGTTCTGTATCTTGATGAAGATGAAGGCGAGCGCTCTTTCAACTTCTCTATGGCAATTCTTGATATCGATCTGGACATGTGAAGCAAAGCTAGTTTGTAACCAGAGACTAGGCTTTAGTTTGCCATTGCAATGTCTTTGTTGACGATCTTTGATTTTACAAATCCGCGCACAGATTTTTCAAGCGATCTCCAATCGTTCAAAAAACTCTTGTGAAAACGGTAGGTTACCATCAAATCTTTGTTGATGTGAATGTCGCGTATACAAATTGGAGCGCCGACACTTGACGTTTCGCGGATGCATCTGGCTGCAAACGGGTAGGGGCTTGAACCATCAAAATACATGTCTTCATCCACATAACCACCGCTTTCGCTTAGGGGTTGTCTGATCAATCCGTTAGCTTCTTCAATCCCAAGACCTTCAAAGAAAATCGAATAAATCGGCTGCAACCGCCCCGACATATCAAATGACATAGAGCGTGGCTCAATTTTCAAAAAGATCAGATGCGAAGCATTGTCTGCATTGCTAAATACCAATCTCCGCTCATCGCTATAGCCCGTCATTGATGGCCATTCTGCGTAAAGGTCAATTTGTTGATGCTGACCGTTTTTGCGCTGCGATGCCATGCGAATAAAATTGTCCGAAATTTTCATAACGGAATTGGCAAGAACGATTTCACGAACTTCTGTAGAGGCTGAATGTCCCGCCCGCGATATGTCTTTGCCAAAGTATACTGCGCTCAAATAGATCAATGCTGAAAGTGCGCATAAACTGAAGCTGTATTTCAACAGCGTCATTACAAATCTTGCACTCGGTTGAAATCCAGTTTTTTCAGTTCCCATGACAGTGGGAGCCGCACCCGGAATTCTCTGTCGGATAGCTTGCTGGTGCAACTCGCCGGACCGTTGTGTGGGTGTATTCATACTTGCAGGACTACTGTTCATATCATTTTCTATCATTGTGCCGGACTTGGCACGTAAATTGCCTATGACATACGCATAGGCTGGGGCAATTCTGACCTTGGGAAATTATGGTAAATACAGGGTTAATTTTGGTGGAACATCTCGCGTTAGTTTTTATGATTATGGCCTCTGGTTTTGTTACCGGAGCACTCGTCAATTATGGTTCAGCTCTTGTGGCAGGTCAGGATGGTGGATTTCGCATTAGTTTTGACAATCCATTCGCGATTATTGTCAGCTTTTTTGTTGTGATGTTTGTCGGGCCCATTCTTACCATGCAGGGCGCAATCAAATATTTGCGCTTGGGTTCTGTGTCACTAAAAGTGTTCGGTGCTGCTTTTGTAATATGTCTGTTATGGAGTTTTTGTTCAGGTGTTTTGATCGTTCAATTACTGGCATTGATCGGTGTTATTGCTGTATAAAATGAGAAAATTCACACACGAGGTTTTTTCTCATGCCCATCTATTCTCTCGACGGTAAATCTCCCGACTTCCCAGACAAATTTTACTGGATTGCCCCTACGGCTGTGGTGATTGGTAACGTGAGTATTGCTGAAAATGTTGGAATTTGGTTTGGCTCAACGCTGCGAGGCGATAACGAACCTATCCGCATTGGTAGCAATACCAATATTCAGGAAAACTGCGTATTCCATACAGACCCCGGATGTCCCATCGATATTGGTGAGGGGTGTACGATTGGTCACAAAGCCATGATCCATGGATGCTCAATCGGAAATAATTCACTCATCGGTATGGGCGCAACAGTTTTGAACGGTGCAAAAATTGGCAATAATTGCTTGATTGGCGCAGGTGCATTGATACCTGAACGTAAAGAGATACCGGATAATTCTATGGTGATTGGTATGCCTGGGAAAGTGGTTCGGGAATTGGATGATCAGGCAATTGCAGGTTTGAAGGCTTCAGCTTTACACTATGTAGAAAACGCAAAACGTTTCGCAAAAGGGCTTCAGCTTATCTAGTTTTATAGGATTTACGATTTCCTCAAAAGAAAGGCCGGTCCGCAAAAGCGAACCGGCCTGTGATCTGGCCTAGGTGGGGACGGGGGTAGGTGGGATCGACCAGATCAAATAAGGCTACTACCGCAGTCCATGAGGGAGCTTAAAATTAAGCCTCGCTCGAATTTATTTCACATCATCCTCGTGGGTCTTTTATATCCACCCAACGGCCTGAATGATTCGATGCCTGACGCTTGAGGTATGTGTAAGGCGTGTCTTTCCACTCGCGGATCTTCCCATCGAGATTATCCAGAATGTAGTCTGCACGATCTGTGCGAACTGTAAGAACTGCGTGACCTTCGCCATTACGTTGTCGAACTACCGTAATAAGCAATGAAGATGCGGGCCACCCACGTTGCATCAACATATGACGCTTCATGAGTACATAATCTTCACAATCACCAAAGCTCGTAGGATAAGCCCAAACTTCTTCTCGATTATAAGCTTCCATATCGGTTACAGGTTTGATCGTATTGTTTGAGTGTGCGTTCACCTCAACAAGGTCATTCCATTTGGCACGCGTTAATTTTGGTGCAGCTGCTTTTTTTGATCGGATTTTGCAATCTGATGAATATCGCTTGCAATACTCGTAGTGACCAATTGGTTGTGATGTCCGCTTTGTGACCTGCATATGCGGTCCAACGCGGGCAAATGCTGCCTCTATTGGTAAAAGGGCAACTGTCGCCATTAGCAACCCTGTTTTCGCTAGTGTTTTTATCATGTGCTACTCCCGTGTTGTAGGGAAGTTCGCATAAACAAATTTAGGCTCGAGAAAGAAAAACGGTGGCGTTTAGTTCAATGTGAAAGCAAGTTTAATTCAAATTTGAGTAAAATTTGATGCATCCCATCGAAACCCTTGCTGAGCAGGGGGTTAGCAGACAAAATAAAAACCCGACAGATAAATCTGCCGGGTTCAAAAAAATCAAAAATGTATAAAAATAAAGACTGATTTAGTGCTGGATATAATCCTGAAGCGTGTCGTGCGTCTGTAAAATTGCAAATTCCAGCGCAACACCGTCATCAAAATGGCGAACAACACGACCACGCATATTGCCAATCCAGATCAATGTGCCAATTGCCGGCCGTACTTCCATCTCAACCGCAGCACCAGATAGCGACAAGTCGATGATGCGTGCAGAATATGTTCTTTGATCTTCAAGCTTGATTTCAGCAAGCTTGGTAGTTGGGGTCACCCGCTCATGCCTACGATCTTCAGGAAGACTAAGCTCGTGACGGTTTGCAACCCAAGTAATTTTTGCTGCAAGACGGTCTCTCTTTTGAGGCGTCGCATTGATGCTCATCGCAAAACCACCAGGATAGGTGCGCAGCACTTTACCCTCTAGTCGACCCACATGATCCATGTAGGCAATGACACGTTCACCGACTTCGCCAGCCTGTGGTCCGGACATTTTTGCAGTTCCTGGCGACATTTCATCAATTTGGCAGGGAAACTCACGCTTATTTTCAAGCATGTAACGGCCGAACATATTCACCTTCACTGATTGAAACTGACGTTCCACCTCGGTGACTTTTTCAATACCATCTTGATTTAATGCAAGAGCACTCATTTCAATCTCATTATAATGAGGAGAATCTATGAGGGTGATTATGTTTTTAGAAGGTTAAGGAATGGTTGTTGCCAAATGCATATGTCTGACAAAAAATCAAAATAATCTCAAAATTCTTATCTATGAGATTCCGCCATCAAAAACTCTCAAGTGACCAAACCGCTTAAAGTTCTGATTATCATGCATTCCAACAGGTGTTTCGATGCTTGGAGTTTCTTCTGCTTCAATATAATCAACAAAGCGGATGTTACTGACCTGACTTTCTATAAACGGGTCGGAGCCAATCCAATTTTCCTTTTGGGCAGGGGTTGATATCCCCAAAATTCGCCGCGTGTCTGTTTGGCCGTTTTGTAAAGGCAGCAGAACCATTTCATACTCTATGATTTGGCCACTGGCACTTTTTGAAATGCATGAGATCACGCAAGGCACGGTTTCATCATGAACTTTCCGTATCGTATTGATGATGGTCAGATTATCCTGCTCGGACCATAGATTTAGAAAACCAACGCTTTTTAATTCTCTTCCATGAGCATTACAAAGCCTAGTTCCGGCCAAGCGGAAGCTAATAGTTTTGAAAGAGGGGTTTACCTCTAAGATAAATGTATCGCCCAAAAGCTCTCTTATATCGCTTGGTTCGACCTCACGCCTGTCAGGTGCTTGTCGTCCACCCCGTAATCTGTTCCAGTAATTAAAGAGCTCATTTGAATGTGCATGTTTCATTATGAATACGCCAACCTAAAAGTATTCTTGGTGACCAAACCGTGATCTCCAAAGTCGAAGGCTTATCTGCAAGTGGCGTGCCAGAAATTATATCCGTATCAAGGTTGAAAATGCGTCAGCGGCGTTAAGGTTAACGTGAGCTTAAGGTTGCACAGTGGGGCGCATTATGAAATTGTTTACCTACTCTAAAAATCGCGAATGAGCGATGTTTTCACTGTATTGGGTCGGGGGCTTTTTATAAGCTGGGGATCGACCACAGCCGGGGCTTTGGCCCCGGTTTTTTTTGTCTAATTTTTGGTTCACCGATACGATAGATATTGGCGTCTTTGATCCAGTCAGGCTATGGTCATGTATGACCAATCCAAGTAATTCCACCTCACAAAAACATGAGCCAATATTTAATTTTCCAACGATCATTGGAGTAATTCTGGTTCTGTTGATTTTGGTGCAGGGAGTTTGGGAATGGGTGCTGGGTGACGATGGGAGACTATCGGTCATTCTTTGGTTTTCATTTATTCCAGGAAGGCTCTCTGAGGTAAATGAACTAGCTCTACCATTTACTGCAAATTACTGGACACCAGTAACATATGCTTTGTTACATGCGGATTGGATGCACTTGGCATTAAACGGGTTTTGGTTTTTAGCTTTCGGATCTGCAGTTGCCAGAAAGATGGGCGCACTTCGTTTTATCGTGTTTTGCTGTCTTGCTGCTGCGAGCGGCGCTGCCTTTCACATATTATCGCATTGGAACCAATTAGTGCCTGTAATTGGTGCGTCGGGGGTAGTGTCGGCGTGTATGGGGGCTGCATGTCGGTTTGCGTTTGTGAAGGCTGGATATGATCCCAGCCAGAAAGATGGTCTCGCTATCTTATCAATCCGTCAAACCTTCTCACATAGCCAAACTCTAATTTTCATGCTGGTCTGGCTGGTGATAAACTATCTGTTTGGTTCGGGCGTAGTGGATATTACAGGGCAGGGCGCAAGCATTGCTTGGGAAGCACATCTTGGAGGTTTTTTGTTTGGCTTACTGGCTCTGCCGTTGTTTGCGCAAAGACAAAATATTCCTGCTTAAGCCGAGTAACTAGAGCGTATCTGGCTTGGATTGAACCGTTTGAACGCCGTGGCGTTTGTG
>CAZEPF010000043.1:10722-18462 GCA_964514045.1 uncultured Rhizobiaceae bacterium | reverse complement strand
GGGTTGTATTGGGCGCATCACTGCATGTCAGGAAACCGGCGACGGGCGTATTTTGATAAGCCTTGGCGGGGTTTGCCGCTTCAAAATTTTGGAAGAACCCAAAGTCAGCAAACTGTATCGCAAAGTGCGATACGAAATTTTTGAAGATGATTTGGATGATAAACCCAATCAAGAAGGCATTGATCGACACGCCGTTATCACTGCATTCCGCAATTATCTGGAATCCAATGGTATGGATGCGGATTGGGATACGGTCAACGAAACCGAAACCGATACGCTGATTACCGCATTGTGCATGATGAGCCCATTTGAACCTGCTGAAAAGCAAGCCTTGCTGGAAGCGCCGACCTTAAAAATGCGTGCTGAGACATTGGTTACAATCTCCGACTTTTATCTCGCCAGAAATCTGGATGCGGAAGTAGCAACAGTTCAGTAGGCTTGTGTCGGGAACCAAATGTCTTCTGAGCTCACACCTGACCCGAAACTCTTGGAAATGCTGGTCTGCCCTTTAACGCGCAGTACGCTTCATTATGATCAGGAAAATCAGGAATTGATCTCAAAGCCTGCAAGATTGGCATTTCCCATTAGAGACGGCATACCAGTTATGGTCGCATCAGAAGCCCGTGAGATTGTGGAGTCTGAGCTGTAAGCTCTCAACCGTTGCATCATTGAAATTCGATGCTAGCAAGGAATGCCTATTGCCAATCACGGCTTTCCCATACATCATTCAATGATGAGCACAAATAATACTACAAACGTCCTTCCCTTTTCCCAGCAAACCGCAAAAAAACTTCCAGAGGTTGTTTCATTCAACCGACGGGAATTGGATATGCTAATTCAGTTGTATAGTTCGCGCGTGGGAACAGGTGAATGGCGCGACTATGCAATGGACATGCTAAAAGACCGTGCGGTCTTTTCCGTATTCAAACGTGCAAGTGAAGTCCCGCTCTACACAATTGAAAAAGAACCAAAGCTTGCCCGCAAACAAGGCGAGTGGTCCGTTATCAATGCGAATGGTCTAATTTTGAAGCGCGGTCACGACCTCAAAACTGTTTTGAAAGTTCTCACCAAACAGCCGAAACTGACAAGCATCTAGAATTTCTTGATGAATATTTTCAAAGGTGAAATTCAAGCACAGTCACCGCATAAAAAAACGGCGCCAAATGGCGCCGCTTCTGTATTCATATATAGACAATCAGACTATTCGCGATTGCCTAGGAACTGTAGCAAGAACATGAACATGTTGATGAAGTTCAGGTAAAGGCTAAGAGCACCCATGAGGCTGCCACGTGCCATCGCCTGTGCATTACCAGACACATAGTCATATTCATTTTTCAAACGCTGTGTATCCCAAGCAGTAAGACCTGCGAAGATCAACACACCCAATACAGAGATTGCAAATTGCATTGCGCTTGACTGCAGGAACAAATTCACAAGTGACGCGATGATCAAACCAAACAGACCCATCATGAGGAAAGAGCCCATGCCTGATAGATTGCGCTTGGTGGTGTAGCCAAACAGGCTAAGCGCGCCAAAAGCTGCAGCCGTCACAAAAAATGTCTGCACAATGCTTGCGCCTGTGTAGACCATGAAAATCCATGATATTGACATGCCCATGACAGCAGCAAATGCCCAGAAGGTCATTTGTGCAGCAGAAGTGCTGAGGCGGTTTATCCCGAAAGAAAGAACCAGCACGAATGCAAGTGGCGCAAACATCAATACATAGCGCAATGGGCTACCATAGATCGCTTGTGCAAAAGCAGGATTGGTTTGGGCAAGGTATGCAGTGCCAAGTGCAGCAATACCTGTAAGCGCAAGTGCAAGCGCCATGTAATTGTAAATGCCCATCATGTATGAGCGCAGGCCAGCATCATATTCCACGCCAGCGCGTGAAGCTGAACCGTAGTTCACCTGATTATTTTCAAATTCAGCCATTTGTCCGAATAACTCCCAGTTTACGACAAAGTTTCAGCCCGCGAGCTGCGGATTGTTTTTAATATGAGGATGAATTGTTGCAATCTCAAGGCGCAACATGTCGAAAAACTGCTTCAAATTGGCCTATTTGGCCGATTATCGTTAACGTTAGGGTTATAATTCCCTCAAAAACGGAGCAGGTTTCAGGCCTAATATGCGCCATGTCCCTGCCAATCCAAGTCCGATTGTCATAATCAATGCAGCTGTAATCGTAGTCAGACTGATCGCAGGCTGGAATAAAAACTCAAAATCCATAATCGCGGAAATCACAAACCATGCGGCAAGAGTTCCCGCCAATATTGCAAAAATCGCTGTGGTAAGACCCAAGAGCAGATATTCCAAAACCAGCATCCACATCATGGTCGGGCGGGTCGCGCCTAAGGTCTTGAAAACAACCGCATCGTGAACACGCTCACGACTTCCTGCCGCAAGCGCTCCCGCCAACACCAGAACCGATGATAATAACGCCACAAGTGCCGCAGCACGAATGGCCGTTGAAAGTTGGCCTATCAATGTATTGACCGTATCCAGCGCATCGCGAATACGCACAGACGTAACGGTCGGAAATTCATTGGCCAGTTTCTTCAAAAGCGTTCCGTCAAAATTCTCTGCAACGCCATCACTTGCAGTTAGTGTCGCAAGATAAGCATGGGGTGCGCCGGCAAATGTATTAGGGGAAAATACAAAGACAAAATTAATGCCCAGTGTTTCCCATTGCACTTCACGAAGGGAAGCAATCTTCACATCAATATTGCGCCCAAGAACATTAATCACCAAATCATCGCCAACAGAAAGGCCAAGTTCGCCCGCTTCTTCTGCTGATACTGACACTAAAGGTGGACCGGAATAATCCTGCGGCCACCATTCACCCTCAGAGAGGGTCGAATTCTCAGGAAGATTTTTAGCGTAAGTAATGCCACGGTCGCCCTGCAACACCCATTCGCCTCCGCTTTCAACCTTATAGTCTGAAGCGGCAATACCTTTTAGCGAAACCACCCGCCCACGCAACATCGGAACAGAGATGACCTTTCCACCTTCATCGGAGCGCAACAGCGACTGTTTGAAAGCATCAATTTCATTGTTCTGAACATCAACAAAAAAGAAATCAGGTGCATCTTCCGACAGGTTGCTTCCAATCTGGTTTCTCAAGTTTCCATCAATACTGGCAAGCGCCACCAAAAGTGCAAGGCCTAACCCAAGGGATAAAATAACAGACGAGGTCAAAGAACCCGGACGGTGAATATTAGCCACTGCCATCCGCCATGAAACTGACCCGCGCTTGGGTGCCCATTTCGCTATTTTCTGAATAAGCAACGCCACCAATCGCAACAACACAAATGCGACTGTAATCGCGCCAACAAAGACGAGCGAGATAAATCGATTATCCGAAAATAAGATTGCAGAGCCAACCAGCGCAGAAATCAGAATGCCGAGCACGATGATATACCGCAGCTTGGGGCGGTTTTGTGAGTTACCAAATCCACTGCTTCTGAATAACTCTGTCGGCTTGATTTCTTGAGAAACAGCCAGTGGCCAAATCGCAAAGATCAATGCGGTCAGCAATCCATAAAGAACACCAAGCCCCAACGCTTGAGGGAAAATCAACGCCCCCTCACTCACAGGCAAGATAGCCCCCAATGCTTCGCGCGCCGCATATGGCATCGCAACCGCAAGCAATAGCCCTATGGCAAACCCGATCGCAGACATCATCAGAATTTGGATAAGATAGAGATTGAAAATCAAACGCCCAGAAGCGCCAACACTTTTCAGCGTGGCAATTACCGGACGCTTGGTTTCCAGGAAGGCACGCGTAGCATTGGCAACACCAACACCCCCAACAACAAGGGATGTAAGACCTACAAGCGTCAGGAATTGCGAAAACCGATCCACACTACGCGTTAGCGCAGGCGCTGCATTATCACGCGAACGCACCCGCCACCCCGCTTCGGGAAACTTTTCCTTGGCACTGGCCGTGACGCTGGCCACATTTTCTTCTGACGGATCATCAAGGCGAATTTTATAATGATATCGTAAAAGAGAACCAGGCTGGATCAATCCGGTTTTTTCAAGTCCACCGCGCGTCATCAGAAGCTTGGGCCCGAAGCCTACATTATCGCCCACCTTGTCAGGTTCAACACCGATGATGGATTTGAGAACAAACCTCTCTTTGCCCACAATGACTTCAGTTCCGGCTTCCACACCAAACCGCTCAAACAAAACAGGTTCGGCAGCAACTTCATTATCTTTCAATGTAATCGCGACATTTTGCGTATCCAGAAACTCACCATAGAGCGGATACACATCATCAATCGCTTTTAGTTCAACCAGTGTTTGATCAGACGCATCAGGCAAACGCGCCATTGCGCGCATGGTCACCATGGACGTGACGCGGCCTTGTTCATCAAAAAACTTCTGCTGCTCGGAATTCGCCTGACGCTGAACCAGCGAGAACGACAAATCCCCGCCCAGAATTGCCTGCCCTTCGGCAGAAATACCCGCAGTAATGGATCGCGCAACAGAATTCACACCACCAATGGCAGCAACCCCAAGCGCTATACAGCCCAGAAAAATATAAAAGCCGCGTAATCCACCGCGCATTTCGCGCAAGGCAAAGCGCAGAGCCAGTTGAAGATCACCCACGTCCCTAACCCTCAATCAGACCGGAGCGTACCGGAATAGTCCGATCACACCGTTCTGCCAGTTTTGGATCATGCGTCACCAGAACCAGCGTGGTGCCTTTTTCGTGCTGACGGGAAAACAAAAGATCAGCAATTTGCTGACCTGTTTCACCGTCTAGATTTCCAGTGGGTTCATCCGCAATCAATACGGAAGGCGAGGGCGCAAGCGCACGGGCAAGCGCAACCCTTTGTTGTTCACCGCCCGAAAGCTGGGTTGGATAATGAGAAAGCCGATTGCCAAGACCAACCGCTTCCAATTCAGCCTTCGCAATCTCCATTGCATTATCTGTACCAGCCAGTTCTAGCGGAACGGCTACATTTTCCATCGCTGTCATATTTGGAATGAGATGAAACGATTGGAACACAATGCCTATTTGCTCACCCCGGAAAGACGCAAGCGCGTCCTCATTAAGCTCTGTAATGTTTGTGCCACTAACACTTACCTGCCCACTATCAACACGCTCCAGGCCAGCAACAACCATAAGAAGCGTAGACTTACCGGAACCCGATGGCCCGACAATACCAGCAGAGGTGCCCGCCTCGATTTGAAGATTCACACCCTTAAGGACATGAACGCGGGAACTTTTCTCACCCAGCGACAGGTGAACATCTGAAAGCGCAATGGCAGAATTTAAATCTTGTTTCACAGGCTGCGAATCCCATTTGTATAAAATGTAAATCTGAATATGGGCTTTGGAATTGAAAATGAAAGCACTGGTTTATTACGGTTTTGTCATGTTGTTTACTTTGAGCGCTTTCACAGGTTCAACTGGTGCGAGCATTGCCGCGTGCGCAGGGAGTAAATTGGTCGTCCTCGGCGACAGTCTGGTCGCGGGTTATGGCCTTGGTCCGGGTGAGGCCTATCCAGAGAAACTGGCCACTGTATTAAAAGACGAGCTTCACGGACTGGAGGTCATCAATGCTGGTGTATCAGGGGACACAACATCGGGTGGATTAGCACGGCTGGATTGGTCTGTCCCAAAAGACGCCAAAGCCGTTATTCTGGAATTAGGCGCAAACGATGCGTTGCGCGGCATTTCTGTTGAGCGTACACGCCAAAACCTTGATCAAATCATCACAAGTCTGAAAGCCCGTGACGTTGAAGTGCTGCTGGTTGGCATGATGGCACCCCCCAATATGGGTGAAGAATACGGCGCCGAGTTCAACCCGATTTACGCTGACCTCGCACAAAAGCATGACATCATGCTCTATCCGTTCTTTCTCGATGGCGTTGCCGCAGACCCCTCACTCAATCAGGCAGATGGTATTCACCCAACAGCACAAGGCATTGATGTGATCATAGAAAAAACATCGCCGACCATACGCAAGTTTTTGAAGTCCGCATGTGGATAGAGACAACGTCAGATACTTCCATTTGAACGCGAACCTGTCAGACTGGGCATAATTCATTGATTCGTGAGGGACTGATATGCCCAGACTTTTCACAGCCTTAGAAATTCCAACCGACATCGCCTTGCAGTTAAGCCTGCTGCAAAACGGCCTACAGGGTGCGCGCTGGATAGAGCGCGAAAGCCTTCACATCACCTTGCGATTTATTGGCGATGTCGAAACCTCACTGGCAAGAGAGATTGCGGTACAGTTGGAGTGCGTTAAAACCGGGCCTTTCCAATTACAGTATGAATCGCTTGATGTGTTTAGCCATTCAAATCCGCATTCGCTTTTTGCAGGTGTAAAGCGAAACGAAGCAGTTTATGAACTGGCTGCCGAACAAGAGCGTATTTGCCAGCAAATGGGATTAGCGCCAGAACAACGACGTTTCAAACCGCACACGACAATCGCTCGTATTCGTGGCGCAAAAAATCCAGAGATCGCAAACTATCTGTCTCAGCGCGGTGGCTTTGTGTCGCCACCCTTTAGTATTGGACGGTTTGTATTGCTTTCCTCAAAAGATTCCATTGGTGGCGGGCCTTACAGGATTGAAGAATCCTACCAGCTTGTAAAACAGGAAATACTTCATGCCTGATAAGCTATCATCAAATGACATTGCCCAAGCACTTGCCTCACTTGAAGATTGGGGTGCCGTAAAGGGGCGCGATGCTATTGAGAAACACTTCAAGTTTCGCAATTTCAATCAAGCCTTCGGGTTCATGACGCAAAGCGCCCTTGTGGCGGAAAAAATGGACCACCACCCCGAATGGTTCAACGTCTATAATAAAGTACATGTGATCCTCACCACGCATAGTGCGGACGGCATCACGCAACTTGATATTGATCTTGCAAAAAAGATGAATGCAATCGCATCAACTTGAACACACTCGGTATCATGCCCATGTAAAATGCATGAAACAGGCAAAGATCGACGAAATTCTTTCTCCCGCAGATCTGGAAACAGTTGAAGCAAGAGAGCAGAAAGTCAAAAGCAAATTCTGGAAGAAAATCCGCAATACTGCCGCTCGAATTCCGTTCGCGAACGATGTGGCCGCCGCCTATTATTGCGCGCTTGATCCGCAAACACCCACAAAAGTGCGCGGCATTTTGCTGGCTGCATTGGCCTATTTTATTTTGCCGCTCGACACCATTCCGGATTTTCTGTTCGGTTTCGGACTAACCGACGACATTGCGGTTCTCACTGCTGCATTCACTGCAATTCAGGGCCATATCAAAGACAGCCACCACGAAGCAGCACGTCGCACGCTCGAAGATTAGACCACCTACTCATATAGACATTACCGCTTACCTGTCCTATTCCGCGAGATAACACTAGGATCAGGACTCATCAATTAGCACACTATGGCAGTTGATATGACAAGATATACAGTGCGATAATTTATGGGTCCTGACCCTAGGAGTAAGACATGCGCGGTTATTTCGGCATTGGCGTTGAGGGCATTTCAAAGCCCATGAATTTTGGTAACCTCGCCCGATCAGCCCATGGATTTGGCGCAAAATTTATCTTTACCGTAGCGCCCGCAAAACGGATTGGATCACCTGAATCTGATACAACCAAATCTCAGGACCATGTGCCCTGGTATTCTTTTGAAGACACCCAGTCCATGCAACTGCCCGATGCCTGTACGCTTATCGGTGTAGAGCTAACGCCAGATGCCGTTGATTTACCAAGCTTCCG
>CAZEPF010000043.1:6667-10712 GCA_964514045.1 uncultured Rhizobiaceae bacterium | reverse complement strand
CATCCAACCCGTGCTGCTTATATTCTAGGTCCCGAAGGCGGCTCCCTATCTCCTGAGATGATCGAGCGCTGCGAATACACAGTGAAAATTCCGATGGATTTCTGCATCAATGTTGCAATGGCAGGTGCGATTGTCATGTATGACCGGATGCACTCCATGGGTAGATTTGCCGAACGCCCGATTGGAGCTGGCGGACCCACCGAAGCCAAACGCCCGCATATACACGGAAAAAAGCAATATTCAGGCGGAAAACGCCTTCCATAAGCAGTCAGTGTCGGATTTTGTGATGATCAAGCCAGAATCCTGCCTTGATTTTGTAGCATTCAGACATAATCTGTGATCAAGCTGAAAACAGACACAGCTTTAGTAAAAATCTTTACCTTTTACTAAGGACTGTTAACACATATTAAGCGCAAATCATGTTGGACTTAAAATTGGCTTGTCCGACAAAAATTTACGGGACGAATAAGAATATGAAGGCAAAACAAGTTCTTGCAACAGCCCTTAGCGGCATGATGATCGCAGCGGCCTGTTCTGTAACCGCAATGGCGCAAGCGCCAACCAGAATTAAGCAGCATAACGCATGGGGTGCATACACCCATAGCTCTGGCGGCGGCAAAATCTGTTACGTACTGTCCATCCCGACACAAAAAGAACCATCCGACCGTGATCACGGCGATGTATTCTTTATGGTGGCAAAACACCCCGGTCAAAACAAAGGCCTAGAGCCTCAGTTTACGGTTGGATATCCATTCGCGGAAAATTCAAAAGTTACCCTGAACATTGATGGCAAAACTTTTGCGATGTTCACCAAGGGTGCAAATGCGTGGATGGAAAATCCTGCAGAAGAGCCCACGGTTATCGCAGCAATGCGCGCAGGTAGTAAAATGTCAGTTTCTGGACAATCACGTCGCGGCACCCAAACAAACTACGCGTATTCTCTTTCAGGTGTGACAGCATCCTTGAAAGAAATCGCTACCTGTAGCTAAACCAAACACTTTCACACGAATAGAAATTGCGGGATGAATTATCCCGCAACACGTGTTACACGGCTCCAATGTCCGTTTCCCTTGATCTCACAGACGATAAAACACGCGCTCAACTGGAGGGCTTGAAACCTGTATCTGGCGAAAAACCGTCATTGATCGGTTTGAGCCGCACCGCTATGGCAGATGCTTTGCGGGAAACCGGAATTCCTGACAAACAAATTAAAATGCGCGTCAGCCAGATTTGGCATTGGCTCTATGTGCGCGGCATTTCTGATTTTGCGGATATGAGAAATCTGTCGAAAGAGTTTCGTAAAACCCTTGAAGAAACCTTTGAGATTTCACGGCCCAAAATTATCGAAGAGCAAATCTCCGAAGACGGTACCCGCAAATGGCTGATGCAATTTCCTTCATTGGGTGCCGGCAAACCCGTAGAAGTTGAAACGGTATACATCCCCGAAGAAGGCCGCGGCACGCTGTGTATTTCTTCGCAAGTGGGTTGCACACTAACCTGCACGTTTTGTCATACCGGAACACAAAAACTGGTCCGCAATCTCACCGCAGGAGAAATTCTGTCCCAATTGCTGGTCGCACGCGATCGCTTGGGGGATTTCCCCCATAAGGATACGCCCGCAGGAGCAATTGTCCCACAAGACGGTCGTAAGGTTTCCAACATCGTCATGATGGGCATGGGCGAGCCACTGTATAATTTCAACCACGTCAAAGAAGCATTGTTGATTGCTTCAGACGGCGATGGGCTTTCGCTATCGAAACGCCGCATCACGCTCTCAACCTCAGGGGTTGTGCCGTTCATTCCTCGTACGGGTGAAGAAATCGGCTGCATGCTGGCAATCTCGCTTCATGCGGTGCGGGATGATCTTCGTGATGAATTGGTGCCGATCAATAAGAAATACCCGCTCAAAGAATTACTGGATGCCTGCCGCGCTTATCCGGGTCTTTCAAATGCCAGACGAATTACGTTTGAGTATGTGATGCTAAAAGGTGTCAACGATTCCCTTTCAGACGCAAAGGAACTCGTACGTATGCTGAAGGGTATTCCGGCCAAGATCAATTTAATTCCGTTTAACAAATGGCCAGGATCAAATTACGAATGTTCTGACTGGGACAAGATTGAAGAGTTTTCAGACTTCATCAATGCCAATGGGTATGCCTCCCCCATCCGCACACCGCGCGGCCGCGATATTCTTGCAGCCTGTGGTCAGCTAAAATCTGAATCCGAGCGCCTCAAGAAAACCGAACGATTGGCACTGGAAGCCATGATGATCGCAGGACATGGCGAATAGATGATACTTCTCTCTTTGATCGGACGACTGATCGTCATTGTTTTTGCGCTGTTTGTTGCCCTTCTGGCAGGCTCGTTCTTCATTGGCTTTGGCATCGCTGCGGGCATGTTTCCTGAATTGCTTGCCGATGGAACAGGCTTTTTGGGAGACCCCGAAGCAGATCAGGCAATCTTTGCCGCACTGTCGTTTGTGTTCGGAATTTTTGCCAGTTTTGAACTAGCCGGACTTGCCATATTGCCGGTTACAATTGCCATCGCCATAAGTGAATTGATGCGCTGGACGGGCCTTACCATCCAACTGGTCTTGGGCGGATTATGCGCATTATTTGTGATGTTTTCAGTTCTCTCATTGCCGCAAGGTGTGATGCCCGGAAATGGAACCGTGATCGTTTCTCTGGCAGCGGGCTTTGTTGCCACATTTTTTTACTGGCTCATCGCCGGACGCAATGCGGGAGAATGGTTGGGCGCAGAAACGCCTAGCGCTCCGTCAGCATAATACGAACAGCGAACGCAGAAAACACACCTGCAAAAACCCAGTCTATAATCCGTGTCACTTTCGGGTTTTGCCGAAGCGATGATGATACTTTATCCGCAGCATAAACAATCACTGAACAACACAGGATTGCAATCAGCACGAAATAACACCCAAGAAAAATCATCTTTGCCGCCGCATCACTGTCACTCGTTGTGACAAATTGCGGAAGAAACGTAATAAAGAAAATAACGATTTTGGGATTAAGCATATTGATGCCGATACCCGTCAGCCAGTCATTTAATAAACTGGTCTGCTTCTTGGCTTCGCGATTGGGTGTAAACGTAGACCCTTCACGGACTGCCTGAAACGCCAGCCATAACAAATATATCGCTCCAGCAATCTTGAGGATTAAAAATCCTGTTGGCGATGCTTGTATCAATGCAGAAATACCAAAGGCTGCAAGCAGCGTATGGATGATATTTCCCGTAGATGCTCCCAACATTGCAGCCATGCCCGAAGCACGACCTTGTGTTAAAGACCTACCGATAAAAAAGCTCATATCCGGCCCTGGCGTGAGCGTTAGAATGAGGGCAGCCAACGTGAAGGCTGACATCACCGGAATGGACGGAATAAAATCCATTTTTGCACCTCTTGAAATCTGCGCTTGATTGAAGAGTTAATATAGCTACATTGCTGAGAAATTCTCCAACTGCAATCTGTTTTAATGGCAGGCAAACGGCTTAGCGCCAAGGCTGATCAATGAGCATTTCAAAAGACAAAATTAATAAGGTCGTTCTGGCCTATTCCGGTGGCCTTGATACGTCCATCATCCTCAAATGGCTACAAACAGAATATGACGCTGAAGTTGTCACATTCACAGCTGATCTGGGACAGGGTGAAGAACTGGAGCCCGCTCGCAAAAAAGCTGAATTGCTTGGCATTAACGAGATTTACATCGAAGACCTACGCGAAGAATTCGTCGCTGATTTTATCTATCCGATGTTTCGCGCCAATACGGTTTATGAGGGTGTCTATCTTCTGGGGACGTCCATCGCACGTCCGCTGATCTCCAAGCGCCTTGTTGAAATCGCGCGTGAAACAGGTGCTGATGCAATCGCACATGGCGCAACAGGCAAGGGCAATGATCAGGTACGGTTTGAGCTTGCTGCCTATGCACTTGATCCGGGCATTAAAGTCATCGCCCCCTGGCGCGACTGGTCGTTCAAATCGAGAACAGACCTCATTGACTTTGCGATGAAACACCAAATCCCCGTACCAAAG
>CAZEPF010000043.1:0-6643 GCA_964514045.1 uncultured Rhizobiaceae bacterium | reverse complement strand
CATGGAGAGGCACCATTTTCCGTGGATGCAAACCTGCTTCATTCCTCATCTGAGGGTAAGGTTCTGGAAGATCCGGCCATAGAAGCAGAGGAATATGTTTTTCAACGCACAATCGCACCCATGGACGCGCCGGATACGCCTACTGAAATCGAGATCGAATTTGAAAAAGGTGACGCGATTGGCCTCAATGGTCAGCGCATCAGTCCCGCAACCCTGCTCACCGCTTTGAACAAGCTTGGCCATGACAACGGCATTGGCCGGATTGATTTGGTTGAAAACCGTTTTGTTGGCATGAAGTCCAGAGGCATATACGAAACACCAGGCGGTACTATTTTGCTTCACGCCCACCGCGCCATGGAATCCATCACGCTGGATCGAGGCGCAGCTCACCTCAAAGACGAACTCATGCCGCGCTATGCAGAACTCATCTATAACGGGTTCTGGTTCTCACCTGAACGTGAAATGTTACAGGCAGCAATTGACCACTCGCAAAGTCATGTGGAAGGCAAGGTTCGCCTGAAACTCTACAAAGGTAATGTAATCGTGGTTGGCCGCGAGAGTGACCAGTCTTTGTACTCAGAAGAACTGGTAACCTTCGAAGATGACCAAGGTGCATATGATCAGAAAGATGCGCATGGCTTTATTAAATTAAACGCACTGCGACTGAGAACGCTGGCTTCCCGTAACAACCGCTAATGCGTTAGGCTAAGAATTATTAGCCACAAGGGGATAATGAATGGACGGGGCAGACATTCAACATACCAGAAACAACCGGATTGCGAATTCGGACAAACGCGCAGGTTCTGGCTATCGTGCACTCACTGGGGCAGCTTTAGTGCTGATTGTTGCCAGCATCATAGGTGGATGGTTTTACCTAAACCAAGAGCCAACACAGCAGACAATCACCATCGGTGCTGGCCCCTATCGCTCTGATTCACATGAATTGATTTTAGAAGTAGCAGACGTTGTTGCCCGGCATTCTGACTGGTTAAGCGTAAAAACAATTTCAACCCGCGACTCAAGTAAAAACATTTCACTCCTGAACTCCGGCAAAGTGGATGCGGCAACCATCCGATCTGACACGCCGGTTGCAGCTAATGTTCGGTTGGTCGGGAACCTGTTTCCAGACTATTTCCAGCTTTTAACCCGCGATACCAGCCGGATTTTCCGCATCCGCGATTTACTTGGCAAAAAGGTTGCCATCCCCCGGTTTGGTACCGATGAATTTCGTTCGTTCTGGGTTATTGCAGATCATTACGACCTACCCATCAACAAGATACAATGGATTTCGATGGAGTTTCCCGAAGCAAGTAAAAAACTGCTTTCAGGAGATGTCGACGCGATCTTTACCGTGCGCTCCCTGCGCGACCGTTTATTGCTGAACCTGTTTGAAGATTCTGAATTGAAAAACGAACAGATTAGTTTTCTATCGATTGACCAGTCAGAAGCAATCGCGCTCAAGCGGCCATTTCTTGCAACAGGCACAGTACCTATTGGCGCATTTAGCGGCAAGCGCCCTACCCCTGCACGCAATACCATCACTCCTACGGTTGACCGATATTTGGTCACTCGCGAAACCATGTCTCCCGAAATTGTCCGCGAGCTTACCCGTATATTATTTGAACATCGCCTTGATCTTACCATTCGGTTTGCGCTTGCCTCTGCAATCAAACAGCCTGACTTTGAAACCGGAACAGGCATCGCGCTTCACGACGGAGCAGAACAATATTTTCAACGCAACGAACCCTCCTTCATTCAGGAAAACGCAGAACCATTGGCACTGCTTGTCACAGTGATTGCGATGTTGGGGTCAAGTATGTTTGCCCTGCGCACAAGTTTTACATCAGGCCAGAAGAACCGCATGGACAGCTATAATTATGTTCTACTGGACATTGCAGAAAAAGCACACATGACCAATGACCATGCCGTTTTATTGGACTTAAAAAGCCAGCTCTTTCAAAATCTGGAAGAGGTGGTCGTCGCTCTTGATACCGATCAGGTAACCGAAAAAGGCTTCCAGTCTTTTTCGCTTCTTTGGGAAACCGTTAGCGATGTGGTTAAAGAACGTCTTGCAGACGTAAAAGTATAACGAAACAAGGTTTTGCTCATAAAAATCGCCAGCACTGTTAAGTGTCGGCGATAGGTAAGTGTCTTTAAATTTTCTGACTACGCAGCTTCCGAACGCTGTTCTGCAGTACCTGAGCCGCGACCAATGCGGAAGAAGTTGATCATCTGGCTCATGCGTGAAACTTCACTGGTCAGATTGACCGTAACCGCATTTGATTGTTCCGCCATAGCTGCATTTTGCTGTGTAACCTGATCCATCTGAACAATTGCCGAGTTAATCTCACGGATACCTGTTTGCTGTTCACTGGCAGCCGTTGCAATAGTAGAAATCCGATCATTAATGTTGGTTACATGTTCAAAAATCGTTTCCAGTGATCCAGCAGTTTCCTTCACAAGATCAACACCTGTCATAATCTCACTTCCAGATTTCGTAATGAGGTCTTTAATCTGCTTGGCTGCATCTGCTGCGCGCTGAGCAAGTTCACGAACCTCTTCCGCAACAACCGCAAAGCCTCTACCTGCTTCACCGGCACGCGCTGCTTCAACACCAGCGTTAAGAGCCAATAGGTTGGTTTGGAATGCAATCTCGTCAATCAAGTTGATGATTTTCGAAATTTCTGTAGATGCCTGTTCAATACGCTCCATCGCAGACATGGCATTGTTCACCACGGTGCCGGATTTCTGCGTATCTTCCTGAGCCGTCATCGCCATTTTTGCAGCTTCAGATGCACGGGTTGAGGTTTGTTCAACCGTTGCCGTGATCTCTTCTAGAGCAGAAGCACTTTCTGTTAGTGTAGAAGCTTGCTCTTCTGTGCGTTGAGACAGATTGAGTGATGCTTCGCGCATTTCATCAGATTGCTGATGAATGATCTGGGTACGCTCGTTGATCTGACCCAACGTCTCATGCATTTTCCCGATCGATTCATTGAAATTGCAACGTAAGACTTCAAGATCACCCTCGAAAGTCTCATTAATCTGAACCGTCAGATCACCTTTGGACAAACGCTCCAATCCGGATGCCATTGCATCAACAGCACTACGGATTTTCTGTGCTTCAGCTTCTTTTTCAGCTTCATGCTTTTTGCGATCTGCTTCAGTCACTTCGCGATTGGCTTCGGTTTCAACTTCAAGCTTGCGTTTCTCAAATTCAGAATCCTTGAACTTGGCAACGGCACGCGCCATCTGGCCTACCTCATCGCTTTGGTTTATTGCAGGGATTTCATTATCCAAATTACCGCTTGCAATATTATCCATCACAAGTGTCATTTGACGTACAGGATTAGAGATCAAACGCCCGATGAAGTATGAAAGCAAGCCACCAATAATAAGAGCACCGATACAAACGATCTCTGTGAACGTGAGCGTGTTACTGATATCAGCACTTGCTATCGGACCAATACGGTCTTGTTGTGCATTATTCTCGACAACAATTTCTTCCAACGAATACGCAACATCTGGTCCTATTTTATCCAGTGTGCCAGCGATGAGCCAATTTCGTTCCTTAATCGTCGTTTGAACCTCAGTAAAAATCTTCGAATACTCGGACTTTTGAGCCATAAGTTCTCGAGCCAAACTGCGGCGTTCTAGATTTTGAAGCTCAGAAAGCATTTTCTTTGCGCCTGCTTCAAATTCAGTCATTTCCTTTTGCGCGCGCTCTGCTGAGGCTAGTAGATTATCCACCAGATAGCGGTTGGAATATAAACGCGCTAGCAAGACTGACCTTAGGTTAAGGCCAGCCAGATTACTCGCTTGGGTATCATTATCGCGATATGCACTTGTCATGATTGAGGTCAGGTTACGCTCTGCCTTTGGGCCAATAATATTGAGTTGATCCACCAATGCGTTGCGCTTTGCATAAAGCTCGATAATCTTTTGAAACGTTACTTGATAGGTGTTCAGGCCTTCCGCCGCTTTATCAAGAACTTTCAATTTCTTTTCGGACTTAAACAAGCTACGGCTCTCTTTGATGAGATTTTCTGTAGCAGTTACGCGGTCCGATACAGTTTTAGCAGCCTCATCAGAATTTGAAATCAAATAGTCTTTTGCATAAAGCCGTGCGGTTAAGATATTGGATTGAATTTGTCCTAAGGCTTTGGTCTGGCGCGCTATCGTGCGGTAATCACCAAACTGCTTACCTGCATCAGACAGGCCGACATAGGTTATTGTTGCAACCACTGCGAGTGCAACCAAAAGAAAAATCGAATTTGCAAATATCTTGGTAGAAATATTTAGATTCGCAAAAAAGTTTTTGGGCGAACCCACATTAAGAGACTGCATGATATTTCCTCAACAGTTGGCGCACAAAAGATCCTAACCATGACCTAGTGTTCACATTAAAAACCTGCTGGCTCTGTGTTTGTGTAAAGATAGGGTTGGCCCAGCCCTTAAATCGCTATTATGGGTAGGTTGCGCGAAACTAACACGTTTTTACCCTATGGGTTGTATAAAAATTTTGACACTATCTGCAGTTGTGTCTTTTTCGCAGAATTATTGCGATTTGCTCTTGTTGGTTAACAAAAAGTAAATATCATGGGGGCATGTATACAATTACAGCCGAAACCCGCCGTGCGCTTCCTAGCGATGCTGTGAAAATCTCACAGGTCCATGAACAATCCTGGAAGCAAGCCTACTCGGGGATCATTCCTTACGGTGCGCTCGCTCGTATGGTCAATCGGCGTGGCGCAGAATGGTGGGCAACCGCTATCAGGCGCTCAACCCTAATCCTTCTGATTGAAGTGGGTGATGAGATTGCAGGCTATGCAACGCTTGGCCCAAACCGCGTCAGTACATTTCCGTATGAAGGCGAGATATACGAAATTTACCTTCGCCCTGAATATCAGGGCGTGGGTCTTGGCACAAAACTCTTTCAAGATGCACGCAGCGAATTAAAACGCCGCGGCTATAACGGTCTTGCCCTTTGGGTGCTGGACGATAATGACGGCGCAATCTCATTTTATGAAAACGCTGGCGGAAGAGCTGTCGCTACTGGCTCTGAACATTTTGACGATAAGAAACTGTCAAAGATCGCCTACGCCTGGGACTAGCAAATCGTCTTCTGCACACTCATTTGCAATCACATTACCGTCTAATCCACCTAACCATACCTGTCAGTCATTGACTCTTAAGCAAATCTGCTTATGAGAGAACATGTTAGAAAACACGTGGCGTATGATGGTCCAGTCGATTTCAAAATCTGATCACTTCCATTTTTCTGTTGGCACACCTGTCTGCGGAGCACTTACTGCTGCCCTATCTTTCAAGACAACTAAAACCACGAAAAAGACCACTAAGGTCTGATCACTTCTGCTCGTGTCCGATTTCACTCTCCCGGACCAAGCGGGGGAGAACAGATCACGGGAGAGTGGGAAAAGGTAGACAATCATGGGCTACAAAATTGCAATCATCGGCGCGACTGGAAATGTCGGGCGCGAAATGCTGGATATCCTCCACGAAAGAGGCTTTCCAGCGGACACGGTTATTCCACTTGCTTCGCGCAGAAGTCAGGGCACAGAAGTTTCCTTTGGTGACAAAACCCTCGTGGTAAAAGCACTCGACGGATATGATTTCTCGGATACGGATATCGCACTTATGTCTGCAGGCGGCTCCATCTCGAAAGAATGGTCCCCGAAGATCGCAAAGCAGGGGTGCGTTGTCATCGATAACTCATCTGCGTTTCGCTATGATGCAGACGTGCCGTTGATCGTGCCGGAAGTAAACGCCGATGCTATCGAGATGTTTACCCGCAAAAACATCATCGCAAATCCAAACTGCTCAACCGCTCAATTGGTGGTCGCACTCAAGCCTTTGCATGATCATGCGAAAATCAAACGCATCGTCGTCTCCACCTATCAGTCGGTTTCCGGCGCTGGCAAAGAGGGCATGGATGAATTGTTCAATCAGACCCGTGCCGTATTTGTGGCTGACCCGATTGAGAACACCAAATTCACGAAGCGTATCGCGTTCAACCTGATCCCACATATCGATGAATTCATGGAAGATGGATACACAAAGGAAGAGTGGAAGGTTCTCGCTGAAACCAAGAAAATGCTCGACAAGAACATCAAAGTCACCTGCACCGCCGTGCGTGTACCTGTCTTTGTCGGCCATTCCGAAGCGGTAAACATCGAGTTTGAAAACGAGATTACAGCAGACGAAGCGCGCACCATTTTGCGTGAAGCACCGGGCTGTCTGGTCGTAGACAATCCTGAAGAAGAGACCTACATGACCCCGTATGAATCTGCGGGCGAAGACGCAACCTACATCTCGCGCATTCGCGAAGATGCAACAGTTGAAAACGGTCTTAACATCTGGGTTGTATCAGACAACCTGCGCAAGGGTGCTGCTTTGAACACCATTCAAATTGCGGAATTGCTTGTTAATCGTGGATTGCTCGAAAGCAAGTCCGCCGCATAAATAGGCGATAGAACTGTCAATATTAAGACCCGACCCAGGCGAGACCTGTGTCGGGTTTTTTATCGCCTGATGCTGGAACCCACTGCCGACACAAACACCAGAGCCAATATCCAGCCTGCCGCAATCAATATCCACTCATAAAGCCGGACACTCCACCCCCAAC
>CAZEPF010000042.1:0-18738 GCA_964514045.1 uncultured Rhizobiaceae bacterium | reverse complement strand
GCTTATAATAGAGGCAGCAACTCTAAAATGTGGGTCTTTAGTACGTTAGAATGACTTTTTCTGGAATGGCAATTTTATGCATATAGTTCTGATCTTATTGAGCAGAAGTTTTGGTAGTGTTTCAGTTTAGAATTATTTTGGAATTTAATACTGATTCTCCCGAGGCAAGATTTTATAGTTTTTAGTCAAGTATATTTCGCGATTCTCACATTATTCACAGCTGTCCACACAGTTTAGGCTTGGTTAAGAGCAATACATTGCGAGGTTATCCTCATTCGTGATCGAATAAAAAAGCGATTCGGGTTTGGCCCGAAAAGCAACAAAGCCAGTCTAGGGAATTCGCATTTCCCAAAACCGGCTTTGTAAAAACTGATGTCTCGCACCCAGTTTAACAGCACTTATGCGGTACGACCAGAAAGGCGGGTGATTTATTATCTCCCTGTCGGCGAGATTAACTCGCTCGGCTTTCTGATTGCAAGTGCGAATAATGCGCATAGCGCAGAAAGCGAAAAACGATGAATAAGATCGTCAATTTTCCAGAAAGAAGGCGGTCACCTGCCGTCACTCCTGAAATGGCTTCTGAGATTAAGGCACTTGTCCATATTGGTATCAACCAGCACGACATTGCTGCTCGGTATGGTATCAACCAAGGGCGTGTAAGCGAAATCAAAACTGGAATGAAGTTTTCAGGTATTGAACCAAAGCAACTAGAACTATTCCTCTAACAGCTTTAGCTTCTTATAGGGGCCGTGCTTCTTTGCAAGTTCGGCTCTTTCGTCTATTAGATCAACAATCTAATCTAATTGTGAACTGTTTCTGAAGTACCTGCTTCCATTGCAGGGTTGATTTCAGGCTCTTATGAACGGGACAGAAGTTTCGAACGCTCGTAACCATAGATTTATTAACCAAAGTTAACAGGTTATTAACTATTTCTATAGAAAATAGGAGGAGGAACATTATTCCAAAGGTTTGGCGATTTACGGAATAATGCACCCTCCTCCCGAGCCGTGACCATTCGGGGATTACGGGGTGTATGGCCACTTCTTAAAGCTTTACTTAAAGAATGGTTAACAAATAGTTAACGAAATATTAACGAAGGTTAACAAACCTTGTTTACAGATTTTATGGGAAAGTAAACTCGCAAAAATTTATACGTTTAAGCTCTCTAAATCGACGTTTTGATTGTGATTGAGCCAAAAATCCATGCAGGTTTGTAGCATTTCATTGATGCCAAATTCAGTAGCAGCCTTGGTTAAAACAGCATTTGCGCCACTTTTATAGCACTGTTTTATATTCAAAATGTCGTCGGTTGTAGACATGACTACAACTGGAATAGTCATGAAATTTGCATTTTTTTTGATCGTTTCTAGGAACTCAAACCCGTTCATAATAGGCATGTTGATGTCACAAAATATGAGGGAAGGGAGTTCGGAAAATAATCGCGTCTTGTATAATTCAGCCATTTTATCAATGGCTTGTTGGCCATTAGAAAACGTATGAAGCTCAAGGGAACGCTGGTTGATGGTAACTTTTTTGAGCGCACGACGAAACAAAAATACATCTTCTGGATCATCTTCGATAAGAAAAATATGATCTGTGCGTGACATCAAAAAAACCAAGATAGTAACTGCTGTAATTGTGTGGCGACTAAAGAACGTCAAGGTTCTTATTTAAAAATAATCGCGAATCACTTAATACTATCAATATGGTAGCATCCAGACATTCTAAATTTTTAGTTAGCGGGTTGCAAAAAACTAAGTTTGTTGATTGCCGGAGGGTAACGCCCCTCCATCCGCTAAAGCAACTCAAAACGCTTCTACTTGATGATGATCGAGTCGATAGAGATTACTTTGTGAGTGTTTCCAAGCGTTTGGATTCTTTTAATCTGTCAATTGACCAAGTTTCTTCGGCTGATGATGCCAGTGCTGCTATTCAAGAAAACGATTATGACCTGCTCGTTGTAGATTTCTGGTTGGGCAAAGAGACTTCCGTCGGTTTTATTTCGGAATGCATCGATAAATGCCCCTATGTGCCCATCATCATGCTCACATCGTTAGATACTCAATCCATCCGCGAATTGGGTAGTAAAGCTAGTGCTACCAGCTTCTTACCAAAGCTAGGTCTTAATGTGCAGCAATTGGATTCAGCGCTTTCTGAACTTAGCACAATACACTAGGCTAAAATTACCCTGTATTCTAAACTGAATGTATGGTTTGGCTGAGAGTTGTGCTGTTTTAAACATGTCTAAATTGGGTTTTTATTTGAATAATTTGTAGTGATAAAATTGGGTTCCAAACTTCGAAAATTACTCATATAGTACTCAAATATATTGAAATTTATATGGTTTGCAGGGGAGGCTGACCAAGATGGTTGAAGCTGTAGTCCGTGTAGTGGGGATCGGTGCGTCAGCGGGAAGCCTTAAACCGCTTGAAGAGCTGTTTGAGAGTGTTCCGTTAGATACTGGAGCTGCTTTTGTAATAGTCCAGCATTTGTCTCCAGATTTTAAAAGCCTGATGGGTGAACTTCTCGCCCGCCATTCCGATCTTAGTATTCAAGAAGTTAAAGATGGTATGGTGATGAAGCCAATACTATCTACTTGAATCCTCCGCGTAGTGAATTGGTTATTTCTGATGGTAAGTTCCAGCTTGTTCCGACAGCTCAGGACACTGCCGTTGCATTACCTATTGATACGTTTTTCAATTCACTGGCTGGTGTATTTGGGCCAGATGCAATTGCCTTGGTTGTTTCGGGTGCTGGCGCTGATGGATCTGTTGGTGCGGTTGCCGTTTCAGATGCTGGTGGTACTGTTCTGGTACAGGATCCTAAAAGTGCAAAATTTGAAAGCATGCCGCAATCGGTTATTGATACCGGTGTTGCAACTGCAATGGGGACACCGCGTTCTCTTGCTAAAAACCTGACGTCTATCCTGGCAGGAAAATATCTCGACCGGATGAGCGGGAACCTTGCGCCAGAGACAACTCTTGAGCGTTTGTTTCATTTGCTTCGTACGAAGTATGGCGTTGATTTTGGATTCTATAAAAGCCCTACCATAAGCAGGCGTATTCAACGTCGTTTTGAACAGAGCGAATATAACAATCTTGATGATTTCATCAACAGTCTGTCTGAGGACGAAAAAGAGCTGGAATTACTTTATGCGGATATGCTCGTATGGGTTACGCACTTTTTCCGGGATACAAAAGCATTTGAAAGCCTTTCAGAAACTGCGATTGCTGAGCTGGTCTCACTCATGTCGCCGGAACGGCAAATTCGGATTTGGAGTGCAGGGTGCTCCAGCGGGGAAGAAGCGTTTTCTTTAGCGATTGAATTTGCAGAAGCGGCCGAACAAGCCAAGAAGAAGCTGAATATCAAAATTCTTGCGACAGATATGCACCCCCATTCTTTGGAAGTAGGTAGTTTAGCGGTCTATAGCAAAGAGGCTGTTTCTAAAATTCCGCCTGACCTTTTGGAAAAGTACTTCACGCTTGAGGGTACCCACTATGCAGTACGGCCAAGTTTGAGACGCATGGTTGTGTTTAGCCCACATAATGTGATGAAGGACCCTCCTTTTACCCGTATTGATTTGCTCGTTTGCCGGAACCTGCTGATTTATCTCGATGAGAATGCGCAAAACAAAGTGCTTTCCATGTTCCACTTCTCTTTGAGCAAGGGAAGTTATCTTTTCCTAGGACCCAGTGAAACGCTTGGTAAGTTGAGCGACGAGTTTTCGTCTGAAGATGCTCGCTGGAGAATTTTCCGCAAGAAACGCAATGTTCGGATTTTGAACCCGGGTGGGTTTATGTCCCCGCCATCAGCTAAAGTTGGCTATAGTAGTTCTGCGCAGTTTACCGCAAATATCGATCATGGAAAGCAGGCCGTTAATGCGCAGCTGACCTCCCGCCGCCATCTTGTTGCGACCTATGACGAGATATTAAAACGATATGCGCCAAGCGGATTTTTAATCGGAAATGATGGTGTTCTCATTCATGTATTTGGCGATGGTAGCAGGTACATGAACGTGAAGAGTGGTGTGTTTAATACCAATATTCTTGACCTTGTTCATGAAGATATGAAGCTTGCTCTGAGCATAGGCATGGAACGTGTGAGTGCTGGAGCTGCTAAGCCGTTTTCCAGGCGGGTTGAACTTAATAACGAGGACGGTTCACAACTATCGGTTAATGTGAGCGTAGAACATATTTCCACACCAGGATTTATGGAAAAGCATATCCTTGTATTGATCGACGAGTTGGAAGTTCCGACCATCAACCAAGAGCAACAGCCTGTTCGTGACGTGCCATCGGATACGCCAGATCCGGTTCTTGTTGAGGATTTGAACACTCGTATTGTGGAGTTGCGTAGAGACCTTGAGCATACAGAAGAAAGCCTGCAAACCACGATCGAAGAGCTGGAAACTTCGAATGAGGAATTGCAGGCAACAAACGAAGAGTTAATGGCTTCCAACGAAGAGTTGCAAAGTACCAATGAAGAATTGCACTCGGTCAATGAGGAGCTCTTCACGGTAAGCGCGGAACACCAGCAAAAAATTGAAGAACTGACCGAACTTAACAATGATATGGACAGGCTGCTTCGGGGAATGGAAGTTGGCACTATCTTCTTTGATGAGAACAAATGTATCCGCAGGTTTACAGAAACCGCGACGTTGCTGTTCAATCTTTTGCCTCAGGATATTGGACGCCCTGTCTCACACATTACCTATCGCTTTACCAATGTAAATCTTGAGCAGTCGCTTGATGAAAATCTTGAGACAAGAAAAACAATAGAGCACGAAATTCAACTTGATGATCGTTATTATCTGCTCCGGGTTCTCCCCTTTGATGGACCGGATGGCCAAAATGGTGGCTCGCTCGTAACAGTGTTTGATATTACGCTTCAGTCCGAGGTTAAAGACGAGCTTGATCGTAGTTTGCGGAATTTCCATCGTTTGTATCGCGGTACGCCTGCAATGATGCACTCGATAGATGGTCAGGGAAAGCTGTTGGAGGTCAGTGACTATTGGTTGAAGAAAATGGGGTACGAGCGTGAAGAAGTAACCGGACGACCGTCTGTTGACTTTTTAACAGAAGAATCTCGCGAATATGCCAAAGATGTTCTTGCTCAATTCTGGAGAGATGGGTTTATCGAGAACGTTCCTTACACGTTTGTGCGTAAAGACAAATCGCTTATCGAGGTCGAAATGTCGGCTATTCAGTTGGAAGAACAACAAGGGGTTCCAAGCCGAAGTCTTGCGGTCATCACAGATGTTTCCAAGCGCAATCAAAGCCGGCAAGAGCTACTTGAGCAAAATGAACAATTAGAGCAAGCCAATGAACAATTAGGACGTTATGCGTTGGTTGCTTCCCATGACTTGAAAGAACCACTTCGTAAGATTCAGAACTATGCTGACATTCTCAAGGAAGAGTTTGGACAAGGGCTCTCAGAAGATGCTTCCTATGCTATGAATGTTATTATCGATGCTTCGTCGCGGCTGTCATCGCTTGTAAGCGCATTATTGGCTTATGCACGCTCAACACGCGTTGAAATTGAGGCTTTGGATGTTGACCTCTCTATAACATTGAAAGAGGTTCTGTCGGACCTCGACCTTGAATTGAAAGAAGTAGATGCGAAGTTGAGCGTTGGCAAAATGCCGACAGTCTCAGGCGATCCGCATTTGCTTCATCAGGTCATCCAGAACGCGATTAGTAATTGTATCAAATACCGCAAGCGCGATGAGCAGCTTAAAATCTCGGTCAAATTCCGTAAGAACAAAACTAAGAAAGTTGCTCACCTTGATATTACGGATAATGGTATCGGCTTTGATCAGAAGAACGCGCAAAAAGCCTTCGAGCCTTTTGTTCGATTGCATGACCGCGATGTTCACTTTGGTTCAGGCATTGGCCTTGCGATTGCGAAAACAATTGTTGATCGCCACGGGTGGGAAGTTTCTGCATCTTCCGAACCCGATAAAGGTACTACAATTCGCGTCTCCATACCTATGAGCGCTATCGTCGACTAACAATCTCTATTGGTTGGACTTTACTGAGACCGTCTCAACTATTGTGACATCGCTGCAAACTTCGCTTTGTTCTGTCTAAGTTGAGCGATTGTTGCACGAACCGCGGCCAAGTCAGAACCCACATAGATGGTCTGAACTTTTGCGAGGAGTTGAGCGCGGATGATTTGTGGTTGATCCGCCGTAGACAGGCGCTTGATGGAATCTTCCGTATTGGCTTTTGCTTTCATCAGGTCTTGTTCTGACACAAGCAATTGCTTGATCATTCTGCCGCTTGCGCGTTGAGCAAATCCTGATTTCCAAATCTGGCCTGTACCTTCTTCGAAGAGTGAATCAAGGCGTGCGCCTGCTGCTTCTTCTTCCAGCCTGTGACGGCGTGCTGATAATGCACCTAATCTTACGCCAACCGTGACACGAGCAAAGCCGCCATCATTTTCTGTTTGAATCAGGTTATCATTGAAGGTCTCATTATAGCGATAGCCTGCGCTGACACTTACTTTGAGTGCATCATTGGTTCTGATTTCACGTTCGACGTTTTGAAGATCGTTTGTCGCTTCCACCAATGCGCCATGATAGCTGCGGATATCTGCAAGTTTGATCTTGGGTAGGTCACGGCGTTGATCGGCTTCGGATCTAAAGCGGCCCATGATAGCTTTTAATTCATTGATCTGTTTAACAATCAGGTTTTTATCCTGCGCTGTAATAATGCCGGCAGCGACTTTGCGTGTTGCATCGCGTTTGACACCATTAAGATATCCAAGGTTCTTACGGATGAAATCCTGTTTTGCCCAAGCGCGGGTGAAACGTATTTCTTCTTGAGCCAATACCATGGTTGCTTCGATTTTCTTTTTGGCAGTGACCATGCGGCAGCGTGCATCACCGGACGCGCGCAGGAGTTCTGCCTTTTGAAAATCCAACAAGTCCATGCCAATTGATACAGAGCCTGACCCGTCCTTATCACTGGAAGCACTCACGGTAGGCGACGCGGTAATGATAGCCTCACTGTCTGCGGTTTTGCGGATGAAACGGCAATGCGCAGAACTGGTATCAATATTAGTACGTGACAGTTTTTTTGGCTTGATATTAAAAGGCTTTACAGCCTCAACTGCTGGGGTGCGAGCGGTTAGGCCAACACTATCTGTGACGGTGTTATCTACTTCGTTTACATGGGTTTCATGCTCATCGCGTGAATGATTGTGTTTATGCGTATGGCCTTTACCATGGTGATCGTGATGTTCACGGGATTTGCTGTTTTTATGAGTATGGCCTGTTTCGCGATTGTGGCGCGGATGCTTTTTAATGCTCTCAAACGCTTGTCTGTTCTCATCAAAATAATCTTTGTTTTCATAGGTTGATAGCGAGCAGCCGGTTGCCATCACGGCAGTCACACACACTGCTGCAATGCGAGCAAATGCCTTTGCTTTCTGAGTGCGACTGTGCGCCTTAGAAGAATAGCGGAGGACGTCCAACATGGATTATCTCTTTCTTGACTGCGGAAGCATCGGTGAAATTCGCCTCTACGAACTGCCCGCGCATGGGTTTTCCAAAGAATGGGTGAATGGTCTTAATCTCGCCCGGGATCGGTGCGCCGACAGTGCCGATTTTATGGCACCAGAAGATTGCAAAGGCACAGGCGTAAAGACCGTCATTTGATGTATAATTGTCCAGATTGTCGTAGGGCACGAACAGGGCATTGACCGGCTGCTCAAGCGCACGGATCATGGGCGTTGCTTCAAGTTCTGCGATCGAGCTTGAAAGAAGCTGAAGGCTGTTATTGAAGGTTTGAACCGTGTTCTCATACTCGTCCATGTCTGCGCGCGCTGCATCGCGAAGCTGTTCGACTTCCAGAATCTGGTTAGCGATTGGAACAAACTCCGCCTTGCCACGCAGGATGCGTGTTCCGGTTTGTTTGCTCTGCAACTCGAATTGCAATTGGATCAGGTAGTCAATTGACTGAAGGGCCAGTTTTTCATCTTTGTTCTTCAGTGCGATACGCTCTCTTAGGCGCACAACGTTTTCCTCGATCTGCGAAAAGTTCAACAAAGATTCCTGATAATAGTTATTCGTGATGATGCGACGCTTATAAGCGCTTGCAAGAGACTTGCGTTCCTTAGCGCGCTGATCACGAGAGCCATAAGAATTTAAGACAGATGTAAAGTCAGCAGCTTCCAGGCGGCTTTGTTTTACAACAGCTTCATAGTTTTGAATTTCCTGCTCAATTGTAGACTTTGCTATCTGCTCAAGCACAGCTGCTTGGTTCAGACGATCACGTCCACGGTCTGCTTTGCCTTGCGCGTCTGACAATTGCTTCAAGACAAGATTGCGTTTGACCTTGAGTTCACCGCGTTCGCGCTCTGCTTTAATGGCAAGTTCGTGACCGCGCTGGATTTGAATTGGGCTTGACCAATCCGCTGCCAACAGGAAGTAGGCAATCATGATGCCATAGCTTACGAAAGCCATAAACAACGCACCCAGAATGACAAGCGCCAGATTTTTATAGATCAAAGAAATGATCGGTGTGAGGCTTGGAATAAAACGAGCCAGTACAGAAAATGCACGAACGAGAATGGGACGCTTGTGCTCGCTACGCACTTCTTCTGTACTGGCCCCAGTTGCCTCCACTTGGAGTTCGGTGTCGGGTGTAACTTCTGGCGCTGATGCTGCACCAGCTACATTCGAAAGGTCTGTCTCACGGCGTCCCTGATTTGTACCGTTAGAACCTTGCGTCCGATTATCGACAATTTCGATGTCGAGGGCGCCAGCAATATCTACTGGATTGTAAGGCGCTACGATCACCTGATCGACGCCTACAACGCTCTTGATGAGTTCTTTTGATTTTGATCCTGAAAGCACAGTGAGTTTGCCAACTGTATCAAGCTGGGCAAGACGTGGAATGCTCAATGACATTGCGCCATCTGCACGGTTGTCGATCAACAGATGATCGAAGTCACCTGTCTTTAGATAATCAACTGCTTGAGCAGGTGAATCTGCGGCACAAATTTCTGCAGATGACTGCATGCGGAGCAGGGCACCTGCTATGCCGCGAGCTGCAGGACCCATTACAAGGATCCGTGTTCTCTTTGTTTGTGTCACCGGGGCGTTATCCGTATGCACCACGTTGAGTGTCATGCGGCTTTAAGTGCTTTCTTCTTCGCACCACCACGGGTTTCCCATGATGTTGTTCCAAGTGTTGCCATCGCAAGCGGATTGAGCGTGAGATAAACAACCGGAAAAATGAACGCCATCATCATGAACCAAATGCCATTGGTTCGGGCCATTTGAGGAACCTTGTGCTTGTTCAACTCATAGGCAAGGCCAAAACCAGCTGCCAATAAAGAGTGCATCATCATCGGGATCATGAACCCAAGGCGCATGAACTCTACCAACAGCACCATCGGGTAAAACAATAGCAACATGCCCATGGCTACATAGTGAACCAAAACATATGGGTTGAACTTGTTCATGTTCGGAATTGCTGTAAGCAAATCGACCATGTTTGAACGGCGCCAGCGCAATTGCTGGGAGATATAGTTTGCCATTGTGGCAGGTGCTTTTGTGTAGCACTGGGCGTCAAACGTCAGGCGGGTCTTATAACCACGTTCTACCAATTTGCGGGTAAGGAAACGGTCTTCACCGTATTTCACTTCATCGCCCAGGAATCTGCGGTCTGCAACGTCTTCGTCAACGGCTACCAAAGCTTCGCGTTTATACACGGTCAAACAACCGGACAGGCACATGACATGACTGAAAGCGTTTTCTACGTTTTTCAGGAACATATAGCCGACCCAGTATTTTACAGCCTGCATACGGGTTAGCCAGTTTTCATCTGCATTGGATACGAATACACAACCGCCAACTGCATCAACGTCTGTTGCAATCAGGTGCGCTACCATTTTGCGAAGTGCATCGCGCTCTACGATCACGTCTGAATCAACAGACATTACAAGGTCTGTGTCGACTGTAAGAACAGCGCGCTTAATGCCAAGGCGTTTGCCCATATTATGAGGATTGCGGTCTACGCGCATCCAGGGATGGTTTTTTTGTGCTGTTAGGAGGTGGTCATATGTATCGTCAGTTGAAACATCGTCCACGAAAATGACTTTTAGTTTTTCGCGGGGGTAGTCAAGACGTGCGAAGCTATCGGCCGTGTTGATCACGGTCGGTCCTTCGTTAAAAACCGGTGTAACAATAGTTACAGATGGCCACTCGGCAGGTTCCTCAGCAAAACCCGTCTTTGTGCGATCATCCAACATGCGCAGAATTGATCCGAACACGTATCGATTCGTAAATATGATTAGTACGAGCAGCCCAAAAAGCCACTCGACCATGACTAGGTCAATCATGCCTTATTCTCTTTCTTATTCGCATGACTGATTACGGAAGTTGTCGCCCCGTTCTCAGCGTCCCATCCAGCAATCTACATGGGTGACGCTAAGGCAGGGCTAACAAAACTGGTTAACAAAATCTGCTTTGATTCAAGGTAAATAATTGGTTTAGGCGGGTTGGAAAAACTTATTGAAATCAATAATTTATTTTAACCATGCTTGTTGACCAAATGTTTCAACTTATCCTTTAGAACGGTCAAATCGGTTCAAGCGACGAACCCAATAAAAACAATAAAATAGGGCGGGCACTATGCAGGCGACACAATCAACCGCGCAGTCTTTGACTGTGCTGACCAATACTAATTTTGATACAAAAACTTGCGGCAAAAACTGCTGCGATCAACAATCAGCGGTGAAATTACCCACCCCAGAAAGTGCTGTTGTATGCGTTCTGGGTCTTGGCTATGTGGGCCTTCCTTTAATGGTAGGTTTTGCAGATGGCGCGCGAACCATCGGGTTCGATGTTGATCGTTCACGTATTGCTGCATTATCAGAGGGCGAAGATTCCACTGAAATGGCAACTCAAGAAGAGTTGCAGCACGAGAACATGGAATATACGTGCGATACGGATAAACTGCGTGAAGCAGATGTGCTGGTTGTATGTGTTCCAACCCCTGTTATGCAGGGTAACAAGCCGGATTATCGTCCGGTTCTTGCGGCGACCAAAACGATTGCGCAAAATCTAAAACGTGGTGCGGTTGTTGTGTTTGAAAGCACGGTTGATCCAGGCACGACAGAAGATAAATGTATTCCTCTTCTTGAGGAAGTTTCCGGTTTGCGAGAAGGATTTGACTTCTATGTGGGCTACTCCCCAGAGCGTGTTTCACCTGGTGAGAAAATGCGCCGTGTGGGCGATATTGCCAAGATCGTTTCTGGCTCCTCTCCAAAGGTAGCAGACTTTCTTGAGGTTCTTTATGCCCGCGTTGTGAAGGTTGGCTTGTTCAAAGCTGCTTCGATCAAAGTTGCGGAAGCTGCAAAAATTCTTGAAAACACGCAGCGTGATGTCAATATCGCACTGATCAATGAGATGATGCAGTTGTTTGATTCTATGGACATCAAAGTCACGGACGTTGTGGCAGCGGCTGGTTCAAAATGGAATTTCCATAAATACTTTCCAGGCCTAGTGGGTGGACATTGTATTTCAGTTGATCCGTTCTTCTTGTTAAACGCAGGACGCACACATGGTCTTTCTATGGAAATGGTATCTTCTGCACGTGCAGTGAATGAGCGCACGTCTCACTATTTAAGTGATAAAGTGCATGAAATGCTGGCACCGGAAGCACATGATTTGCGTGGTAAAAAAGTATTGGTGCTTGGCCGTGCCTTTAAAGATAACTGCCCGGATATTCGTAATTCAAAATCTTTTGCGGTCATGGACAGCTTATGGGCGCGGGGTGCAGATGTGTTTTCATATGACCCGATTGCAGACGACACCCACTTTGAAGGTGGGCGTGGTGCAAAAGTGATTGAAGATATTGAGGCCGAAGGTCCGTATGATGCGGTTGTGGTAACAGCCAAGCATGATTGCTTCGTTGAGGAAATTGATCTTGCGCGTCTTGCGGGTGTTCTTGAACGTGGAGCGCCTTTGGTAGATATGCGTGGGCTGTTTGAAGAGCAGTTTGCTAAATCGCATTTCAACTATTGGACGCCATAAGCATCATCCAAACATCACAGATTACATCAAGCCCGGTTTATCAGCCGGGTTTTTTTGTGAGTGCAAATAAGCGTGATGGTTTCTGATGTCTTAATCAGTACGCAGAAATTCGCTTCAAACTTTGGGTTCAAGACTAAAAGCATATTGATTTTTATTTGTTAGAAATCTCTCAGGCGACATCCGCAGGCGAGCGGATATCAAGCAGGGAGAATACAAGTGAAAGATTGCGACAAGCAAAATAATCCCGATTATTTGCACGGGAATGAAAATACTGTAACTGGAAATGCCACAGCCGAAGTTCTAAATGGTGGCCCATCCAATGATACGGTCTATGGTGAGGGCGGTGATGATATTATCAATGGCGATTCACCAACCACTGATCACAATAATATAAACAATTCTTTTGAATTCCACGATGATTTCAATCGTGGAGGCTGGGGCCTGTTTGAAGAAGTCGGCGGATGGATGCGTCCTGACGGGTCTCCATTGATTGAACTGCAACGCTCTGGTTTGGTTGGTACAGCATCTGACGGAAACACCGTCCTAGAATTGGACTCCACAGCAAACTCAACTGTTTATCGTGATATCACAGGCCTTGATCCTGACATGACGTTCACATTGAGCTTTGATTATTCGCCACGCCCGGGCGTCGGGCGTAATTCGAATGGCATTGAAGTGTATTGGGATGGTGAGTTGATTTTCAGTGCGCGGGCGAATGGCAAAAAGCTTGATGATTTTGATTGGACGACTGTAACGCTGGAAGTTCCAGTTACCGATAGCGATGCTCGCCTAGAGTTTCGTGCAACAGGTCGCTCGGACTCTTTAGGTATGACGATCGACAATGTTGGTCTGTCTGGTGAGTTGGAAGCCTTCAACCCCGCAACAGATGGTGGTGACGATCTGCTTTACGGTGGCGATGGAGACGACACAATCAATGGTGGTGCAGGCAATGATGCGATCATTGGTGGCGAAGGTGCTGACGCAATTGATGGTGGTACTGGTGAGCGCGATATTGTCGGCTTTGAAGACAGTGATGCTGGCGTAACTGTTAATCTTGATACAGGCACGGGTTCTGGCGGCGAGGCAGAAGGCGATACCTATACAAATGTAGAGTATATCCATGGCTCCACCCATGACGATCATCTAACAGGTGATGACGGTGTTAATCGTCTTGCTGGCCATGATGGTGATGATCAGCTCTATGGCCTTGGTGGCAAGGATACGCTGCTTGGTGGACGTGGTGCTGACCATATGGACGGTGGCGATGGTGTTGATACGGCTGAATATGACTGGTCAACCGAAGGTGTGAACGTCAATCTTGCAACTGGCACGGGCAGTGGTGGTTATGCAGAAGGCGATACGCTTCTTAACATCGAGAACCTGTTCGGCTCTTACTTTGCAGATGTTCTGACAGGTGACGCAGGCACTAACCGTCTGAACGGCTTCAAAGGTGATGATGTTCTTAATGGCGGTGCAGGCAATGACATTCTTGTCGGTGGTCTGGGTGCTGATAGTCTCAATGGTGGATCAGGCAGCAGAGATGCTGCTGATTATAGCGACGCCCATGAAGGTGTTGGTGTAGACCTGACCCTAGGCGGATTTGCTGGTGAGGCAGATGGTGACACGTTCTCCGGAATTGAATTTGTCTATGGCTCAAGCCATGATGATGACATCACAGGTAATTCTGGCCATAACCGTTTGGTTGGTAATGAAGGCGATGACACACTTAGTGGCGGCGCCGGTAATGACACGCTGATTGGCGGTGCAGGTGCTGATGTTTTAGATGGTGGCTCTGGAACACGCGATACTGTTGATTATCAAGATGCGGATGCTGGTGTAGGCGTTAATCTCGAAACAGGCGGCTTTGCTGGTGAAGCAGCTGGCGATACTTATGTAAACATTGAGTATGTCTACGGTTCAGATCATGATGACGACATCACGGGTAACTCGGCCAATAACCGATTGATCGGCTTTGATGGTGATGATGCAATCAACGGCGGTGACGGCAATGATTATATCATCGGTATGCGTGGTGATGATGAACTCACAGGCGGCAATGGCGCTGATGTGTTCCTCTTCAAAGATGAGTTTGATGCTGATGTCATAACTGACTTCTGGGCTGGCAGTGGTCGCACAGACCGTATCTGGCTTGATCTGGCAGGTATTGATGGCATGGATGATCTTACACTTGCCGACACAGCAGATGGTGCGCTTGTAACTGTTGGGTCATATGGCACAATTTTGCTGGAAGGCATTGCAACTGCAGATATTCATGCAGATGATTTCATCTTCTAAGAATTATTTCTGACGCAATGAGAAAGCCCGGATATGATCCGGGCTTTTTGTTTTGGAAGGTGTAAGATTTTTACTCAGCCGGTTCTGCGACCGTTGCGCTATCTGATGCCTTGCTTTGTGAAGGTCGCTCAAATTGTGCGAGCAGGTCTTTCTTTTGTATTTCCATTTTTTCAATCGAAGCTTCTTTTACCGGACCAAAGCCACGCACGTCATTGGGTAGGCGTGCTAGGGCATTTGCGAATGATCTGTTCTGTTCGTTCAGCTTGGGTAAAATGCCTTCAATCAATGCGCGATAGTCAGCGATGAGTTGGCGCTCTACTTTGCGTTCGCTGGTGTAACTGAACACATCTAGGCTGGTACCGCGTAGGCTTTTAAGTTTTGCCAATTGGCGAAATACGGGAAACATCCATCCTCCAAAGGCTCTCTTCTTGGGTCTGCCATTTGGTTTTTTGCCAAACCCGATTAAAGGCGGAGCAAGGTGATAGTTCAGCTTGAAATCACCATCGAATGTTTCTGCAATTTTCTTTTCAAATTCGCCATTTGTATAAAGGCGAGCCACTTCATATTCGTCCTTGTAGGACATTAGCTTAAAGAGATTACGTGCGACTGCATTGGTTAGGTCACGCTTCTTGCCAAGCTTATCTTCTGCATTCTCGACATTGGCTACAAAGTCACGATAGGTTTGCGCATATGCCTCGTTCTGATAGTCGGTCAGAAATTCCGCGCGCTTGGTAATGATTTCTTCCAGAGTGTCAGGTTCATCGGTTTTAGCAGTTAGGCCTTGCAGTACTTTTGTTGCCTCTTCCGGCTCTGCTGCAAATTTACGACCCCAATTAAACGCGCGTTTGTTTGCTTTTACTGCAACAGCGTTTAGTTCAATCGCGCGCTCAATGGATGCAGAGGACACCGGAAGTAGACCACTCTGACAGGCGTAGCCCACCATCATAATATTAGTTGCGATAGCATCGCCACATACGGTTTCTGCAAGCTTGGTGAAATCAACTTGCCGCATATCGTCTTTTACATGCGTCTTGATCGTGTCGACTACGCCAACCTCGCGGAAATCATAATCACGATCAAAGATGAAATTTGAAACGGGGTTAAGGTGCGTGTTGATGACAGCCGTTGTGCTCTCCTGGCTAAACAGGGCAATTGAACTTTGGGCGGATGCAACGACTGTATCTGCGGCTAATAAAAGATCAGCTTCGCCCGTTACAATCTGCGGCGCTGTAACTAAATCCGGATTTTTTGCAAGGCGCACATGGCTGAGAACAGCACCGCCTTTTTGTGCCAGGCCTGCCATATCAAGAATGATTGCAGCTTTGTCTTCCAAGTGTGCTGCCATGCCAAGAATTGCGCCGATGGTCAAAACGCCTGTTCCGCCAACGCCGGTGATCGCTACATTATAAACGCCGTCGAGTTCTGCAATTTTGGGTTCAGGAAGGGATGCTCCATCCATTTCAGGCAGTTCAGGTTTTCTCAATTCACCGCCATGGACAGTCACGAAGGATGGGCAGAAGCCCTCAACACATGAGAAGTCTTTATTGCAAGAAGACTGGTTGATCTTACGCTTGCGACCCCAATCTGTTTCCAGTGGCTCAATCGAAACACAGTTGGATTGAACGGAACAATCCCCACAGCCTTCACAGACGAGTGGGTTAATGAATGCACGTTTGTCGGGGTCTGGTGCCAGCCCGCGTTTGCGGCGGCGGCGTAGTTCTGCGGCACAGGTTTGATCATAGATGATCGCGGTACAACCCTTTACTGTGCGTAGGTGTTTTTGAACTTCTTCAATATGATCGCGGGAACGAACCTGTGTGCCCTCGGCCAATTCTGACTTGGAATAGCGTTCCGGCTCATCTGAAATCAGCCAGATTTCTTTAACGCCTTCTGCTTTGATCTGTTTTGAGATGGTTGGCGGATCAAGAGGGCCATCATGGTTTTGTCCTCCTGTCATTGCGACCGCATCATTGAACAGAATTTTGTAGGTAATGTTTGCCTTTGAGGCGACCGCCTGACGAATAGCCATAAACCCAGAATGGAAATAAGTGCCATCACCCAGATTGGCGAAGACATGATTTTCATCCGTGAAATGTGATAGGCCTGTCCAGCTTACCCCTTCGCCACCCATGTGTGAGAATGTCTCTGTATTGCGATCCATCCAGACCGACATGAAATGACAGCCAATGCCTGCCATTGCGCGGCTGCCATCTGGTACTTTGGTGGACGTGTTGTGTGGACATCCTGAACAGAAATGTGCGGTGCGGGTAACGGGTGCTTCGTGCTTTTTGCGAACTGCAGCGCGTTCCTCGTAGTACCCCAGTTTTTGCTTGATACTATTGGCAAGGCCACCCGGCAGGTCGAATGTCAAAAGGCGCGAAGAGATTGCCCGCACTGCAACGCCAGCCGTCATTTCTTCGTTCAACTTCAAGATGTGATTGTCTTCGTGGTCAAACTTGCCCACGATACGCGGACGCACATCTGCGCGCCAATTAAACAATTGCTGTTTGATTTGATGCTCGATGATTTCGCGGCGCTCTTCGATCACCAGAACTTCTTCCAGTCCTTCGGAGAAATTTCTGATGCCTTCCGGCTCTAGTGGCCAGGGCATACGGACTTTATAAAGGCGAAGTCCGATTTCTTCTGCCACCTTCTCGTCAATGCCTAGCTGTCTTAGGGCTTCGCGCACATTCTCGAATGCTTTGCCTGAGGCGACAATGCCGAAGCGGGCTTTCTTGCTGTCATAGATGATCTGGTCAATCTTGTTTGCCCGCGCAAACGCCATTGCCGCATAGCCTTTATGCTCTTGAAGGCGTTCATCCTGCTCAAGAATTCCATCTGGCCAACGCAAGTTTAATCCGCCTTCCGGCATTTCAAAATCCTGTGGAATGACAAACTGTCTTTGCTCGCTTGCAAGGTCCACAACGCCAGTGGTTTCTATTGTGTCCGAGATAACCTTATAGCCGACCCACGCGCCTGAATAACGCGACATGGCAATGCCGAAGAGACCAAGTTCAACAAATTCCTGCACGCTGGAAGGAAACAGCATGGGCATGATGGCAGCCATAAACGCATGGTCTGACTGGTGTGCGACTGTGGAAGATTTAGCCGTGTGATCATCGCCTGCAAATGCAAGGACGCCACCATTTTTGTGGGTGCCAGCAGATGTTGCGTGTTTGAACACATCGCCTGAGCGATCTACGCCCGGACCTTTACCGTACCAGAAACCGACAACGCCGTCTTTGTTTGCACCTGGTGTGGTATCAATTTGTTGGCTGCCCCATACGGCAGTTGCTGCGAGGTCTTCATTTACGCCCGGTTGGAAGACAATGTCATTTGCATCCAGATGCTTTTTTGCCTGTTGGAGCGCAAAATCATAAGCGCCAATTGGTGAGCCGCGATACCCTGATATAAAGCCTGCTGTGTTTAGTCCTGCTGCGCGATCCCGCCTCATTTGCACGATCGGCAAGCGAACCAGAGCATGCGTGCCATTCATAAATACCTTGCCTTCAGTAGCAGTATATTTGTCTTCTAAAGTGATGGTATTTGAAGTCAGGATGTCTGAAACAGGCTTATTCTCACCCATAGGGTCCTCCGGAGATTCTGCGCTTTGGAATAGTATGCCCGATGCCAATCAGTTTTGCAGTCTAATTTTAGGCCGGTAAATTCACTAAAGTAGCTTATTGTCCTAAATTTTTCTAATCATTAGGATAAAATCCTCTATTTATCATATTATTGCTGATAGTTGGTTGGCTTAGCGAATAAATTTAGGGGGTGTTGCTAGTTTTGATCGATTAAACTCTTCTCTACAGTGGCAGTGCGAAAGAGTTTTTGATTTCATTCAATGCAAAGTGAGAATTCATCAAGCCAACATGGGGTAGTTTCAGCAAACGGCCTTTGACGGTTTTTTCATATTCGCGCACAGATGCCACGACTACTCTGAGAATGTAATCAAATTCGCCACTCATCGTGTAGCATTGCATGATTTCCGGAACAGTTTTGGTTGCCTCTTCAAAGGTTTCCAACACTCCAGCGGAATGGGTATCCAGACGAACAAAGACAAAGATTGAAACGTCCAATCCAATTTGTTCGCTGTCCAGATGGCAATGTCTTCCGGTGATGATGTTTGCATCTTCCATCTTTTTGATGCGTCGCCAGCATGGCGTATGGCTTAGGCCAACTGCTGTACCAATTTCATTGATGGGCATATCGGATTTAGCTTGAAGTAGTCTGAGAATTTTCAGATCAATATCGTCGAGTTTCATGCAGTGGGTCGCAGTTTCTGGTTGGTGGTAAAATCTAACATTGCGATTGCTTTCGTTCAAACCCTGTTGCTGATTGAGTTTAGAGCGTATCTGGCTTGGATTGAACCGTTTGAACGCCGTGGCGTTTGTGCT
>CAZEPF010000041.1:17507-18933 GCA_964514045.1 uncultured Rhizobiaceae bacterium | reverse complement strand
GCCCTTGCCTGAGTGAACAATGGTCAGGCCTTTTTCGATGGTCTTTGTTGCAATAATCTTGTCACGAGCCGCCTTCTTCTTTTTCATCTTCTCGGTGTGACGCGCATTAAGTTCGTCTTCACTCATATTTTTAAGGCGATCTGATTTTTCAGCCATTGCAATTTCCTATGTTTGATACGTCTATTCTGATCATGAATTATGGTGGTCTGCAAGTTGCTCAAGTTCAAACTTTGCAGAATTTGAGCGCGGCACCCAGAGCCCTCGTTCAATCGCCTCTAAAAAACGATCTGCCATTTCTTTAAGCGCTTCAGGATTCTTATCCCGCAAGAATTCAAGCACATCGTCATCCACCAGATACGCATTATGCAAAAGTTCAAAATGATGGTTGCCGACAGCGCCGGTTGTTGCAGAAAATGCAAACATATAATCAAGCGTTGCCGCCATTTCAAAAGCGCCCTTATAGCCATGACGCATAACACCCGCGATCCATTTTGGATTGGCAGCGCGCGCACGAACAACACGCCCGATCTCTTCTTCCAGCGCACGAATCACAGGCTTTTCCGGTCGAGAGTGATCGTTATGATATACTTTCGGGCGATTGCCAGATGCTTTCTCAACAGCTGCGGTCATGCCGCCTTCAAATTGATAATAGTCATCGGAATCCAGCAGATCATGCTCACGATTATCCTGATTGTGAACCACCGCTTCAACGCCAGCTAACCGATTGGAGAACCCTTCGCGGTCTTCTGCACCCTGCTCTTTTGCGCCATAAGCATAAGAACCCCAACTCATATAGGCATCCGCAAGATGCTCGCGCTGTTCCCATCCTTTTTCATCAATAAGAGCTTGTAGGCCGGCACCATAGGCTCCGGGTTTTGACCCGAATATCCGATAGCCCGCACGCCGCGTTGCTTCATCGAATGACAAACCCTTTGCGATGTGAGCCTCTTGCTCATCTCCCATACGCTTTGCGATAGGGTTTTCGCGTGGTTCTTCTTCCAGTGATCCGATCGCGCGAATAGCATTGTCAAACAGTTCAATCTGCGTTGGGAATGCATCGCGGAAAAACCCTGAAATCCGTAAGGTGACATCAACACGCGGACGCCCCAATTCAGCAAGTGGCATAACCTCATACCCAGTGACACGGCGGGACGCATGATCCCAAACAGGTTTTGCTCCTATCAGGGCAAGAGCTTGCGCGATATCATCCCCGCCTGTGCGCATGTTGGATGTACCCCAAGCAGATAACCCAAAAGAAGTAGGCCACTCGCCGTTATCTTGGCGAAAGCGTTTGATCAGAAGTTCTGCAGATTTTTTACCCAATTCCCACGCTGCAGGCGTTGGCACTGCGCGACTGTCTACCGAGAAAAAGTTCCGCCCCGTGGGTAATACATCCAGGCGACCTCGCGTGGGCGCTCCTGATGGT
>CAZEPF010000041.1:8044-17497 GCA_964514045.1 uncultured Rhizobiaceae bacterium | reverse complement strand
GCACAACAAACTTACCTTCCAATCCTGTCAGTAGGTTTTTAATTTCATGGGTTCCACATGCCCGAACGTCTGGAAGAATACTGGTTTCGATAGCATCCAATACGAACCGTGTTTGGCTCCAAGTCTTTTCGCATTTTACCTCACCAGAGATCAGCTTTGTGGCAAGCAGTTCAATGCGCTCCACCGTATCGCCATTGCTGCGCCAAGGATCATCCAGCATCTGATTTAGAATATCAGGTGTTTTTCCTGACCAAGCAGAACCCATGTCACAATCAAGCGGATCAAATAAAAGCTCAAGATCATTGGCAATCGCGCGCTGCAAGCTTTGATCACCTGCTTCTGCAACCCCTCTTGGCACACGCACAAGTGCGGTGACCAGATCATCCTGCAAACGGCCTTGCGGGGAGGCTCCAAAAATATGCAATCCGTCACGGATTTGCATTTCTTTCAACTCGCACAAATACCCATCAAGCTTTTCAAGTTTTTCAGTGTCACCATCATCAGCGATAATACCTGCATCCGCATCAAGGCCAATGTCTTCTATCAATTCCAGGATTTGCTTTTTCAGCAATTTAAGACGACGCGGATCATTTCCCGCTGCCTCGTAATATTCATCAACCAGAGCTTCAAGATCACGCAATGGGCCATAGCTTTCAGCGCGTGTTAGCGGCGGTGTCAGATGGTCAATAATAACCGACGAAATACGCCGCTTTGCCTGTGTCCCCTCACCAGGATCATTGACGATAAACGGATACAGGTTTGGTACCGGCCCCATCACCGCTTCGGGATAACACGTCTCACTCAAAGACAATGCCTTTCCCGGCAACCATTCCAGATTTCCATGCTTGCCCATATGAATAATCGCGTGCGCACCAAACTGGTTTCGAAGCCATCCATAAAACGCAATATAACCATGAGGCGGCACAAGATCGGGCGAATGGTACGTATCAGTAGGATCAATATTATAGCCACGCGCAGGCTGAATGCCGACCACCACATTTCCAAATTTTGAGACCGGCAGAGCTAAAGCATCTCGGTCCTTGAGATAAAATGGATCGGTCTCCGGCGCACCCCAACGCTCGGTTACTTCTTCTCGAACCTGCTGCGGGAGAGACGCGAACACGCGCTTATACTCATCAAGCGATATCGTTTCGCGAATGACCCGCCCATCGGTGGCGGCGTTGGTTGGGCCTTCTTGTAAATGCTCTATTAGCGCATCTCCTGTTTCTGGAAACTTGCTCAAACTATAGCCCTTGTCGACCATAGCACTCAGTACATTTATGCTGCCGGCCGGTGTATCAAGGCCCACGCCATTTCCAAGCCGCCCATCGCGATTTGGATAGTTCGCCATGATTAGCGCCACACGCTTTTCGTGTGCTGGTGCCATTTGTAATGACAGCCAATTTGCAACCATCGCACAGACAAACTGTACACGCGTTTCATCTGCTTCATGCACCACGATATTGGATTGCACGGCATCATCGAATGTCTTTGCATTCTTAAAGGCAATCGCACGTGTGAACACACGCCCGTCAACTTCTGGCAGGGCAATATTCATGGCAAGATCACGCGCAGACAATCCTTGTGTTGAACCTGACCAAGCTTCATGTGAACTGCCAGCCAGCACAATTTGAAGGACGGGCCGACCACCCTCATCCAGCACAGTTCCATGATAATCACCTGTCGGGGAAGACACAGCAAACCCCGTTGTATTGAGAACCAATCCGGGGTCAGCGTCCGCAAACACGGTTCGCATGATTTCAACGGATACGGGGTCCTTCAAACTGGAGAGAAATAGTGGAAGCGCATTGACACCCTTGTCGTGCAATCCTTTGATCATAGCTTCAATCGGCTGCAATCCACCGGATTGAACAAGAGCGCGATAAAAGCAAATCGCAGCAACAGGTGCATCAGGCACCCAATCTTTTCTTAATGTGTCGAGATCACAGATACCGTGAATGGGAGACCATACCCCTGCCTTCATCAAAGGAGCAGGTTCGTTAGGTTCTTCACCATTATCCAAAATATGAGACGCATAGCGCAACAGATTGGCCATGTTCTCAGGGCCACCTTGTTTCAGGTAATCCCATATGCGGTCCACCACTTCACCAGCCAACGTGTTAAACCGCGCAAGAGACGGATCAGGCTTGTCATCACCAGGCAAAACAACAAGTTGCAAACCATGTTGTTGCGCAGTCTCTAGGAGCTTATCCAACCCGTATTCAAAATAGCTGACACCTCCCAAAACACGAGCAATCAGTAGACGGGACTTACGAAGTGTATTCTCCGCATACACATCCATCGACATAGGATGAGACAATTGCATGAGATTAGCGAGGCGAAGTTCTACGACATGTCCACCAAGCTGCTGCTTTGCAGATGCTAACGAAGAAAGCTCGGTATCAGCCGCTGACAAAAAAACCAGATCAGCAGGCGTTTGCCCTAGATCAACAGCTTCCGCAGTTTCGTTGACCGAGCCTTTTTGAGCAAGAAGAAGATGCATCGACTGGCTAGCCCATCAACTCCGAGATTTGGCTAGAAATTTTGTCATGCGCCAAGCCTTCCAGACCGATTACAACAAGACGGGAGTTTGGCGTTTCTTCATCGCTCCATTCACGATCAAAATAGTGATCCACACGATTGCCAACCGCTTGAACAACCAGCCGCATCGGCTTTCCATCCAGCGCAATAAATCCCTTAAGGCGCAAAATATCATGTTCTTCAATGATAGACTGCAATCCACTAACAAGCGCATCACGGTCCGCTACAGAACTACCAGACACAACGAAGCTTTCAAACTCATCATGATCATGGTCATGTTCGTGCTCGGCATCATCACCATGTTCCGCATGAAACGCATCATGGTGCATTTCATGATGGGATTTACGGTTGTGAACATCTGTTTCAGTAGCACTATCCAAACCCAGCAGAACTTCTGCGGGCAATGAGCCGTGAGAGGATTTAATAAGTTTGACCGAACGCGAGATACGTTTCCCTACTTCCGCCTGCACTTTATCCAACACATCACCCTCGACCAGATCCGACTTGTTGAAAATTATCATGTCAGCACAAGTCAGTTGATCTTCGAACAATTCTTCCAGCGGACTTTCATGGTCCAGTGCTTCATCTTCTGCGCGTTGGGCATTCACGCGATCAACATCATCGGCAAACCGCCCGTCGGCTACCGCACGTGAATCCACCACCGTCACTACGCCATCAACTGTGACTTGCTCGCGAATTTCAGGCCAGTTGAACGCATTTACCAAAGGTTGTGGCAAAGCAAGGCCAGAAGTTTCAATCACGATATGGTCAGGTCGATTTTCGCGCTCAAGAAGTTTTTCTATTGTGGGCACAAAATCATCAGCAACCGTGCAGCAGATACATCCATTGTTCAGTTCAACAATATCGTCTTCTGTGCAGGTTTCATCCCCGCACCCTTTTAGCACATCACCATCTACGCCAAGATTACCAAACTCGTTGATGATCAGCGCAATGCGTTTGCCGTTAGCCGTTTGAAGCATGTTGCGAATAAGAGTGGTTTTCCCAGCACCCAAAAAGCCGGTAATCACCGTTGCTGGTATTTTTTGCGCATCCATAATCAAGACCTTATTTAAGTTTTTGCGGCAATCCTGCCGTCACGAGGTAAGTGTGTGTACAGCGTGCTGCAATATGCTGATGCGCCAGTCCCGACAAATCAACAAATTCGCGCGCCATTTTATTATCCGGCACAACACCCTGCCCGACCTCGTTAGAAACAATGATAATGGGTGCCTTGGGTGCTTCTAGTGCATTGGAAAGGCCTTTGACTTCCTTCTCGACATTGGCTTCCGCCATCATCAGATTGGTAATCCACAGCGTCAGGCAATCAACGAGAATAATACGCCCGGGAATAGCAGCATGGGCAAGAGCATCAACCAGCGCTAAAGGCTCTTCCATCGTCTCCCATTCATCGCCACGACGGTCTTGATGGCCCTCGATGCGCTCCACCATTTCATCGTCAAACGCACGCCCTGTTGCAAGATATACAGGTTTAAGGCCCGAACTGAGCGCAAGACTTTCAGCAAAGGCGCTTTTACCAGACCGCGCTCCACCAAGAATAAATGTTGTTTCAACTGCCATAACACCACCGCATAAGTTTCATGCCTACCCATATCCATAAATGGCCAAGCTTTGAAGCAGTCTTATGATGTTTTTATGAATTAGGATGAAAAACTGTAAGCACTAGTCACCAGACTATTCAGGCACACTACGCGCCTGAAACTCCACCACGCCCAAAACTTGTTGATGACATCGCTTTCTTGGATCGTCGCCAATATGTAAATTTTCCAGCCAATCTACCGGACATGTAGAAACAAGTTAGGGTAATAAGTGGGAAAATTCCAAACGTTGCTACGCTGAAAATGATAAACCATGCGGTGGCGTTTCCGGTCGCAGCATTTGATTCTCCAGCAAACAAAAAAGAGAAAAATAAACTAATGGTAATTGGCAAATAGATAATCGCTAAGACATCAGCAAATAACGACTTCTTAGTGCGGACAAACTTGGATCGAGACCATATTCTCCATGCAATACCAAATGGCACCATGTGGATTAACAGCATGCCCAAGTTTAGTATTAAATCTGTCAGAAATCCATTCATGCTATCCTGCCTCCGGATAACACCATAAGTGAGAATGCTTGATATTCTGTTTATGAATAGAGCTTAATTTTCTGCAATCTGGAGCAACCCATCGATATCCAGATAATGCTCCATATCGTCTGCAAGCTCGTCTAATGCCTGCTCAACACTGGCCCGATAAGAAAGCGTTGCATCAACCTCAAACCCAAGGCTCTGTAGCAGGGATTTGCGATAGACATCTGCACCAAACAAACCATGCAAATAGCATCCACGCACATTGCCCTTTGAAGAAATCGCCCCATCAGCGCGACCATCAAATTGGACCATAGCACGTTCACAATCGACACCTTGGGTCACACCCATATGGATTTCGTATCCCTCAAGATCGCACGCAAATTCTTTGGATTTAGGTGAAGAGGTTTTCACTATTTTCTCTGGCACGAGTTTGGTTTCTACGTCCAGCAATCCTAGCCCCTCAATTTCTCTTATATCACCTTCAAACCCATGAGGGTCGATCACACGTTTTCCTAGCATCTGATACCCACCGCAAATACCGATAATAACGCCACCGCCTGACGCATAAGTTTGGATAGGCTCTTCCCAGCCGTTTTCGCGTAATTCTGTCAGATCCGAAATCGTAGACTTTGAACCCGGTAGAACCAGAAGGTCTATGGCTTGAGGAAACTCATCGCCTTTGCGCAAAAACGTAACCGACACACCCGGCTCGGATATGAATGGATCAAGATCGTCAAAATTTGCAATCTTACCCATCGCAGGAACCACAACATGAAAGCCATCAGAACTTGATGTGCTCAACTTATCAAGTGCAACTGAATCCTCCGCGGGCAATCGTTTAACCGCATCAACCCACGGTAAAATTCCATACGAGCCCCAATCGGTAAACTTGCTGATTGAAGTCAATCCTTCATCGAAAAGCGAAATATCACCGCGAAACTTATTGATGAGATATCCGCAAATCCTGTCACGATCTTCTTTTGGTAAAATCGTATGCGTTCCCACGATTGAGGCAATCACCCCGCCACGATCAATATCACCGATTAAAATCACAGGAACGTTTGCAGCTTCTGCAAAACCCATATTGGCAATGTCGCCAGCGCGAAGGTTGATCTCTGCCGGAGACCCTGCCCCTTCTACTACTACGATATCGCTATCTGCTTTGACCCGCTCATAACTTTCTAAAACAGCTTTCATCAATTTAGGTTTTAGCCCCAAATATTCCCGTGCTTTTGCAGCCCCCCACACCTTGCCCTGCACAACCACTTGGGAACCGATCTGACTTTGAGGTTTAAGAAGAACGGGGTTCATATGCACCGTCGGCGTCACACCACAAGCCAGTGCCTGTAACCATTGCCCACGTCCAATTTCGCCCTCACCATCATCGGCTTTTGCAACAGCTGCATTGTTTGACATGTTTTGCGGCTTGAACGGATTAACCCTAAGGCCACGGTTTTTCAGCACACGACAAAGCCCGGCAACCAGCACTGTTTTGCCGACATCGGAACCTGTTCCCTGAAACATGATGGATCGTGGCACTAAATAATTCTCCTACATGCCTGCTCTTTAAACGGACCAGTCGTTGACAGCAACTAAGTCATTTACAGCACCAGATACTGAGCCCCTACGTAGTTTACCCTAGGTATTCAGTGTTCTTTGCGGCAAATCAGTATTCAATCCCAATTCATTCAAATGACCGCTTATCAGAGAGTGCGATCAACAATACGTGATCGAGGCGTAGCCAAGCAAGGTTATCGGAGACGGCAATGACTACAATATCCAATTCTACAAGAAATATTTTCATCAATGGTGAAAAGCTGAATCAAGGCAGCGACGCTTCTAAAAAGTTTGGCAACCGAGTTTCTCAACTGTCTGTTCACTCACAATTGGCAAACACGGGCAGCAAAGGTAAAAATTCAGGCCAGTGTAAATCACGATGTCAAACCATCACTGCCAATACATTTGCGGTTCATCAAAATTCAGCAAGTCCACAGGCGATCAATACTGGAATAAACAAGTTTGCTTTGCAGGTGATCTCACAACTTGTGAATGTGATTGCGCAACTTGTTCAACAACTGATCAGTGAACATCAAAATACTGACACAGGATCAGACACCCCGTCAGTGCCGACAAACCCGAGTCAGGACAACGACACAACAACATCCCCGTCAAATCCTCAAACTCCCGATACATGTGAAGACATTAATCCGGGTCACGGTGAGCCGGAAACCCCTAGCCAACCTGATGCACCAGACGTTCCAGACACACCGGATCATCCTGATACACCGGACGTTCCAGACACACCGGATACTCCAACAAATCCTGATGTTCCAACACGCGATGTGCCAAAGGCTGGTGACACCTACATCAGACTAGGGCCAATTGATAAAGCGTCTGAAAAAGGTGAACTGTCCGGTCAGGATCGCCCGAACCCACGTGAAATCTCAAATACAGTTTCAGCGCAAAACGGCGAGCAAACATCCAACGCCAATAATGCCTCGGATTTATTATGGTCTTGGGGACAATTCATTGACCATGACATGATCAAAACTGAAGAAGGGGAAACAGCTGCGAACATTTCTGTACCGCGTGGTGATCGCAATTTTGATCCTGCCCATACCGGTGGCGCATTTATTCCGTTTACGAGATCGGAAGCAACAACGGGCAAAGATGGCCAACGCGAGCAGATCAATACCCAGACAGCACTAATCGACGGTTCTATGGTCTATGGCGCTACAGCAGAAAAAACTGCCAGCCTGCGCAGCTATGAAGGCGGCAAACTAAAACTCGATGAAAACGGACATCTTCTTCCAGATGAAAAAGATGTTGTTCTTTCTGGCGATTCCCGTGCAGCAGAACAACCAGGGCTTCTATCGCTGCAGACATTGTTTGCACGTGAGCATAACCGTCAGGCAGGCTTGATTGCAGACAAAAACCCTAGCTGGTCAGACGACAAGATTTTCAACGAAGCACGACGCATTGTCTCAAACGAAATCCAAGCAATTACCTATAACGAATTTCTGCCAACACTCCTTGGTGGCGAAGCGCCTGTTTCATCGCGTGTGAGATATAATCCGGCAACGGTTAGCGGTCAGGTTTCTTCAGAATTTTCAACCGCCGCATTCAGGCTTGGCCATACCATGGTCAACAGCACCGTTGCCTACATGAATAAAGACGGTGGTTTAGAACAAGCCGGATTAGACGAGGTTTTCTTCCGGCCTGATTTCACCCAGACAAACGGCATTGGTTCTATTCTGTCCGGCCAAAGCGAGCAGAAAGCTCAAAAGGTCGATGCAAAAATCGTTGATGAATTGCGCAACCGTCTGCTTGGCTCACCTGATCAGGCTGGACCACGATTGGACTTGGTATCCTTAAACGTCCAGCGCGGACGCGATCACAACCTTCCGTCCTATAATGACATGCGCGAAGCAATAGGCCTTCACCGCATCACAAGTTTTGACGATCCGATCTTCCAGGACGGCGTTGGTCAACAATTGGCGCAAACTTACAATTCACCGGACGATATCGACCTGTGGGTAGGTGGCCTGTCTGAAAAGCCGTTTGGCAATTCTATGTTGGGCAGCACGTTTACCTCTATTGTGGACGAGCAATTTGCACGCACCGCAATTGCTGATCCCAACTTCTATTCAAGAAGTGCATCGCAAGAGGAAATCGCCTATCTGAACAACCTATCCCTTTCAGATATCATTGCAGCCAATTCCTCATACTCCAATGTCGATAAAACTCCGTTCATTGTGGACTGATATTGGGGTTTGAAATTTTCGCTTTAACATTGCCTCGCTAAGAGGCATGGTATTGTGATGAGCACTGATCAAGACAAACAGGCACGATTTAATAACCAATGGCATTATATGCCGAACGTGCCTGTGCAAACCTCGCCGCTTTTTTCATGGCCGCCTGAACCTTCCAAAATTCTCAAATGGTTTGCGGTAAGCTGGTTTACGATCGGCGAGAATTTAATCTTGATTGCTCTAGCCTCGGCTTGCTGGTTTTGGTTTCAACCCTCGCTCGAGACAACAGCTGAGTTTCATTGGCAATGGATTGCAGGCATCTTTATCCGCAACATCATTTTAATGTGCATCGTTGCAGGCGGCTTACACTGGTATTTCCACTCTGCCCGCAAACAAAAATCTGATCGAAAATTCGATAAACGTGACCTCCCCGCAAATGCCAGCATCTACAAGTTTGGCAACCAATTGTATGATAATATGTTCTGGACACTGGCAAGCGGCGTAACACTTTGGACTGTATATGAAACGATTATGTTTTACGCCATCGCAAACGGCTATGCGCCGCTATTGCTATGGCCTGATAATCCGGTTTGGTTTGCCCTACAGTTTTTCCTGATACCGCTTTGGATTTCGTTTCATTTCTACTGGATACATCGCTTTTTACATTGGGCGCCGATGTACCGTATTGCCCATGCAGTCCATCACCGAAATACCAATATTGGACCATGGTCTGGCCTTTCCATGCACCCGATTGAAACCTTGCTATTTTTCAGTTCAGTATTGATTCATTTTGTAGTGGCCAGCCATCCCATCCATATTCTCTTTCATCTGCAACATCAGGCACTAACCGCCGCCACTTCACATACGGGATTTGAAGGGTGGGTCATTGGTGACAAAGACCGTTTGTCCTTGGGGCGTTTTCACCATCAGATGCACCATCGATATTTCGAGTGTAATTACGGCAATCTGGAAGTTCCTTGGGATAAGGTCTTCGGCTCCTGGCACGATGGTACGGCTGAAAGCCATGAACGAATGAAAGAACGCCGACGGTTTGGCACGGGCTAACGG
>CAZEPF010000041.1:0-8034 GCA_964514045.1 uncultured Rhizobiaceae bacterium | reverse complement strand
GTATTTACCAACACCTGCACAATCTGAGATTTCTCAAGTCATTTCGTGAAATTTTCCTTGATTTTTTCACGAGCCTGATAAACCATGAAATTCTTCTGGACGCAGATTCCAGCCAGAGAGGATTATATGGGCGTTGCCACCGCAGAAAAACCACAAACACCTACGGAAAGTATAAATTCCGTTGGCAAAGATATTCGTGCGCTGCGCAAATCCCGCTCCATAACCCTAATCGATTTTGCTGAAGCCATTGAACGCTCCGTTGGCTTTGTCAGCCAAATCGAACGCGGCCTGTCTGAACCTTCTATTTCAGACTTGAGAAACATCGCACGCCTGTTTGATGTGCCTTTGAGTTTCTTCTTTGGCGACACCCCATCCTCCCAAAGCGGTTCGGAACATATTGTCCGAGCAGATTGCCGACGCAAACTGGGCAATCCAGAAGAGGGTCTGGTTGAGGAACTCCTCTCTCCCGACCTTGGCGGCAGCTTTGAAATCATCCGCTCGGAATTTGCGCCCGGCGCGGTTCTGGCAGAAGCACAACAAAGAGACACAGAAGAAGCTGGTTATATCATATCCGGTTCACTCGAAATCGAAATCGCAGGCAAATGGCACACATTGAACAAAGGGGATTCGTTTCGCTTTGCAGGTGAGCCCTATCGCTGGCGCAACACTACAAACACAACAACAATTGCAATTTGGGTGGTTTCCCCACCCGTATATTAGATTAAGGGAAGAGAAATGGCAGAAATTCCATCAACAGCACGCGTCGTCATAATCGGAGGTGGCGTGGTTGGCGTATCCGGATTGTATCATCTGGGCAAAGCGGGCTGGTCCAATTGTGTATTGCTTGAGAAAAACGAACTCACAGCAGGCTCCACTTGGCACGCAGCGGGCAACTGTCCAAACTTCTCCGGATCATGGGGCATCATGAACATCCAGCGCTACGGACTTGAGCTTTATCGCGGCTTGGCGGACGAAGTTGATTATCCGATGAACTACGCTGTCACAGGCTCTATCCGCTTGGGCCATACAAAAGAGCGGATGCAGGAGTTTGAACGCGTTGCTGGCATGGGCCGTTATCAAGGCCTTGAAATGGATATCATGTCGCTGGACGACATTAAGGAAAAGCACCCTTTCACTGAGACGCATGATCTTGAAGGCGGTCTTTGGGATCCGCTTGATGGTGACATTGACCCTGCACAACTCACACAAGCACTTGCAAAAGGTGCGCGTGAAATGGGTCAGAAAATCATCCGCATGTGTCCGGCAACAGGTGTCTCCAAAGAGGGTGACGAATGGGTAGTACACACGGAAAAAGGCGATATTCGCTGTGAGTATGTAGTCAACGCGGCAGGTTATTATGCCCAGCGTGTTGGCGAATGGTTCAAGCAATATGGTGGCCGCACGGTTCCACAGGTTACCATGTCTCACCAGTATTTCCTCACAGAAGAAATTCCAGAGCTTGAAGCTTGGACCAAAGAACAAGGTCATAAAGTGCCGCTGCTTCGCGATGTCGACACATCTTATTATCTGCGTCAGGACAAAAACGGTTTGAACCTCGGACCTTACGAACGCAATTGTAAGGCACACTGGGTAACACCAGAAGACCCGATGCCAGACGACTTCTCATTCCAGCTTTATCCAGATGATCTGGACCGCCTGGAATGGTATATTGAAGACGCAATGGCGCGCGTCCCAATTTTAGGTTCACAAGGCGTAGGCCGTGTTATCAACGGACCAATTCCTTACGCACCGGACGGCCTTCCCCTGATTGGCCCGATGCCTGGTGTTCAAAATGCCTTTGAAGCCCATTCCTTTACATTCGGCATTGCCCAGGGTGGTGGCGCAGGTAAAGTTTTAGCCGAATGGATCATCCACGGCGAAACCGAATGGGACATGTGGTCTTGCGATCCCCGCCGCTACACAGACTATGCGGACCACGACTACACATACCAAAAAGCCATGGAAACCTATGGCCATGAATACGCAATGCACTTCCCTCACCATGAGTGGCCTGCAGGACGCGACAAGAAGCTTTCTCCTGTGGACGAAATGGTGCGCAAGCAAGGCGGCGTCATGGGTGCTTATAACGGTTGGGAACGCGCCAACTGGTTTGCAAAAGATGGCGATGACACATCAGAAGAAGCAACCCATACATGGTCACGTTCCGGCCCTTGGGAGCAACGCGTGAAAGAAGAAGCTGAAGCCGTACGCGATCATTGCGGCGTGCTTGATCTTCCAGGTTTCTCCCGCTTCACCTTACGTGGTGAAGGAACCGCTGAATTCCTGCGTGGCAGAATTGCTGGCGCATTGCCAAAAGTCGGGCGTATGAACCTGGGCTATTTTCCGGATAATCGCGGACGGATCCTAACCGAAATGTCGCTCATCCGTCACGAAGAGGACCACTTCACATTGATCACGGCAGCATCTGCTCAATGGCATGACTTTGAAGTTCTTAGAGATAGCATCCCGAAAGATAGCAACATCAAACTGTCAGACCACACGACAGAGTTCTCGACGCTGATCGTAACCGGACCAAAATCTCGCGAGATTTTATCCGGCATTTGTGAAGATGCAGACTTCTCACTTGGCTGGCTTACCCATCAGGTTGCAACCGTTGCGGATAACCGTGCCTTCCTTGCTCGTGTTTCATTTGCCGGAGAACTTGGCTGGGAAGTTCATGCCGCCAATGCAGACATGCCAAAGATTTACGGTGCATTGCTGGAAGAAGGTGCAAAGCCGTTTGGAATGTATGCGCTAAACTCCCTGCGCATCGAAAAAGGTTACCGCGCATGGAAGGGCGATCTTTCAACCGACTACACCCTTCTTGAAGGGGGCATGGAACGGTTTGTGAAACTCGACAAACCACAGGATTTCCCCGGCAAACAGGCAATCCTCAATGAAAAGCAACAGGGCCGTAAAAAAGGTTTTGTAACGCTTATTGTTGAAGGTGGTGATTGCGACGCACCTTACATGTCAACGCTTTGGCACAAGGGCGACGTTGTGGGTGAAACCACATCAGGCGCTTGGGGCTACCGCGTTAACGCATCAATTGCCCTTGGCATGTTGCGTGAAGACCTAACAGCGCCGGGCACAGAAGTAGAAGTTGAACTTTACGGCAAACGCTACAAGGCGGTTGTGCAAGAAGACCAACCACTTTGGGACCCTGCCAATGAAAGGATCCGCGCCTAAGCGGAACCTTTCACCAAACAATTGATTGGGTACACAACTATGCCATTGAATGATTTTTCTAAGGAATTGATTAAACGATTCCCGCTTGGCTTTGTTGCTACGGTGACACAAGACGGTATGCCGTCTCTGTCACCCAAAGGCACGTTCATTGTGCTGGATGATGCAACCATAGCCTTTGCAGAAATCAGGTCACCCAACACAATGGAAAACCTTTCACACACACCAAAGATGGAAGTGAACTTCATTGATATCTGGTTGCGCAAGGGCATTCGGGTGTTTGGCTCGGTGGAAGTCGCACAACGAGGAAGTAGTGACTTTGAGACCCTGTTTCCAATTTGGGATGAAGCGTTTTCAACCCTGTCGCATCGCATCAATGCAATTGTAAAAATCAACGCCGAGCGCGTCAAACTCATGACCACACCACCCTATGATGACGGGGTAACAGAAGATGAAATGCTGGCTATCTACAAAGACAAATGGGGCAAGGTTCACGAATGACTGACATCACACTCCTAGACGGTGGAATGGGCCAGGAACTTATCCATCGCTCATCGCAACCGCCCTCGCCCCTATGGTCTGCAAAGGTCATGATGGACGAACCGGAAATCGTGGAAGCCGTACATCGTGATTATGTTAAAGCAGGTGCTGACTTTATTACGATCAACACCTACTCAACGACACCAGAACGTTTGGCGCGTGATGCGTCAGAAGACCTGTTTGATAAACTGCAAGCCAAGGCAATCGAAATTGCAAAGCGCAGTGTGGAAGGCTCAAACGCAAAACTGACCGGATGCCTTTCACCCTTGTTTGGGAGTTACCACCCTGAAAATGCCCCCGACTTTGATACCTGCCTGAAAACCTATCAACGCATCGTGGCAGTTCAGCAAGATTGTGTAGATGTGTTTCTTTGTGAAACCATGTCTTCGATTAAAGAAGCCAAGGCTGCCACTCAAGCAGCTGCAGAAAGTGGAAAACCCGTTTGGTGCGCGTTGAGCGTCATGGAAAAAGACGGCACAAAACTGCGCTCGCAAGAGCCTCTTGATGAAGCGATACAAGTTGTGAAAGAAGCAGGCGCAAATGCAATTCTACTCAACTGCTCACCACCAGAAGCCATCAGTACCGGCATAAAAATTTTAGCTGATTGTGGACTGCCCTTTGGTGCCTATGCAAATGGCTTTACCAAGGCGGACAATCTTGCCATTGGCGGCACCGTAGCCCATTTGGAAGCCCGCACAGATTTAGGCCCTGATGCATATGCAGATTTTTGTGCTGAATGGATTGCAGATGGCGCAACTATTATCGGTGGATGTTGTGAGGTTGGTCCGGCACACATTGCTGAACTCAATCGTCGGTTCAGATAATGCCACAAGCCTCATCCCGCATCTCGCAAATTTCAGAAACTGACCTAGAAGGCTGGGAAGTTTATCTCGAAGCCTTGAAGCGCCAGCGCGCGGGTCAAGACATCATCATGACGAGCATCGGCGAACATGATTTCGATGCACCAAAGCCTACGATTGATGCGTGTAAAACAGCCCTTGATACAGGCCATCACAATTACACAGACATTCCAGGCAAACCAGATTTGCGTTCAGCAATGGCGCGCCTCTCCTGCAAGGCATTGGGCGTAGAAATAAAGCCGTCGGAAATAGTGGCGATGCCAGGCGGACAAGCCTGTCTTTACGCTGCCATGCAAGCAGCGATTGACCCCGGCGATCATGTGATTGCGATCAGCCCGTATTACGTAACTTACCCCGGAACAATTCGTGCAGCGGGTGCAAGCTTCACTCTGGTAGACGCTTACTCGGATGACGGGTTCCAACCCAAGGCAGAGGCCATTGAAGCGGCCATTCAGGACAACACAAAAGCAATCCTGCTCAACACACCCAATAATCCAACTTGCGCTATCTATACCCGCGAGACACTGGAAGCGATTGCCGATGTGTGCGAGCGCCACGACCTTTGGGTAATCAGCGATGAGGTATATTGGTCACTTTCCAACGGCCAGCATATTTCCCCCATGGCAATTGACGGAATGCGCGACAGAACACTGGCCGTTCTTTCCATGTCAAAAAGCCACGGCCTGACGGGCTGGCGCATTGGCTGGATCGCTTCAACAGAGGCAATGGCATATAATTTTAGCCAGCATAATCTAGTCAGCAATTACGGCATGTGTGATTTTATCTCAAAGGCTGCAGCGGACGCTCTCAACGGAGATTTTGGCGTCGATGATATTGCAGCCACCTACAAGCGACGCGGCGAAGTATTTTTAGCGGCTTTGGGTGAAACCAATGCCATTCGTGTTTTGAACAAACCGGGCAGCATGTATTTCATGCTGGACGTGCGGGCCAAAACGAAAAACACACAAGAATTTGCCTTCAAACTTCTCGAAGACGAGCTTGTTGCAACGATGCCCGGCGAAAGCTTTGGACCAACTGCGGCAGGACACTTGCGCATCAGCCTTGGGGAATCCGAAGAACGCCTGAAAGAAGCAGCCACCCGCCTACGCAGATTTACCGAACAATACGCATAATAGAGAAAGACTTAAGATCATGAGCAAACCAGTTCCTTCCAAAGCATCAGCCGTTATCATCGGCGGTGGTGTTGCAGGTTGTTCTGTCGCTTACCATCTGGCCAAATTAGGCTGGAAAGATGTGGTCCTGCTGGAGCGCAAGCAATTGACCTCAGGCACCACATGGCACGCGGCAGGATTGATTGCGCAATTACGTGCAACAAAAAACATGACTAAACTGGCGAAATACAGTCAGGAACTTTATGGCAAGTTGGAAGAAGAAACAGGCGTTGCCACCGGCTTTAAGCGCGTAGGCTCCATTACTGTTGCCTTGACTGACGAGCGCAAGGAAGAAATCTACCGCCAAGCTTCAATGGCGCGTGCCTTTGGTGTGGAAGTCGAAGAGATTTCACCAACAGAAGTTAAAGAGCGCTACGAACACCTCAACATTGAGGATGTTACCGGAGCTGTTTTCCTGCCCCTTGATGGTCAGGGCGATCCCGCCAACATCGCACACGCGATGGCAAAAGGTGCCAAACAAAACGGTGCGCAAGTTATCGAAGGGGTTAAGGTGACCGCCGTTCACCAAAAGGATGGCCGCGTCACAGGCATTGACTGGAAACGCGATGGCGCAGACGAGCAAGGCACGATTGACGCTGATTATGTGGTCAATGCAGGCGGCATGTGGGGTCACGAACTTGGCCGCATGGCTGGCGTATCTGTACCGCTACACGCATGTGAGCATTTTTATATTGTCACCGAAGCAATCAAAGACTTAAAGCAACTTCCAGTGCTGCGTGTTCCCGACGAATGCGCGTACTACAAAGAAGACGCAGGTAAAATGCTGCTGGGTGCATTTGAACCCAATGCAAAACCATGGGGCATGGACGGCATAAAAGAAGATTTCTGCTTCGACCAATTGCCAGAAGACTTCGACCATTTCGAACCGATTTTAGAAAACGCCGTCAACCGTATGCCAATGCTGGCAGAGGCAGGTATCCATACATTCTTCAACGGACCGGAAAGCTTTACGCCGGACGATGCGTATCACCTGGGCGAAGCGCCTAACTTGCGAAATTATTTTGTGTGTGCGGGCTTCAACTCAATCGGCATTCAGTCTTCAGGTGGCGCTGGCATGGCGCTGGCTCAATGGATGAATGATGGTGAACGCCCGTTTGATTTGGGCGATGTGGATATTGCCCGTATGCAGCCATTCCAAGGCAATAAGCATTATCTCTTCGAACGTTCGAAAGAAACGCTAGGGCTATTATATGCCGACCACTTCCCCTACCGCCAAAAAGATACTGCACGCGGTGTGCGGCGAACTCCATTTCACAGCCATCTGCTAGACAAAGGGGCTGTGATGGGTGAGATCGCAGGCTGGGAGCGCGCCAACTGGTTTGCCAATGAAGGTCAGGAACGCGAATATCAATATTCATGGAAACGTCAGAACTGGTTTGAAAATTCCGCAGCAGAACATAAAGCAGTTCGTGAGAACGTTGGCATGTATGACATGTCATCCTTCGGCAAAATACGGGTTGAAGGCAAAGACGCAGAAGCCTTCATGAACTATGTAGGTGGCGGTGATTATTCCGTTGCCAATGGCAAAATCGTCTATACGCAATTCCTCAACAATGCTGGCGGCATTGAAGCAGACGTAACCGTTACCCGCCTCACGGAAACTTCCTACCTTGTGGTTACCCCTGCCGCGACCCGCCAAGCAGACCAGGCATGGATGATGCGCCATGTGGGTGACTTTAATGTCGTCATAACAGATGTGACCGCTGGTGAAGGTGTTCTGGCAATCATGGGCCCGAACTCGCGTGAACTCCTGCAAAAGGTTAGCCCGAATGATTTCACCAATGATGTAAACCCGTTTGGCACGGCCCAGGAAATCGAAATCGGCATGGGGCTCGCCCGTGTCCACCGCGTAACTTATGTGGGAGAACTGGGTTGGGAAGTTTATGTTTCTGCCGATATGGCAGGCCATGTGTTTGAAACCCTCTATGAGGCAGGTCAGGATTTAGACCTGAAACTCTGCGGGATGCACATGATGGATTCTTGCCGTATTGAAAAAGGCTTCCGCCACTTCGGCCATGACATCACATGTGAAGATCATGTGGTGGAAGCAGGACTTGGCTTTGCTGTAAAAACCGATAAGCCAAACTTCCTTGGTCGCGATGCTGTCCTGCGCAAAAAAGAAGAAGGCCTGAAAATGCGCCTTGTGCAGTTCAAACTCACAGACCCGGAACCGATGATCTATCATAATGAGCCAATCATCCGCGATGGCGAGATTGTCTCTTATGTTACATCAGGTAATTATGGGCATACATTAG
>CAZEPF010000040.1:0-19186 GCA_964514045.1 uncultured Rhizobiaceae bacterium | reverse complement strand
GAAATCAAAAATCCAACCCATCAAATCGATCCAATCCAAGACAGACACGCTCTAGTCTTGGAAAAAACCTATCGCGCCATTGAGTGATATTCATCATTGGGTTGTTTATCAGTTGCAGCGCTCATGCGATTGCTCATGTTAAAGAAGCTGGCAACGGCGGCAATGTCCCAGATGTTGCGGTCTGTCCAACCAGCATCGCGCAGTGTTTGGCGGTCTGGTTCATCCATCCCGATAGGGTCTTTGGTCAGTTTCCAAGCGAAGTCCAGCATTGTGCGCTGCTTATCGTCCAATTCAGCAGTGCGATAGTTCATCACCAGTTGTTCACCCAATTTTGGGTCACCTGATATCTGCCGTACGGCAGCGCCATGGGCTGTCAGGCAATAGTAGCAATGGTTGGCGCTTGAAACGACAACGGCAATCATCTCGCGTTCTAGTTTTGAGAGACCAGAATCGCCCAACATCAGATCATTGTAGAGATTGGTGAAGCCTTCAAACTTGGTTGAATGCCACGCATAGGCCTGAAGTACATTGGGGACAAAACCAAGTTTTTCATCACAGACCTCAAGGTATTTTTGCTGACGCTCTGTTAGGGCTTCTTCTTCCTCGGGCATGTTTAGCGCTACAATCGGTTTTTTTGCCATGCTATCTCTTGGTCCTGTTTTGATGCTTTTCGAAATCAAATATTGTTCATTTGTATCGCGGTCTTTATGTCTGTGTCGAATGAATATGTGAAACGCGAGGGGGTTCCCATGAAAATTATTCCTGCAAAAAAGCTTTCGGGAACCGTGAAGCAGGTTTTAAAAGCAAGTAATAATGATTTTGTGTCTGCAGAAGTGGAAAGCCTTGATCTGACATATGGTGGTGTCAAAGGTGACTTTCATGAAGGACTAACGCGTAAGTCGGGCGGTCGCGAACCTTGGTATGATCGTGGAACGGAAATGCGCAACGAGCGGCATTTGTCTATTCTTTCGCAAGAGGAACTTGGCGAGATTGCAAAAGGCATGGGAATTGAGACGATTCAACCGGGATGGATTGGCGCAAACTTAATCTTCTCTGGCATCCCAAATCTGAGTTACCTGCCGCCGCGTACATTGTTGATGTTTGAAAATGGCGTGACACTTCGTGTTGATGGATACAACGCGCCTTGCAGATTGTCCGGTGGGTCAATCGCCAAGAATGTAGGTCTTGCGCCCAAATCCCCTGAATTCATCGATATGGCTTTGAGCTTCAAAGATGCAGCCGAGATGAAGCGCGGACTTGTTGCTTGGGTAGAGCGGGAAGGCACTATTCAAAAAGGTGAAAGTTTCACTGCCCGCATTTGGGATCAGTGGATTTACGAATAAGTTCAGTATTATTGGTTTGCATACCAAGCCGCTGTTTTGCGACTTGGTGGTGTTCGTAAAAGCATTTGTTTAGTCGCGTGCAGGAATATTGATCGCTTTTTGCGAAGCGGGGCGCTCAGAACATTTTTCAAGCCAAGCGTTTACAGCAGGTACTTTGTTCAATTCCAGTTCTGTCGTCGCGCCATAAAATCCGCCCAATGCACGTATCCACGGCCATAATGCGATGTCTGCAATCGAATACTCATCGCCAGCGATATAAGCTGATTTTTCCAACTGCTGGTTGATCACACCAAGAAGGCGTATGCTTTCGTTCTGGTAGCGTTCATATGGGCGTTTGTCTTCAATCTCTTTGCCAGCAAATTTATGGAAGAAACCAAATTGTCCAAAAATCGGACCAGCACCAGCTATTTGAAACATCAACCACTGAAGCGTGTTGTAATGTGCTTCGGGGTCTTGCGGCAAAAACTTGCCGGACTTCTTGGCAAGGTACATCAATATTGCGCCTGATTCCCACAAAGAGACTGGCGACCCATTCGGACCTTGAGGGTCAATGATCGCAGGAATTTTGTTGTTTGGATTTAAGGATAAAAACTCAGGCGTCATTTGATCGTTTGAACCGAAATCAACCAGATGAGGTTCGTAAGGCAATCCAGTTTCTTCAAGCATCACTGAAACCTTGATGCCATTTGGCGTTGGCAGCGAGTATAGCTGGATATGATCGGGGTTTTTGGCTGGCCATTTATTGGTGATTGGGAAATCGGCTGGAAAGTTCATCGGGTTTGCCTCTTTGTGTTATCGAATTTTAGGTGGAAGATAAGCTTTGCAATCATCTAAGTGCAAGTCACTTGCACTTTACAGACTGTCAACGATCGCTTTCCTCAAGACGTTGGGTACAACCCCAGCTTTCTAAGACTTCATTGATTGTGTCGAGAACAAAATGGCGGGCAGATTCCTGATCATAGCCATCATCAAGTAGGTCGTCATAGTCTGTATGAGCGTGGCGTGCGCGTGTGGTGACCGCCTGCCATGCGGCAATGGATGGCGGCAGATGGCGCAAATGTCCGGCATCTGCAATCGTCTCGATTGCAAGAAAATCCTCCATAGTTGCAGCGGGAATTAGCGCGCGTAATCGGCGTTTGATTTCTTTCTGTCGAGCAAGTGATCGCATGTAACTATCTTAGAGGCTTAATGTGAGGTAGTGTGCATGGACTTATGCGAGGTCTATTTTGGTAACAAGCCCAACCACTGATTTTGTTGATGCTCTTCCGGTTCTTGAGCAGTTTGTTTTCGCAATTCCCAGAGAGAATTACAAACCCATACCCTCTGATTGGTATGTTGCTGTTACTGATGTTGTGCAGTCGCGCGCGGCAATTAAGGACGGTCGATATAAGGCCGTCAACATGGCAGGTGTTTCCATGATCAGTGCTGTGATGAATGCTTTGGGGCACCAGACACTTCCTTATATTTTTGGTGGTGATGGTGCAGCAATTGCATTCTCACCTGGTGACCTTGATGTGGTACAAACCGCCTTGTCACAAACACGGTCATGGGTGCGCCGTGACCTAGATCTTGAATTGCGCGCTGCGATTGTGCCAATGGCCGATATTCATGCTGGCGGTCAAGACGTATTGGTCACTTCGGTTCGTGTGTCGGATACGCTTTCAAACTTTGCTTTTATTGGCGGTGGGATTGCCTGGGCTGAGACTGCTATGAAAGCGGGGCGTTATGAAGTGGCGTATGCAGACGCGGAGGCGTCTCCCGATCTGTCTGGTCTGTCATGTCGCTGGACTCCGATTGAAGAAGAAGGTAGCAAGATTGTCTCTCTAATATTAGAGCCGGTTGAAGGTGCAAATGAAATTGATCACCAACTGATTGATGATATTTTCAAGTTCTTGGGTGCCGATACGCCAGAAGCAAGTCCACTCCCCAAGAGCGGATTGGGCTTTAAGTGGCCTCCTAAAAACCTTGACCTTGAAGCCAAAGCCAGTGGCATGGGCAAAACCACTTTGTATCTGGTAACCCTGATTGCGTGGCTTCTCGATAAAACAGGTATTCCTTTGGGAAAGTTCGATCCCAAACATTATCGTCAGGTGACCGCGCTTAATACGGATTACCGTAAAATTCAGGACGGTATTCGGATGACGGTTAGTCTGAGCGAAGCGCAGGTTAAAAGCCTGCGTACAACGCTGGAGAAGCATCAGGCAGACGGTAAGTTGCGGTTCGGGATTTGCGAGCAAGACCAAGCAGTTTTGACATGTTTTGTGCCGTCTATCATGGATGATAATCACTTCCACTTTTTGGATGGCGCAGGGGGTGGATATGCCGCTGCGGCTGACGATCTGCATTCACCTTAAATCAAAGTGGCGCTTGCATTGGCCTTGTCAGTTCCTTTGTGTTTCATATAAACATATGCGGATATCTTCCAGTTGAGTGGGAAAGCTTGCCAATGTCAGAAAAGTCTCCACTATCGCTGGATCAGACTGTTCATCTGTTAAAAGCAGCCGGAGAGCCAACACGATTGCGATTGCTGATGCTTTTGGCACAGCGCGATCTCACGGTCTCCGATCTCACGGAAATTTTGGGTCAGTCACAACCACGCATATCGCGTCACTTGAAACTGTTGAGTGATGCGGGACTGTTGGAACGCTATCAAGAAGGTGCGTGGGCCTACTTCCGCCTGACCGACCAAGGTGTGGGTGCGGGTATCGTTAACTCGCTTGTTGAACAGGTGAACCCCACGGACAATCAGATAATCAAAGATAATGAGCGGCTGGAGCGTGTGCGCAAACGTTTGGCAGATCGTGCAGCAGAATACTTTTCAAACAACGCATCTGAATGGGACAAGATACGCTCTTTTCATGTGGATGAGGCGAAGGTTGAACAGGCCATGCTTGAGTTGGTTGGTGACACTAAAGTGGAAACGATGCTGGACCTTGGTACGGGCACAGGCCGTATATTGGAGCTGTTTTCGCACCTGTATGAAAAAGGCACAGGCATTGATGCAAGCAGAGACATGCTCTCACTGGCGCGCTCCCGTCTTGATAATGCCAATCTGTCTCGCGTTCAAACACGGCAAGGGGACTTATACGTTCTGCCCATACAGGCGGGGACGTATGATCTTGTAACTATCCATCAGGTGTTGCATTTTCTGGATGACCCGGGATCTGCGGTGCAAGAGGCTGCAAAAGCGATGAATAATGGGGGCAGATTGGTAATTGCTGACTTCGCGCCTCACACGCTTGATTTTTTACAATCAGAACATGCGCATCAATGGCTTGGATTTTCAGATGAACAAATCAAAGGCTGGTTGGCAGAAGCGGGTCTGCGATTGCTAAAATCTTCGCAGCTTACGCCTGAGCCTATTGATCATTCCCAGCCAACCGAATTGCTCACAGTGAGCTTGTGGCTGGCTGGAAAATAGAAAATTTTAAGTGATTAAACCAGGCGAATACTCTAGCCGAGATACCCAAATACAAAAGCTGTTACAAATACAAATGCCGCTACTGTAAGTGCCAAGTTTGCTTTTCTTTGTAGTACTTCCATTTTGACCTCCTTTAAGGCCCCCGATAGACTAAAGTTTAAGACGGATTTTTCAGATAACAATAGATAAAATTCTACCGACATTGATCTGCGACCTGTAATACTTACACAAATGCCTGAAAAAACGCATGAAAATGCACATAGGTTAGGGGGTGGAATAATTTTCCACTTAAGGGTTTGACAGGGCTGAGAAACCCAATTGTGTCGAGAATCAGTGCTTTTTAATGAGTTTTAGAATGCGCCCGTCTATGCATAAGAGACCGATCAAAATCATCACAATTCCAATCAGATTATTGATTGTTAATGTTTCTCCCAGCCAGACAATACCAAGAATGATTGCGCTTACGGGCACTAAGAATGTAACCAGCGATACATTTGTGGCCCCTGCGCTTGCGAGTATTTTGAAAAATAGAATATACGCGAACGCAGTACATAGGAGCGCTAACCCGACCAATGAGATCACCATTTCCAAGTCTGGTGTGGATAGGGAGAACGGATCTTCGAGTAAAAACATGATCGGAAGCATGATCAGGCTCGACGCTGTTAATTGACCCGTTGAGATCACAATCGGGTCTTGTCCCTTAAAGCGTTTGCCAAAAACGCCTGCAAATCCATAGGAGATGGTTGCGCCCAGCACAGCGATTTGTGCCCATGCCGATGCTTCAAGTCCTTTGACGAAGTCACTACCAATCAATGTAGCCACGCCTAAAAATCCAAGCACGATGCCAATGATTTTATTGGAGGTAAATTTCTCATCAGTCGTTAAAAAGTTTGCGATGATCAGCGTCCAGATCGGGGTCATGGCATTCACGACAGATGCCAGACCTGACCCGATTTCTTTTTGACCCAACAAGATGAGCGAGAATGGAATGACGTTGTTTAGTACGCCCATGATCAAAAGTGCGCCTATCAGGCCTCGATCTTTTGGAAACATGCGCTTGGTGAATATGAGGAACATCCATAAGGCACACGCTGCCAATGCTACCCGCAGGAACGCGACCGTAAGCGGTGGCCATTCCAACATTAGAATTCTGCCGAACAGAAATGACCCGCCCCAGATCAAAGCCAAGGTAAAAATTAAAAGCCAGTCTTGGATGGTTGGACTTGTGGATTGCTGTGTCATGTTCTGCTTCTATCAGGCTTAGATATTGCCACCACCCGAAACTTGCATACGAAAAGAGTTTGGCACTGAAATTTCATTAACCTGCTTTTGGCATACTGGTTAGATGAAAAATCTTATCTGCACATTTCTAGCACTGGGCCTTCTGGCCGCATGTTCTCCAAGTTCGTCATTGGAGGGTGTTGGTTCGCAAGAGCAAAAAACGCCGCATGATCAAACAGTGGTAAGTTTTAGCGCTGAAGAAGCATTTGATAAGCTGGCGCAGACGCGTTCCAAATATTTTCTCTCTGGCTTCAAGCGGGACGAACGGTTGATGCAGGCAGCCCAAAACCATGCTGAATTGATGGGCAGGACAGGTAAATATGGCCATGAGTTCGGACCCAGCACTAAATTCAAGCGCCGTATTTTTGCGGTTGGCTTTAACAATAGTGCAGGTGAAAATCTTGGTGTCGGCTATCGCAGTATTGATGCCGCCATTCAAGGATGGCTCGATTCTGCTGATCACCGGAAGATATTGTTAAAGCGACGATATTCGCTTGGCGGGATTGCTTATGCGCGAAATACATCGGGAAAAAATCCACGTTTCAATCATTTTTGGGTTTTGATTGTGGGCGCAGAATAATCAGGCTTGTCTGATTTTATGCCCGTCAAGAGTAACGGTTTGGTAACTGCATTCCCTCACTCTTTAGGAACGGTGAAAGTTAAGAGTATCGCCGCAAAATTATGAAAGAGGGTATCATGTATCGCGTAATCCTCAATCTGACCGCAACAGCGGCCATGATCGGTTTAACCAGTATTCAAGCACAAGCGCTTGAAGTGTATATGTTCAAAGGCGCAGGGGATTTTTCCTTTGTGAACGAGAATATGCATTTCTCCCGCGGCCTCAATAAAATGGCCGAAACTCTCAACAAAGAGGGTATCCGAACCGAAGTTCGACGGTTTGGACAAATTGAATCTGTATTGTCTGATATCCGTAAACGCAAACCCAAATCGGTTGCTTTCGTGGGTCACTCCATGGGCGCACTTGCCTCTATGGCGGCAGCGCGAAATCTTAAAAGCCAGGGCGTCGAGATTGCCTATATGGCGCTTCTGGATATTCCGGGTCCGGTGGGGGTTGCTGGTTCAAATGTTGCTTGGGTTGAGAATTATTACACGATCAATCCGATTTATGCCCGCTTGACCAATACGCGTAGCCACCCGAAGGCGGAGAACATCCATATTTTTGGATATATTCACAATCGTCTGGATGATGCACCAAAAGTACAAAATGGTATTTTGAAAGCCATTCGGTCGGTTCATGCGGCAGAAGAACAGCAATTCGTGCCTGAAAATCAGCCGGAAACTCTCTATGTAGAGAGCGCGCCAGTTCAAAATCCACCTGTTATTGCGTCAACAGCCAGTGTTGCCAACGTACCAGAGGATGCATATTCACAACGTTTGGATGCTGCTAATCCTGCTGCGGTGCAGCCAACACCCCAAACTACGCAGGCATTTCAACCGATTGAACCTGCTCAAACCTATGAGCAAGTAGCTCAGCCGCGTATTATTGATCTATCTGCGCCCGGTGATCCGTATGCTCTTCCAAGTATACGACCTTCAGTATCGGTTGGCGAAAGTGCAACCGCTTATTCCCCTGAGCAGCAAGTGCCAGCACCTGTTGATACGGTGACAACGTCTTCCGTAGTTGATCAAAGTCCGGTTGAGAATGAAAGTAGTTTGAGGCGTCGGGCAAGTAATTTCCTGCGCCGAAATGGTCGCAGCAACTCAACAAATGCCCGAAAATTCCAATCTAATAGGTAAAAACATCCGTCTGATACTGTCATGATATTGAAATAGTCCTTGCTTATTTGCTGCTAAAACGCGACAATTAACGAGTTCGGGCATCAAACGAACATGAAGAAGACTGGAATACTGGAATACCGGCTACGGCCAATGGGCTTATCCATGATAGTACGAATGACCCGCAATAGTTGTGGTTCACACCTTTCCTCGACATTTTCAACTGCCTGCAAGATGCGGAAGATCCGCTTGTGATCGATGAAAGGAATCAAGATCATGTCCCAGACTGGTACAGTTAAGTTTTTCAACACAGACAAAGGCTTCGGCTTTATTACTCCTGACGAAGGCGGCAAAGATATCTTTGTACACATCTCTTCTGTTCAGAACTCAGGCCTAACAGGTCTACAAGAAAACCAGAAAGTCACTTTCGAAACTGAAGATGACAACCGTGGTAAAGGCCCTAAAGCTGTAAACATTCAGCCTGCTTAATCCTAGGTTTTATACCCAATAAGCCTTCTGGCACAAAAATTGCTACTGACTACGTACGTAGTATAGCAGTGCCAGGAGGAATAATATGTTTGCCCAATCCAGTGATACAAAATCTGTCGATGTATTTGTTACCCTGATAGATGGTAGCGAATTATACGGCGCGCTCACTTCTGGTTTGGTTGCTTCTATTGCAAGTGCTTTGAATGGCGAAGGTCAGTTTGTTGAGCTTTGTGATACCAGTGGAACCTCTGTTTTTATCTCAAAACATCAAATCGCCAGCGTAGAACCTGCTTCTGCGAAGGGTAAGTCTGTTCCGAAACTGCAAAGTTCTGCACTTGCGCATTCCGGTTGGCACCATGTGTTGGGTGTTGCGCCTACAGCAAGCTATGAACAGGTCAAACAAGCGTATTACGCGCTGGCCAAACAATACCATCCTGATTTGTATCCTGAAAGCGTTCCGCAAGAAATGCGGAACTATGCGAGTGATATGTTCAAACGCATCAATGGTGCATTTGAGACGTTCCAGTCTTTGCAAATGGCTGCTTAATCCTAGCCAGATTTTCCTCTTCACCAATTAACGCCGATGATATCACAAGTTACGCTTTGCCATATCCACCTGCAGCTGGCGTATTGAGCGTAACCGCTTCTCCTGCTTTTACCTCCGTTTGATCGCAATGTTTCAGGGTCTCGTTTGAGCCATCCAATCTTCGAATGATAGTCGAACCACATTCGCCATCTTCGCCACCGTCCAGTCCCTTGGGCGCGTTATAGCGCGAGGAAGAAAGAATGGCGCAGGTCATATCTTCGCCAAATCGTAAGGTACGCGATACGGCATCGCCACCTGCGAACTTGCCAATACCACCTGAGCCACGGCGAATTGAGAAGTCTTCCACGACTACCGGATACCGCATTTCCAAAACTTCAGGGTCGGTGAGGCGCGTGTTGGTCATGTGAACGTGAACGGCACTTGCGCCATTGAACCCGCGTCCGTCATTCATCTGGCCTGCCGGAGCGCCCCCACACATGGTCTCGTAATTCTGGTAGCGCGCATTGCCGTAGGTGAGATTATTCATAGTGCCTGGAGCGTTGGCAAATGCACCAAGTGCCATCAAAAGGCAGTTAGTGACATGTTGGCTTGTTTCGGTATTGCCTGCAATCACTGCCGCAGGATATTGCGGTTTCAACATGCATCCATCTGGAATGATGATATTGATCGGCTTTAGACACCCTGCATTCATGGGTATGTCTGCTTCCACCATGATGCGGAAAATATAAAGCACTGCCGCGCGACATACAGGTTCCGGTGCATTGAAATTATTCTTTTGGATCGGGGACGTGCCTGTGAAATCGACGGTTGCTTCACGCTTGTCACGATCAACGGTAATCTTCACTTGGATTTGCTGATCATTGTCCGTTTTGTAGGTGTATTCACAATCAGACAGGCGATCAATCACACGGCGAACGCTTTCTTCTGCGTTATCCTGCACATGTTTCATATAGGCTTGAACAACAGGCAGTGTGAAATGATCCACCATTTTGCGCAGTTCAATTACGCCTTTTTCGTTGGATGCGATTTGCGCGCGAATATCCGCCATGTTTTCATCTGGATTGCGGGCAGGCCAAGGATGGTCGGTCAGGATTTTTCTCATCCCGTCTTCATCAATCACGCCAGCATTTACGAGTTTGAAATTATCAATCAACACGCCTTCTTCATCGACATGAGTTGCGAGTGGGGTGGCACTGCCGGGTGCCATACCGCCCACATCCGCGTGGTGCCCACGTGCAGCGGTGTAGAAAAGGATATGCTTTTGATCATCATCAAAAACAGGTGTTACGACTGTAATATCGGGTAAGTGCGTGCCGCCATTATAGGGTGCGTTCAAGATGAACACGTCGCCCGGATTGATATTGCCTTGATTGTTTTCGATGACACTTTCAACAGAACGGTCCATGGAGCCCAGATGAACCGGCATGTGAGGGGCATTCGCGACCAATGAACCATCAGCTGCAAATACCGCGCATGAGAAATCCAACCGCTCTTTCATATTCACGGAATAAGACGTGTTTTGAAGCGTGACACCCATTTGCTCAGCAATGGACATAAATAGATTATTGAACACTTCAAGCATTACAGGATCAGCGGTTGTTCCGATTGCAAGTTGGCGCTCTTTTGCTTTTGCCCGTGTTAGGACAATGTGATCCAACGCGTTGATTTCTGCTCGCCACTCAGGTTCTACCACGATGGTCTGGTGTGGCTCGATGATCAGGGCAGGACCCATTAGCGTGTTGCCTGGTTTCAGGTTTTTACGGAATTTGATTGAAGCATCGTGCCATTCGCCATTGGAGAAAAAGCGTGTTGTTTGATCTGCGGATTGTTCGTTCACTTCCAATGGGGAAGAGGTTTCGACAAGGCCAGCACCACCATCGACGGATTCTACTTCAACTGCCTCAACGATGAGAGCTTTGTTTTCAAATGCAAAACCAAACTGTTTACGGTGTAAAGTTTCAAAACTTGTGACCATTTCTTCGACATCAGCAAAAGCAACCGCCAGTGGCAGGTCTGTGCCATCGTATCGAATGTGAACGCGAACAAAGGATGAAATCTCTGATGTCTTAATATCCTGTTCGATAAGTTCGGCACGTGTTTGTTCTGTGAGGAAGGTCGCAACTTCTTCCAGGCGGGTCAGAATAGTATCATCGAGTTTTTCAATCAGTGCTTGAGAGCGCGATGCGCGTACTTGGGCAAGTCCCATGCCGTAGGCAGATAAAATACCGGAGAAGGGATGAACCAAAACGGTTTCCATGCCTAGAGCATCGGCCACAGCACATGCATGTTGACCACCAGCGCCACCAAAGCAGTTTAACGCATATTCGGTTACGTCATAGCCGCGTTGTACGGAGATTTTTTTGATAGCATTGGCCATGTTTTCAACGGCGATTTTAAGAAACCCATCGGCGGCTTCTTCTGCCGATGAACCTACTGTCTTTGCTAGTGACGCAAACTTTTCTTTCACGCTTTGGGTGTCGAGTGGTTGATCTTGCTCAGGTCCAAAAATAGCCGGGAAGAAATCAGGTTGCAGTTTGCCGACCATGACATTTGCGTCTGTTACGGCTAACGGGCCGCCACGGCGATAACATGACGGGCCAGGATTGGCACCTGCAGAATCTGGTCCCGCTTGAAATCTTCCGTCTGTATAATGAAGGATTGAGCCACCGCCTGCTGCAACTGTGTGAATGCTCATCATGGGTGCGCGCATACGAACGCCAGCAACTTCGGTTTCAAACGCGCGTTCCAATTCGCCATCAAAATGGGAGACATCGGTGGAAGTGCCACCCATGTCAAAGCCAATCATCTTTTCGAAACCAGCCAGTTTTGAGGTTTCAACAGCGCCCACAACACCACCAGCAGGGCCTGATAAAATTGCGTCTTTTCCCTGAAACAGATCTGCAGCTGTTAAGCCACCTGATGACATCATGAACATGAGGGAAGGGCCTTCGCCTAATTCTGATGAAACCTGTTCAACGTATCGACGAAGGATTGGTGAGAGATAGGCATCCACGATGGTTGTATCGCCTCGACCAATTAATTTGATCAGTGGAGAAACTTCATGACTTACGGATACCTGTTTGAAGCCCATGCCGCGAACAAGTTTTGCAAGTTCAGCTTCATAGTCTGGATATTTCCATGAATGGATGCAGGTAATGGCAACGGACTCAATTCCGTCTTTTGCAAGTGCTTCTAGTTGAGGAACAAGGCTCTTGGTTTCCAAAGGCAATTCTATAGTGCCGTCTGCCAAGATGCGTTCGTTCACTTCGATGACTGTTTCGTAGAGCAGTTCCGGTTTTAGAATTTCTTTGGCAAAAATGTCGGGTCTAGCCTGATATCCGATCTCCAACATGTCACGAAACCCTTTGGTGATCAGTAGCGCGGTACGATCTCCTTTGCGCTCTAACAGGGCGTTGGTTGCGACTGTTGTTCCCATTTTCACGTTGCCTACTTTATCGGCGGGGATCAGGTCGGAACTGGTTAGGCCAAGAATTTCCTTGATGCCTTGAATGGCGGCATCCTTATAGGCTTCTGGGTTTTCCGAAAGCAATTTATGCGGATGTAAAGTGCCGTTGGGTGCGCGACCTACAATGTCTGTAAATGTGCCACCACGGTCAATCCAGAAATCCCATTTAGTCACGTGTGCTCTCCTGTTTTTTTCTACTTATAGACACACGCACCATCCAGCGAAAGCCTTCAATTAACTAACAATTTTGCACTGAGTAAGGATCCATTAACTATGACTGCGAACCGCATTTTAACCGTCGTTTATTACGTTAAGGAATATTTATCGGGGGCGATATGACGATGTTATCAAATAAACATCCGGGTTGTGAGCATCCGGTGGACGGGATACAAATGCCAAGCGTATTGTCTGAACAAGAAAAACAATTGATTGAACAAGAACGTAAGAAGGAACTGGATCGTGCCAGAACCCGCGGATATGTTGTTGATTGTGATGGCGAGTTTGCAACGATCTGTGCAACTGTCATGGAGGGCAAAGCTGATCAGGAAAACTACTGGGCGGTAGGCCAGCTTATCTCGATCAAAGTTGGGTTAAATCGTGTGGTTGGCCTGTGTTGCAAAGTAGATTTGCGCCAAGCATCTTGGACACCTGATGCCGAAAATCTAATTCATATTTCATTAGAACTTGTAGGTGAAATCATCGCCGGTACGGACGGTTATGCCGATAAGTTCAGCACAGGTATCGCCAACTACCCGCAAATGGGTTGTATCGCGCACCGCATCAGGTCAACTGATCTGGAAATCATTTTCAAAAGTGAAGGCGATTCTGTCGCCAAGATCGGGCAGTTGACCCAAGATAAATCTGTCGATGCCAAAATTGACATCGACAAGCTTTTGTCGCGTCACTTTGCAATTGTTGGTACTACAGGTGTTGGTAAATCCACCTCTGTTACTTTGATCTTGCGCAAGATTATCAAAACGCGCCCGGATATCAGGGTATTGATGCTTGATCCACATAATGAATTTGCGAGTGCGTTTCCTGAAGAATCGGTTGTGGTGGACGCAAGCAATCTTGTCCTTCCATTCTGGCTGTTCAAGCTTGACGAGTTTTCTGAAGTTGTTTTCCGTGGGCAGTCTGGTTTTGACGCAGAAATAGAGATTTTACGTGATCTTATTCCGCTTGCAAAAGAACAGTACAAGCAAGAAGGAAATTCCAAGCAAGGCTCACTGGTTAAGAAGGTTGGTAAAACCAATCTAACGGCTGATATGCCCGTACCTTACAGACTTGCTGATTTGATGAAGGCGATTGATGACCGTCTTGGTCTGCTGGAGCGGAAAGCTGAAAAGCCAATATTGAAATCTTTGCAGCATAAACTTGAAAGTATTTCGAGTGATCCACGTTTCCGATTTATGTTTGATCAGTCTGCAGGCGGCGACATTATGGAAAGTATTGTGTCTCAGATATTCCGCGTTCCCCAACAGGGAAAGCCAATTTGCGTGCTAGAAATGTCTGGCCTTCCATCTGAAGTAGTGAACTCCGTTGTATCTGTTCTTTGTCGTATGTCTTTTGAGTTGGCGATGAACAGTAATGGAGGTATTCAAACCCTTGTGGTGTGTGAGGAAGCTCACCGATACATTCCTGCCGATGAAGGTGCGGGGTTCTGGCCCACACGACAATCTATTTCGCGGATTGCGAAAGAGGGCCGTAAATACGGTGTCTATCTGAGTATTATTACCCAAAGGCCGGGTGAACTTGATCCAACCATTCTCTCCCAGTGTAATACCGTTTTTGCGATGCGGCTTGGTAACCAGAAAGACCAGGATATCATCAGTGGCGCTGTTACAAATGGTGCCAAAAGTACGATTAGTTTCTTATCATCTATTGCTAATCGTGAATGTATTGCATTTGGTGAAGCCATCCATACGCCCATGCGAATGACGTTTGAAACGATCAAAGCAAAAGACCTGCCGGGTGCGCATATTTATGAGCAGCAGGAAAAGGTAAAAGACGGGATGCAGGTTTCGCTTGCGGCTGTCTTGCGCAAGATGCGCCAGGAAGATCGTAAGCCGCTAACAGATGAAGCCTATGCCCAATCTGACCCGACTGCTCGCGCACAAGCATTGCGTGAACAGGCAAGTTCATCTTCACCCGGCAAAGAAATCAACTCGATTTTGAACGCTGCATATTCAGGTAAGAATGGTTCGTTGACACCAGACCTTGGGACAAGCGCACCGCCCTTGCAACCCAACCAAACCAGAGCTGGGCCAGCTACTCAAATGACCCGACCTCAAGCTCAGCAGCAACAGGCTGCACCTCCACAATTATCGCCGCCGCCGGCGCAACAACCTGCTCCGGTGCCACGTGGAGGAGGTGGCGCAAACTCACTGATTAAGTCATTCCGTAAGGGCTGATTATAAAGGCTTACCAGATCTTACAAATTGCGAAACTATCGCTGTTTCTATTCATGGCCTTTTCACCGTTGCGGGACTCGCATACAGGTGAGGCATGTCTGTTTGGTCACGCCTTGGCGAATTTCTTTCTGATGTTGTTACGGATGCCTTTTTCAATGTTGTAGAGGCTGTTCGTACGGTATTTGAAGGTGACCCCGAAACACGCCGTCAGGTCGGGTTTTCCATTGCAATGATTGCGTTATCAGCAAAGCTTGCAAAGTCTGACGGAATTGTCACTGATGAAGAAGTGGCGGCATTTCGCGAAGTCTTTGAGGTGCCAAGTGCTGAAAGTGCTAACGTAACCAAACTCTATAATCTTGCCCGTCAGGATGTGGCTGGTTTTCAAGCATATGCCAGACGTATTAGTACGTTGTTTCCCGAAGACCCTAAAATTCTGGAAGATGTGCTGCACGGTCTGTTTCACATCGCCAAAGCAGACGGCATCTACCATCAAGATGAAATGGCCTTCATGGATGAGGTTGCCAGAATATTTGGTGTTTCAGACAAGGATTATGAGCGGATCAAAATCCGTCATATGGAGCCTGAGGGGGGGGATCCTTATGCATTTCTGGAAGCCGCTTCTGATTGGGATGATGATGCAATCAAGAAACAATATCGCAAACTGGTTTCCGAGAACCACCCGGACCGTTTGATTGCGCGCGGTGTGCCACCGGAATTTATTTCGATCTCTACCAAACGGGTTGCGGAAATTAACAAGGCTTGGGAGAGCATTAAACTGGAGAGAGGGTTATGACCTTTAAGGCAGATACTTCTTGTCAGTGTAGCGTGCGATCTGCGGTTAATTTTGGCGATCGTGACCCTGAATTAGAGATTGATATCCTGCTCTTGCACTATACAGGTATGGAAAGTGGCGAGGCAGCCATTGACTGGCTATGCTGCGAAGAAAGTGGGGTTTCCTGTCATTATGTGGTGAACGAAGATGGCGAGATTGTACAACTTGTTCCAGAGGCCAAAAGAGCATGGCACGCAGGAAAATCATGTTGGCAGAATATAGCCGACACCAATTCGCGCTCTATTGGAATTGAAATTGTAAATCCCGGTCATCACCATGGATATCCTGACTTTCCCGTGCTGCAGGTTGATGCGGTGATCGAGCTGTCAAAGGATATTGTTTCCCGCCATTCAATTCCGGCAAGAAATGTATTGGCACATTCTGATGTGGCGCCAGGTCGCAAAATGGATCCGGGTGAGAAGTTCCCTTGGCAAAAATTGCATCATGCCGGCATTGGCCTATGGGTTGATGAAGAGTACGATCCCAGTCATGAACTTAAATTAGGTGATCAGGGGGATGGCGTGGCAAGGCTGCAATCTGATCTGCTGGCATTTGGATACTGTCTGGATGTAAGTGGTGTTTTTGATTCAGAAACCCGCGAATGTATCCGCGCTTTCCAAATGCATTTTTATCCAGCAAGGGTGGATGGCATTGCGGATCAAGGTTTATTTAACGCCTTAAAACGGTTAATTTACCCTACGTAAGTCACAAGAGCGCATGCAATTGTTATGTTACGTAAGGTAAAGTGAATTCTTAGTCTGATTTCCGCCCTTTTTTGAGCAAGAAACCTCCCCAAATCTAAGTAAATTCGCCCTAGTTAAGTGAAATTTTTAGGGGCCACCTCATATGAATACAATTTTCAAACAGACACTTGCTGTGTCTGCACTATCGTTTTGTCTTTTTTCTGGCGCGAGCGTTCACACTGCATCCGCAGAAGTATTGAATGTTCATCAAGCTGCTGTTTCTTCTGTCACCTTGAACGACAAAGCGACACCATTTGAAAAGTGGCGTCAAACCATGATGGAAAGACGCAAGAAATTTGTAGAAAATATGCGGGAGCGCCGCGAAAAGCGAATGAAGCTGTTTCAATCGCGCAAAGCGGCTAAAACCCCGTCAAAGCCAAAAGCTAAACAAGTTCAGGTTACTCAAGTTAAGCCCAAGGGTAAGTACGGGAATCTGATTGCCAAATATGCACAGACACATGGTGTGCCATATTCGCTGGCGAATGCTGTGGTTCGTGTTGAAAGCAGTTATCGTGCGAATGTTACCGGCGCTGCTGGTGAAATCGGTTTGATGCAGATCAAACTCTCAACAGCACGTGGTATGGGTTACAAGGGGAGCCGTAGCCAATTGTATAATCCTGGCACGAACCTGTATTGGGGAATGAAATATCTGGGCCGTGCGCATCAGTTATCAGGAGGCACTACTTGTGGTACAATCCTCAAGTATAATGCAGGTCATGGTGCAAAACGTATGAATCCGATTAGTGCTAATTACTGTAAAAAAGTAAGACGTTTTATGACGTAATCGCGTTCAATACGAGTTTATGATTTTCAGCCGGATTGCTTATCATCAAGCAGTCCGGTTTAACGTATCTTGCAGGAAGCGATCTACAGATTGTGTTAGTCCACCTCTTTCTGAACCAATTTTACGATTGATTGAGAAGTGATTGTACCGGCGTTTGCCGTCAAAGCGATGTATTTCAGTTCCATCGCGTTCAAGCTGGTCGGCAAAGCGTTTAGAAATTTTGTCCCGACCGGATCCGCCAGACCATGCCACAAGTGTTGGAGGGTGTTGTTTCAAGCCCGTGTATGAAATGGGCGACCATGCGTTCCACATTTTGCGATTGCTAAAGGCTGGAGCATAGAGTGTTGGCAAACGTCCCCCACTGATTTGTGCCAGATAAGGCAGGTCATAGGCGCGTGTATCATTACAGATAAGCGAACGTACATAAGGTGCCGCACCTGTAAGCGTTGCCAAGGATGACAAATGACAGCCAGCGGAATGCCCCATCAGGGCAATGCGGGTAGGGTCGCCGCCAAATCGCGCAGCATTTGCACCAACCCATTCAAGCGCTTTCCCCACTTGCAAAGCCTGGGTTTGGGCATTGGCTGCTGGTAATAGGGTGTAGCTGACCGATACGAAATGGTATCCGCTTTTTGTGTAGTGTTCCGGTTTTGAATTTACCTGACCACGATTACCCAAGGCCCATGCACCGCCATGTACGAACACCAGAATTGGCGCATTTTGTGCATTGTCTTGTACGGGATACCAATCAAGTTTGTTGGGGCCATATCGATAGGACCGCTTGCTGGCAGCATGGGCTGTCTCGTGGTTCAAAAGCAGAGCCGGAGTTGCGATTACTCCACTTAGTCCTGCAGAAAACTGACGTCTATTGATCATTACGGGTATCTCGGTTCATTTGGAATATAATACCTTATTGCCCCTTACTCACCCATTAACACGGGATTAAGGATGTTTAGTGTCGAATATTGCAAGAAATTACATGAAGCGAATAGTGCTGAATGTTTCGTTTTTACATCGTAGAGCGCAGCGAATGCGAATGTCAGCAGAGCTATTTATGATTCTATAATTATTACTAGGAGCAAACGATCAGCCGACTTTCCGTGGCAAGGCGGTGAGCCATTGATGTACAAGCTTTCTGCATTTATGGCCGATCCAGCTTTCAGGCATTAGGTATGCGCTGGCTCCAGAATGACTCAACACTATTCTTCGCCACCAATGAAGGATTAAAGTTCGAACCGTCATATGATCGTGTTCAGGAATTGCGTCCAGCAGGGTTTCATAGGTTTTCAAAAGAGAGAGAAGCGCTTCGTATTTCTTGTTTGTTTCCTGAGATACGGCTTTAGCCCAAAGCCAGTCCGGTACTGAGTCTATTGCGACTTCAGTTGCAAATATGGTTTCTGATGAGGCAATGTTTTGGTCACTCAGAAAATTTGCATCGCTGATTTTTATCCACTCGGCTGGTGGGATTTTCTCATCATCGCCATTGAGCATCACAAAGGTAGCTTTTCTTGAGCGGGCGATTTGGGGTTCAAAAACAAGTTCATGCACGGCGTGAGTTTCTGCCCTGCCAAATTCACTAAAAGAATAGTGGCTGACCCGACCTACTTTCCTAGCTTCAAGCCAACCATCATTGCGCAGGCGATGCAAAGCGACGCGCTGTGCTTCGGGTTTGATGCCCAGTTTAGCCATAATCGGTGAAATATATGTGCCCGCGATAAACTGATCTTCCTGCGATGCGATATCACCAAAAATCGTCACCAGAACAGACCAGACTTTCAGGTCATCGAACGTCAATAGCTGATTGAAAAACGCGTCGGTGGTTACAGTCTTGTTCATGCCAAGAATACTAACGAAGCTTTGTCGCTAGGTCAGTATTTATTCATGGTCAAAAGCTCGTATTCAGCAACTTTCTCATCATCCTGATTGGTCAGCGTTACGTGCCAGCGCACTTCGCCATATTCATCATTGCGAGGGGTTTTCTTTTTAACTGATAAACGCACCTTGATGCTGTCACCAGCTTCAACAGGTTTCATGAAGCGCAAACTATCAAGCCCTGTATTGGCAAGGACCGGGCCTTCATTGGGTTCTACAAACAGTCCGGCTGCAAATGAAAGGAGCAGATAGCCATGGGC
>CAZEPF010000039.1:14417-19443 GCA_964514045.1 uncultured Rhizobiaceae bacterium | reverse complement strand
GAGCACAAACGCCACGGCGTTCAAACGGTTCAATCCAAGCCAGATACGCTCTAATGGGTTTTGAAACTTTAGAATTCACGACTTTCGGTCCTTTGCCAGAAGATACAACTCTACTGACTTGTCGCGTGAAGCAGGTGGCTTAATGTGATGAACCGAACGGAAATTCTTTTTTAGAAGGTTCAAAAGATCGCCCTCGGTCCCACCCTGAAATGTCTTGGACAGAAAATGCCCGCCAGGTTGTAAAACTTCCAAAGCAAAATCCAGTGCTACTTCAACTAGGTGCATTGTGCGCAAATGGTCAGTTTTTCGGTGCCCAGTCGTTGGAGCTGCCATATCTGACAACACTACATCCGGCGGCTCTGACCCCAAAGCCTGCAAAATTTGGTCTGGCGCATCATCATCCAGAAAATCTTTTTTCAAGATTATAGCACCGGCAACAGGCGCCATTTCAAGATAGTCGATACCCACAACCAGCGGGTGATCTGCCGTTGATCCGGTAAGATTGGCAGATACCTGAGACCATCCACCCGGTGCAGCACCAAGGTCAATGACCCGTGAGCCTTCAACTATGATCTGATGCTTCTCATTGATCTCCAACAATTTATAGGCTGCGCGAGACGCATAGCCTTCTGCCCGCGCTTTTTGTACATACGGATCGTTTAACTGACGCTCTAGCCATAGGGTGGAAGATAGTTTTCTGCCACGCGCAGTTTTAACGCGGGTGCGAATATTTCTAAGATTAGTGCCACGTGAGCCCGGCTTTTTTTCCACCATTATGCTTCTCGCTTCGCTGCTTCGCGACCCCGTCTATTCCGCCGTTTTTTTGACCACCGTCTTTTATGAGCGGGCAACCAAGCTCGGTCATTTTGCATCATCTGCGTCAGAAGCCCTTCCCGCAAGCCTCTATCGGCAACACGCAAACGTTCTGTTGGCCATGCTTTTCGGATTGCGTTTAATATCGCACACCCTGCAAGCACAAGATCTGCACGCTCACTTCCGATACAAGGATTTGCGGCCCGATCTTCAAACGGCATGTCAATCAACTGATGAATGATGCCGTCAATCTCGCGATCATGCAACCACAGACCATCCACACGGCGGCGTTCGTATCGAGGCAGTTTCAAATGAACACCAGCGAGCGTTGTAACAGTGCCCGACGTGCCCAGTAGATGCATGTTGCCATCACTAGCAATATGTTTGAGCGCGTTGCGGCCTTCAAATTTTTCGATATAGCCAAACACGCAGTCTACCATTTCAGCAAACAATTCATGCGTGACATGCTTGCCACCAAATCGCTCTGCAAGGGTAACCACACCCATTGGCAGAGATGTCCAGCTTGCAACCTGCTCTGAAATATTACGGCGATTACCACGCTTGCGATCCACCAGTATAAGTTCAGAAGAGCCACCACCAATATCAAATAGAACCGCGCCGTCGCTGCGTCGGTCCATAAGTGCGCCACATCCTTCTGCAGCCAGATAGGCTTCTTTCTCACGACTGATCACTTCCAGATCAATACCGGTTTCTTCTTTTACGCGGTGAAGGAACTCTTCACCGTTTTCCGCTTGCCGACAGGCCTCGGTCGCAATCAAGCGCTGGCCAGCAATTGTTTTTGCCTGCAATTTTTCAGCACAGACTTTCAGCGCTTCAATCGCACGGTCCATTGCAAGGTCGCTTAACCTTCCGGTTTGCGACAGCCCTTCGCCCAATCGTACAATTCTTGAAAACCCATCAACCACACGAAAACGCCCGCGCTGCTGTGGTGTAGCGACCAGCAGACGACAATTATTCGTACCCAAATCAAGTGCAGCATAATATCTACGCGGCTTATGCGCTTCTACTTGCCCTGTTTGACCATTCGACCCTTGCGGGTGTGATGGTTTGGAATTTGGCCCTACCCCACTATGTTCCATGCCCTCTTCAGGCACAGACTCTACAGAAGATGCTTCAAGCTGAGGATTATTAAAATCGCTCTGTGTTTCCTTATTCGTGCGCCGCTTGCGGCCATTAGGCCGTTTTCTTCTGTTGTTCGGGTTAGGCTCTCTTCCAGGCGGATTACCGCCATCGGAAAGCTCACTCACTCCGACAATCCCTTCCGACAGCCCTTAAGACCGCCCCGATGTTTTGTTGGATTAAGCCTAGCATTGTGTTTTCAAACCACCAAGTGAATTATGATGGGCAAACTTATCGCCACGAAAGACTGCTATGCTTTTGGCAGTCTGAGAAAAGAAAAACCGGACAGAAAAGATATTCCCGTCCGGTTTGAATTTTGAACTTAGAAAATAAGCGTGCCTATTTTTCTGGGATCAATCCCCTAGGCGTGAAGCGTAGCACCAAGAGCAGGATAAGACCCATCGTCATCAAACGCATATGCGCCGCTGATTTCAACAGATGTTCCCGTAATGGGCTGTCATCTGCCATGCCGGATGTGATCAAATCCATCAACCAAAGGCCCATTGGTTCGGCTTCAATCCAGAAGAACCAAATTACAAAACCACCCAAGACCGCGCCCCAGTTATTGCCTGATCCACCGACAATCACCATGACCCAAATCAGGAACGTAAAGCGTAGCGGCTGATACGAAGCAGGTGTAAATTGTCCGTCCAGCGTAGTCAGCATTGCACCTGCAATACCAATAACCGCAGAACCCAGAATAAAGACTTGTAGGTGACGGCCTTTGACGTCCTTGCCCATCGCTTCCGCAGCCGTTTCATTATCGCGAATAGCCCGCATCATACGCCCCCAAGGGGAATGCAGCGCACGCTCTGAAAGATACAGAACCACCAATAAAACGATTGTGAACAAACACGCATAAGACAATTTCACGATCACGGATGAGAGATCAATGATCGAAACACCCCATTTGTTAGCAAGATCGATGAAATATTCAGACTTTTGAATATCAACTTCGTATGGCACCGGACGCGGCAAACCAATCACGTTTTTCACACCACGGGTAAGCCAGTCTTCGTTCTTCATCACTGCAATGATGATTTCAGAAATACCGAGCGTTGCAATGGCAAGATAGTCAGAACGCAACCCTAGTGAAATTTTGCCAACGAGCCATGCGGCACCTGCAGCTAGCAAACCGCCGACAGCCCAGGAGAAGATAATTGGCATTCCAAGACCACCAAGAAACCCAGTAGCAGCCGCATCAACCGTTTCAATTCTGGCAACAGCCGGATCAAAGATTGAACGGGTAACAAAGAAACCTATAATGCCAATCGCCGTGATGGTCCAAATCTTGGTATTGCCGCTTAATTTTACATAGGCAAGCACGATCAAACCAATGGTCACCGCAAGAGCCAGTAAGGAAAACACAATGCCCATTCCACCGGCAGCCCAGGCATCGGGAACCGGCTGCGAAGAAACCAACACACCCGCTACACCGCCAAGTGCTGCAAAGCCCATCACGCCAACATTAAGCAATCCGGCATAACCCCACTGGATATTGACGCCAAGTGCCATGATCGCAGAGATCAAGCACAAATTGAGGATAGCAAGCGAGAGTGACCAGCTTTGTATTTGGCCCACAATAATAAACAGCAGCGCCATGATGCCGAACATGGATATATTGCGCATGTTGATGGTCATATCGTTTGCCCCTTAAAGATACCCGTCGGTTTCACCAGAAGTACGATAACAAGGATCGCAAACGAAACCGCGAACTTATAATCCGTAGAAAGAAGTTGAACCAAACCTTCCGGCTCTAGCGACTCCGGCAATAAATATCCAAGGACGCGCTTATAGGCGAAGGTTACGAAAACCTCCGACAAGGCAATGATAAAGCCCCCTGCAATTGCGCCAAGCGGACTGCCCAAACCTCCAACAATTGCAGCCGCAAAAATAGGCAACAGGATTTGGAGATAGGTGAACGGTTTGAAGCTTTTATCCAGCCCGTAAAGCGTTCCGGCAATCGTTGCCAGCGCGGCGGTAAGCACCCAAGCAATCATTACCACTCGGTCCGGATTAATGCCGGATAATAGCGCCAAATCCTCATTGTCAGAATAGGCACGCATGGACTTGCCTGTCCGTGTTTTCGTCAGGAACCAGAATAACGCTGCAACACAGATCACCGTAACAACAACCGTGATACCCTGTGTCATCTTGAAAGACATGCCTTGTTCAAGACCTGTAAATTCTTTGAACTCACGTGCTGTAAAAATAAAGCGCGACCCGTCAGTGAAAATCTGGTCATCAGGACCGATCACAAAACGGATCAACCCGTTATAGAAAAACATCACACCAAGGGATGCGATGAGCAAAATAACGGGCGTTGATTTTTGTTTTCGGTAAAACGTGTAAACCAGTTTATCTGTGGTGAGCAGCAACAAAATCGCTGCGAGTATGCCAATAGGCAATGCAAGCAATGCGGTTGGGAGCGGCCCGAGAGAAACACCCCAACTTTGCAACAACCATGTGAAGAGAATGACAGCCATCGTCCCGAAAGCCATTGTTTCACCATGCGCAAAATTTGAGAACCGCAAAATGCCATAGATAAGCGTTACGCCCAATGCGCCAAGCGCCAATTGGCATCCGTATGCAATTCCGGGCACAATGACAAAGTTGGCGAGCAATACAATTGCGTTTAGAATATCCATAATCTAGCCCCCCAAGAACGCTTTGCGGACATCCGGGTCCGCCATCAGCGCCTCGCCAGTATCCGTATATCTGTTTTCACCCTGAACCAGAACGTAACCCTTATCGGCAATATTGAGTGCCTGTTTGGCGTTTTGCTCTACCATCAAAATAGCAATACCGGTTTTAGCAATCTCGATGATCCGGTCGAACAATTCATCCATCACGATAGGGGAAACACCTGCTGTCGGTTCATCCAGCATCAAGACTTTTGGCTGGGTCATCAACGCACGCCCTACAGCAACCTGTTGGCGCTGGCCACCAGAAAGCTCGCCCGCAGGCTGACGCCGTTTCTCTTTCAGGATTGGGAACAGATCAAAGACCTGCGCCATCGTAGTAGCGATTTCATCCTCTCGAATAAATGCACCCATTTCCAGATTTTCTTCAA
>CAZEPF010000039.1:4596-14407 GCA_964514045.1 uncultured Rhizobiaceae bacterium | reverse complement strand
CGCTCATGGAGGTGAAGACGTTACTGGTCTGAGGCACAAATCCCATACCTTTACGAACCCGCGCCTGAGGCGACAAAGACGTAATTTCTTCTCCGTCCATCATCACGCGACCGGTATGAATATTCAGCATACCAAACACAGCCTTCATTGCGGTTGATTTACCAGCACCATTTGGCCCAACTACAACAGCGATCTCGCCCTGCTCTACGCCAATGGTGCAATCGTGCAGAATATCTGCGCCACCATATCCACCCGTCATGTTCTCACCGATCAGGAATGCCATTATGCTGCTCCCTTCGCCGGTTTGTTTTTCAGTCCGGTTCCCAGATACGCCTCGATCACCTCTTCATTATTCTTGACTTCTTCAGCAGTACCTTCAGCAAGAACCTTGCCCTCCGCCATACAAATCACAGGGTCGCAGAGACGCGAAATAAATTCCATGTCATGCTCAATCATACAGAACGTGTAGCCACGCTCTTTGTTAAGGCGAATGATTGCGTCACCGATAGTATTGAGCAGGGTACGGTTTACACCTGCGCCAACTTCATCAAGAAATACGATCTTGGCGTCCACCATCATAGTACGACCAAGTTCCAGAAGTTTCTTCTGTCCACCAGAAAGATTACCCGCCAATTCGTTAGCAACCTGTGGAATTTGAAGGAAATCAATCACTTCATTTGCTTTATCGCGAATGCGCTCTTCTTCTTCACGAACCTTTTTGCGATTGGTCCATGTTTCGACAAGGCTTTCACCTGATTGCCCACCGGGAACCATCATCAGGTTCTCTCGCACAGTGAGCGTAGAAAATTCATGGGCAATCTGGAACGTGCGAAGTAAGCCCTGATCAAATAATTCGTGAGGTGATAGTCCAGTGATATCGTCCCCATCCAATAACACACGTCCCGATGTTGGCTTATGCAAACCAGCAATAACATTGAACAGTGTGGTTTTTCCCGCACCATTAGGACCGATCAGTCCGGTAATGGATCCGGTCTCAATTGTCAGCGAAGCTCCATCAACAGCCCTTAGACCCCCGAAGTGCTTGTGTACGTCTTCAACAACAATCATGAAAAATGTCCCCATATCAAAACGGCCCGGTAAGATGCCGGGCCGTTCTGTTTAAACTATACTAGTCTTAGCGGAATTTCGCTGTTGTGTTCTTGCCATCTTTGACAAGGATTTCACGGTAGTTACCAGCGCTTTCGCCGCCACCGATCAACTCAACTGCTGTAGCACCAACGTAGTCGATTTCTTTACCAGCTGCGATCATCTCAAGAGCTTTGCCAAGCTGACCAGGAAGAATTTCTTCACCCGGTGCATTAGCAACGTCCATTACCTTATCTTTGAAGTCACCAGACTTTGAAGACTTGGCAGCCTGCATAGCAAGCATGATCAATGCAGCAGCATCGTAAGATTCTGCAGAGAAAGCATCTGTTTTAATACCAGCATCTTTTGCCATCTTGTCGAAGATTTCTGCACCTTCTGAATCCGTACCAGGAACTGTACCGAATGAGCCGTTAAGAGCAGCACCGATAGCTTCTGGTAGTGAGTCACCGATCATGCCGTCAGGCAGTACGAATGTATCAAACGCACCTGAGTCCAATGATGCTTGGATCATGCCTTTACCACCTTGGTCGAGGTAACCCGCAACAACAAGAACGTCGCCACCAGCCTGTGCCAATGCACCAACTTCAGCAGAGTAGTCACCCTTGCCATCTTCGTGCGCAGCAGAAAGTGTTACCTTACCACCTGACTTTTCAAAGTTTGCCTGAATTGATTCAGCCAGACCCTTACCATAGTCGTTATTGGTGTATGTCAAAGCGATTGTCTTGATGCCTTTGTCATTAAGGATATCAGAGATAACCTGACCCTGACGCGCATCAGATGGAGCGGTACGGAAGAACAGGCCATCATCTTCTGCAGTTGAAAGGCCAGGTGAAGTTGCTGATGGTGAGATCATAACAATGCCGTTAGCACGAGCAACGTTTTGAAGGATTGCGCCTGTTACGCCTGAACAGTCAGCACCCATGATTGCGTTTACTTTGTCAGCAGTGACAACACGCTCCGCAGCAGCAGTTGCAGCAGCAGCATCCACACAAGTTGAGTCACCACGTACAGAAGTAACTTTTGCACCACCAAGAAGTTTACCGGAGTCAGTTACTTCTTTCATTGCAAGTTCTGCACTATCGGCCATTGGGCCTGTCAGAGATTCAATTGGACCTGTATATCCAAGAATTGTACCGATTTTAATTTCACTATGACCGTCTGCAAGAGCAGCTGAAGTCAACATGGTTGTGGCAGCAAGGGCCATCACTAGCTTTTTCATTGATTTCCTCCCTAAGGAATTTCTAGCAAGCTTTTTTCTGCTCCTGTTAACCGGAGCAATCCAAAGGTATTAGAGCATACTATCAGCAATTTCCACTGCTTTTTGATCAAAAACTACGTAGATTTATCAATATTCAGTACCTAATAGACTTGCTCAGCTAAACTTTTAAGAAGTCACCACTGTCATCATCCATCACCCAAAGTTCCCCTTGGGAGATATCAAACCAAGCCCCATGAACGGATAATTTGCCTCGCCCCTCAAGAATAGAGACACATGGGAACGTACGAAGGTTTTCGATTGAGTGGCGAATGGAAATTCGCTCTAATGCAGTTTGCCGCTCTGCTTGCGTCATCAGGTCATTGTTGGAAATTGACGCAGCTGTTGGCTTTAACAGTTCCATCCACTTGCCGATAAAATCACCGGGAGATAATGGAGACATATCCGGATCAAGTGCTGATGCAATCCCACCACAACGGCCATGGCCCATAACAATAATATGCTGCACACGCAAACTTTGAACCGCAAATTCCAACGCAGCTGACGTCGAATGAAATCCGTCATCAGGTCCATAGGGCGGCACAAGGTTTGCCACATTCCTAACCACAAACAATTCACCAGGATGAGAATTGAAAATCGTTTCAGGGGCAGAGCGACTGTCACAGCACGCAATCATCATGACTTTAGGCTTTTGACCGGTTTTAGCCAATGACTCATAACGGCTTTTTTCTTCAAGAAAATTACCTTCACGAAAAGCCTGATAGCCGTCCAGTATTGCCTTTGGAAATCCAGTCATTCATATGCCCTCTGATATACGGTCACTGTTACTGGATAAATTCAGGCAACCCATTACGCAAGCTTGCACTTGAATGATTACACTGTATTATCGTTAGGGAATGGCTGGGGATATAAATCTCAACAATTCTACGATGTGGGGCGACATCTTGGACCGACTAAAACAGGCCTTACTTGGATTAAGGCGCTGGCAAAAGAATACAATTCTGTTTGCCGTTGATAGCACACTCTCAGTAATTGCTCTCTTTCTGGCCTATTATCTGAGAACTGGCGTGTTAAGCGCCGAACAATACCAAGCTTTGCTACCTCTATTTTTCATTGTACCAATTGTTGTCATAACAATCTTTTGGGCACTTGGAATTTACAGCAATCTCCTACGTGCCATTAACATCAAGATTTTAAACTCATTATCAATTGGCATTGGCGTAACTGCTGCTTCAATTGCGATTTTTGGTTACTTTAATATCGATGCACTGGTGCCTCGCTCCATTCCAGCAATATTTGCAATTATCGCAATTTCATTGATTGGATCAGCTCGGATTGCCGGGCGATGGGCCTATCGAAGTTCGGTTGGGCTAAACGAAAGAAGCCAACCCATCGTGATCTATGGAGCTGGCGAGACTGGAACGCATGTTGCTTCGGTTTTGGACAATTCCAGAGAATTTTCAATGCTTGGCTTTATTGATGATGATGCTTCATTATGGGGAAGTCGCATCCGAGGCAGGAAAATATACCCGCACAAAAGCCTGAGTGATTTCAGTAAAATACATCCTGAATTACGCGTACTCATTTGTATTGCAGGCTTACAAAACCTAGATCGACGCAAGATCATCGAGAAGCTCAGTAACTATCCAGTACAAGTCATGACCATCCCGCCTCTACCAGAGGTTATTGCCGGACGAGCAAATCTTGAAAACATAAAAGAGGTCAGCCTTGAAGATCTGCTAGGGCGTGAGGCAGTTCCACCAATTGAAAGCTTGTTCAATAAGGCAATCGAAAACAAAGTGATATTGGTTACTGGCGGCGGCGGTTCCATCGGATATCAGCTTTGCGAGCAAATCGCTGCCAATAGTCCCAAGAAACTCATTATTTATGAAAACTCTGAATTTGCTCTGTATCGCGCTGAACAAAACCTCACAGATTTGTTTCCCCATTTAGTTCGCGACAATATTATCAATTTTGTATTGGGAAGCGTGACAGATAAAAATGCCGTTGAAATGGCATTCTCGGAATTCAAACCAGAAATCGTGTATCATGCAGCTGCTTATAAGCATGTGCCGATAGTCGAAAACAATCCAGTTCAAGGGTTACGCAATAATGTGTTGGGCACATTTAATGTTGCTGCATGTGCAGACAAACACAAATGCGAACGGTTCATACTGGTCTCAACTGACAAAGCTGTACGCCCAACCAATGTAATGGGCGCAACAAAGCGATTTGCAGAACTGGTTGTTCAAGGGTTTGGCAGCACCAAAACCAACACGGTCTTTTCTATGGTTCGATTTGGAAACGTGCTTGGCTCATCGGGTTCTGTTATTCCACTTTTCAGAAAACAAATCGCATCAGGCGGTCCGATAACCCTAACCCATAAAAATGTGACACGATATTTCATGACCATTAAAGAAGCTTCGCAATTGGTCATACAAGCGGGATCAGTTTCTAAAGGGGGCGAAGTGTTTTTGCTGGATATGGGAGAGCCTGTTCGCATTGAACAACTTGCCCGATTGATGATCCAACTAAGCGGCAAAACATTTCGCGATAAAGATAATCCATCGGGAGAAATAGAAATTCAATATACTGGTCTAAGACCTGGTGAAAAACTCTACGAAGAATTACTAATTTCAGAAAATGCAGCCGGAACCCTTCATCCCAAAATCATGAAAGCGCAGGAAAACTCTCTTTCATTCATTGATATTAAAAAACACATTTCGAATCTGGAAAAAATCGTAGAGCGAAATCTCGCAAATGAGGGCATTGAGATGCTGAAGCTATTGGTTGACGGATATAAAGGCGACGTAAAAAACACTTCATCTAATACAAAAACATAACAACAAATTTAGCCTTCGTAACAAACTTGAAATAAACACAATACTTGGCTGCGCTATTTTTCAAACCAAGCTGGCTCACCTTAATTCCTCACATTTTTCTCCTTGTAATGTTTTCCCCTGACAGGCACTGTCAGGTCTGGGGCTAGGGAATAAAGAAGCGCTTGATGTCGAACAATAGTTCAAGCAAATTTTCAATGTCGGGATTACTTCGGCGTGGATCAATTCACGGGACCATTCGCATCCTGTGTACGATCGTTTTGTTCGGCCTACTTGGTGTTCGTGTGCTTGACCCGCCCATCGTTAAAGAAATTCGAAACGCTGCGTTTGATCGTTTTCAAATCCTCAAGCCTCGCGAATACACCCCTCAGCCTGTGCGAATTATCGATATTGATGAAAAGAGTTTGCGCACTGTGGGTCAATGGCCATGGCCACGCACCAAGATCGCTGAACTTATCGACAACCTCGCTAAATATGGCGTGGCAACTACCGGGTTTGATGTCATCTTTTCTGAGGCAGACCGCTTATCTCCCTCTACCATTGCCGCAGATAATTCTACACTGCCGGATGATGTAAAAGCCAAGCTTTCAGAACTTCCAGACAATGAAGTAATCATGCGTGACGCAATGAAAAGGCATCGCGTGGTTCTAGGCGAAACCAGTGTACGAAACATCAGTGATAAGGATAAAAAAGAGCGTAAAATTTCAGACGCTCCCCATGCTGCAATTGGGGAAAATCCACGCCAGTTTATGACGTCATTTCCTGACATCGTACAAAACCTGGAAATCCTAAATGAAACCGCCAGCGGTCGCGGTGTGTTCTCGGTTGATCAAGAAGCTGATGGCGTTATCAGGCGTATTCCCTTGGTCATGCTGATCCGGGAAAAAGTTCGGCTGGCATTAGCCGCAGAAACACTACGTGTCGCAACAGGCACTGAGAGTTTTGCAATTAAGGCAAATGAAGCAGGTATTGAATCCGTTGTTGTCGCAGGACAGCAAATTTCAACAGATGCCAATGGAAACATCTGGCCCTATTACACCGAATATAGACAAGACCGATATGTCTCCGCCGCTGATGTATTAGACACCACAGCCGACCCAAAAAAGCTGACCGGACATCTGGTACTTGTCGGCACGTCTGCCGTGGGGCTTGAAGATTATCGATCAATTCCTCTGGGAACACGGGTACCAGGCGTTGAGATACACGCTCAATTGATTGAAAACATGCTATCAGGCCAACGTCTGATCAGACCATTTTTTGCGTTACTATATGAGTTGGGCGCCATCTTGGCGGTCAGTCTTTTGATCATTGTATTTGTGCCACGATTGGGAGCAACTGGCGGAGCAAGTTTTGCTATCCTTACGTTTATAGGTTTTGGTGCAGCAAGCTGGTATGCGTTTGCACAGCATCGTATTTTGCTCGATCCAACATGGCCTATCTTAACCGCACTAGCGCTTTTTATATTAACCGCCACCGCCAATTACATACGCGAAGAACGCCGCCGCCAACAGATTAGGACGGCCTTCGGACAGTATCTTTCTCCCGCACTGGTCAATCAACTAAGCGATGATCCTGACAAGCTGGTACTGGGTGGCGAGACACGCGAACTAACCGTTCTCTTCACAGATATTCGTGGTTTCACTACGATTGCAGAAAGCTACAAAGAATATCCGGAAGGCCTAACCCGTCTGATGAACCGCTTTCTCAATGTTCTTTCAGAACCCATTTTAAATCGTAACGGCACGATTGATAAATATATGGGGGACGCGATTATGGCGTTCTGGAACGCGCCTTTCGACTACGAGCATCATGTCATGCAAGCCTGTGTTGCTTCTCTGGAAATGATTGAAAATATCGACCGCCTAAACAAAGAACGCTTCAAAGAACTGGAAGGCAATACGGAAGAAACTTACCACGAAATCAATGTGGGCATCGGCGTGAATACAGGCCTAGCTGTTGTGGGCAATATGGGCAGTGAAATTCGCTTCGACTACACAGCCCTTGGTGACACCGTAAACATCGCCTCACGCCTTGAAGGGCAATCAAAACCCTACGGCATTCCAATTGTTATTGGCCCTGAAACTGCCGACCGCATTGATGGGCAACTTGCTTCATTTGAGGTCGATATGATCCGCGTGAAAGGCAAGAATGAACCCATCCGCATCTATGCATTAGTCGGGCGGGAAGAACTTGCCCAAAATGACGAGTTCAAAGAGTTCCGCGCAATCAACTCTGCAATGTTGGCATCCTATCGTGCCCGCGACTGGGAAGCAGCATTTGATACTTTGGAAATGATGGAAGAATTGAGCATCAAACTAAAACTACCAACCGAAGAATATCTGCTTATTTACGAATCCCGCATCACAGAATTTGAAGCAAACCCACCCGGTGCAAACTGGGACGGGGTATATACAGCAACTTCAAAATAGAACCTGTCACATCTCAAGTTTCGTTGCTGGCAAGCCATTGCGACAGATGGGATTGCGCAGCCGTTAGCTGTCGTTCTGTGCCTACGAGACTTTCTTTCAACTGCTTGAGATCAGCAACTGTATCAACATCCTGCTCAGAGTTAAGGTGATGGATCGGCATACTGATTTCACCTAGCTTTGCTTCAAACTCATCCAGTGTAGTACTGGCACTGTAAGTAACGGCTTCCCAGATTTCACGGGGCACAGGGTGCGTGCTTGCAAACAGATAAAACCCGCCATCATCGGCAGGTCCAACAACAACGCCCTGGGGGTTTGCATTGAGTTGGGCAATTGCTTGCAAAAGAATAGAACCGTGCAAATGCGGACTATCCGTTCCCATCAACATCACCGCATCATACGTCTCGAAAAGATGCTCAGATACCGTAGCAAGGCGCGTTCCCAATCCACCCTCACCCGTCCAGATTGAAGGATAGCTTCGTTCGCGCCAATGCGGTGGCCCGTCTTCTTCAGCCACACACCAGACCGGATAAATCGTTTCAGGAAATGCCTCGCCTGCTTCGCTGACAAAAGACTCAACACAATTTACACTGAGAGAATAAAACTCTTCTGCCTTTGCCGTGCCAATGTCTTTTGCAAGACGCGTTTTTACACCGGACAAGCCAATGGTTTTGGCAAAGATTGCAACTGCACATCTCATTGGATTTTCTTTCCAAAACGAATTTGTATGAGTTTGATCAGTTCAGGATAAGCCTGTTTTATTGTCAGCCAAACATGACGGCCTGTCACCCTGCCCCATCCACCTTTGGCATATTTACGTGATGAAGTGAGTAAGCCTGACCCACTACGAAGAATGGAGACACCACTTTGTCGGGCTTTCCAGACAAACACGTGATCCTCACCATAAGGCAAATCTTCACGGTATTGGCCAAGTTTATTAAACAGATCTTGCTTGATCAAAAATCCTTGGTCTCCAAATGGAATTTTAAGCCAACCTGCCCGCAACGCAACGGCACGTTCATTCCACCACATGGCAACAGGACCATCATTTCGAAACTTCAAATCAAAGAAATACAAGGCGTTTTTGTTACTCTTGATACAGGTTTCCATCGCTGAAACAGTATCATCGAGAAAGCGTGAATCTGCGTGGAGAAACCAAATCCAAGAATGTTGCGATGCGTTGGAACCCACATTCATCTGACCTGCGCGCCCCTGCCCACCTTCAACAGTCTTGAGCATCACACCGTCATGGGTTGAAATAGTATCGGTTATGAGTTTCTGCCCACCGCAACAAAGAAGTATCTCACTCCCCTTTGGTAATCTCAAAGTTGATACAAGCTCCCGCCATTCGTCATCACCACGCGCGATAGGAATAACAACGGAAACAGGTGGGCTCATAGACTAAGCCCGCAGCACTTCCAGCATAGATAACTGATCTGCATTTAATGCGCTATCGGGCGTAAGCACAGCCATGGCAAGTGCCTGGCGGTACTCTTCATCAATGGGTGGAAGAGGTGATTTCAGAAGCGCCATCAGCAGTTCTTTTGCACGCGCAAGGCTTCCACCAAATCGCTCGATCACTGCTTGAACCGTAACGTGTTGCTCGGGATCATCCAGCCAACAATCGTAATCAGTGGCAATACAAATAGTAGAATAGGAAAGCTGCGCTTCACGCGCTAAAAACACCTCTGGAACATTCGTCATGCCCACCAGATCGCATCCGGCACCGCGCATGAAAAAACTCTCAGCCTTAGTGCCAAGTCGCGGGCCTTCCACACAGGCATAAGTTTTATCCATGTGTAGCTTCATGGCGTTTTCACGTGCCACTTGTTTTATCCATCCCGATAAATCCGGACATGTTGGCACCGCTGTTGAAACATGGGCCGCAATACCATTGCCAAAGAATGTGTAATCCCGCTTGCCCTTTGTAAGATCAAGATATTGAGACGGAACCGAAAAATCACCGGGCGCTATTTCTTCACGCAAACTGCCCACCGCAGAAAAACCGATCACCATGCGCGCACCTGCTTGTTTCAATGCGTAAATATTTGCGCGGTAGTTGATCTCGTGCGGTAAAAACGTATGGCTGGAACCATGCCTTGGCAGGAACAGAATTTCCCGCTCGCCCAAACGCAATGTCTTCAATGGTGCAGAAGGCTTACCAAATGGTGTATCTACTTGTGTCTCAGATACGGTCTCAAGCCCTTCGATATCATACAGGC
>CAZEPF010000039.1:0-4586 GCA_964514045.1 uncultured Rhizobiaceae bacterium | reverse complement strand
TGCCACCAATAATCGCCAGCATAAATTAGTCCTTCACACTACATGCACCGCCGCCAAGCACACAAAACTTAGCGCAAAATACATGGTTTAATGGTACCGGCTTTGATGCAGCCTTGAGTGTATCACCCATATTAAACTGCTGGTCATAGGCAAGCAGCGTACATGCCTGAACAGAAGGAATTGCGTCACCCTTATGCTTCACAACCATGCGCGATGTGGAACACATCATATCGGCTGGATTGACATTCAGGATTGACCAGCAGGCGGTGGTAATTTCCGGCACGTCTTCTGTTGGCTCCATTTCAGGAAACAGTACAAGTTGTTTGCGGTCATGGGCATCAATATTGATCGAATGGCTTGTAAAAAAACCTGCGAACCCGTCACGCAATTCGGCCTCGTCTTCGCCCCAGCGCGTACGACCCGCGATATCAATATGGAACTTATTATCCGATAGCCATTTCAAACCAAGCATCATCGGCGTCCAGCTGTTCTCACCGCGTTCATCTTCATGAAGCTCTTTCCTGAAGTGATCGACAGAGACGCGCAGCGTTAGCTTGTCACCATAGGTTTTGTTCAGCCGTAAAAGTTCGGCTTCGCACTTCATCATGGGGCGCATTGCATTGGTCAGAACCAGAACATCAAACCCACGCTCCAAGGATCGTTCGATGATCGGAATAATATCCGGATTCATAAACGGCTCGCCGCCAGTGATTCCAATTTCTGTAGTCATCAGATCAAGCACGCGAATTTCATCAAGATAGGAAACCACCTCGCCCTCATTAAGATAGACCAGACGGTCATTCTTAGGCGTGGACTCGATATAGCAATTCTTGCACGCAAGATTGCATAACGTTCCCGTGTTGAACCATAACGTCTTTAACCCCGTCATACCCACCAGGGCACGCTTTTCGCCTTTGGCAGTAAGCTTCGGGTCAGAGAATTTTTGCGCTTGATTAAACTGGTCATTCTTGATGACGATATTCATTCAGCAGGTCCAATCTGGATAGTTCTTGTATGCTTTACTTCCACAGGGCTTGATACACAAGAAGAGTGCTCGTGCGAAATGACAAAGCCTTCAAAGCAATGTGATATTTGCACTATATAAAGCGCCAGCGCTTGCTGCCAACCGCCAATTATTCTTTAACGGTTTCCTTGGCAACTTTATCCAACAAGTCATCGAGTTCAGCCGCCATGGTTTTCAACGGCTCACCACCTTCATCAAAATATGGCTTAAATGCTTCAGTCGCAGTTTTATACGTGAAGTTAGAACCACCATCGGAACGCTGCGTCAGATAAATTCTCAGGGGCGCTTCAATGCCTGCGGCAATGCTGGCTTCCAGCATTCGAACTGCATAGAGATTATTGTAAACGCCAACAACACGGTTACCAGGAATTTCAACACCACGTCCTTTTGCGCCTGCAGATGCGCTGGCGGTTGTGATTTGGCTAAGGGCAGAATTCTCAAGTGCCTTTTTCAAGCGCGGATATAGATCATCATACGCGATTTTTGTTTCATACGTTATCCAACCCGTACGCTTTAAAGATTTATGCGTACCCGCTAAAACTGATGTTACACCGCCTGCGATAATTCCAAATGCAAGTGCTGCTGATACCACCAATCGTTTCATCATATTTCTCCTAGTTAAGAATTAGCTGTTAAATTCCCATTCGGCGTTTCATGCCAATTGCCAACGCGCTGCCAGCAAATGCCATCACTGCCCATGCCCATCCGTGCGCGCTGCCAGAAATCAATCCTCCCAGATATGCACCAATATTGCAGCCATAGGCTAATCTAGCGCCATATCCCATCAACAGGCCACCCATGATAGCGGTAGTGATCTCGATACGGGATAATGTCCAAATGGGACTAAATTTAGCTGCAAGCCCTGCCGCAAGTAGCGCACCTGCCATAATGCCAAAATTCATGACTGACGTGACATTATAAAAGACACTATTAGTCAACGCCCATTGACGCCCGCCTGCCCAGTAAGGATAGGCAGATAAATCCGCACCCAATAGTGTGGCACCTTTCGCACCCCAAAGCGCAAAGGCAGAAGTCACACCCCATGGTCTGCCAACAACCAATAGTGTGAGTATGCACACGATTGCAATCGCAATCGCTCCGGTGCGCATCGACCATGGCCCTTTGATAAACGATAGCGTTTTGCGCGGAGCCTCTAACGTGCCATGTATTTTACGTTCATGTATGATCGTCCACCATGCAATCGCGAGTAGAACAAGTGCCAAGATGATATAAGCCACAAGCGGCCCTAAACTGGTAACGAGTGAATAGGCTTTGAATTTAGGGAGCCCATTCCACCAATGCAGGTGCATGGATCCGAGCAAAGATCCTATTACAAAAAACGCAAGCGTAATGAACATGCGAGTGCTCCCCCCGCCTGCCACAAATAATGTACCAGACCCGCAGCCACCGCCAAACTGCATACCAACACCAAACATAAAAGCACCGATCAGCATGCCAACTCCCACAGGAGCAACAAACCCGCCCGTGCTCAAACTTGCACCTTCGCCAAACAGTTCAGGCGGCAGTTGAATAAGTTTTCCGTAAGCCAGCAGCGGGAATGAAACCGCACTTACAATCAAGATCAGCAGGAACTGATTGCGCAAGCCTGCACCACGACCCTCCGTAACAATACGCCGCCATCCGGCCGTAAATCCAAAGGAAGCATGGTACAGTGAAAATCCTGCAAGCCCGCCAATCAAAACAGCAAGCGCCTGTTTTTGACCCGCAACACTAAAAGCTGCGAAAAACAAACCTGCCAATATCAAACCTGCCACCCACACGACTGCAGATTGTATTGAAATCGGTTTGATCGCCTCAGTAGATTGCATTGGTTTTTGGCTTACCCGTTATCCAGACTTATTCAGAAACTATTCAGATAGGGATCAGTATCAGGTTTATTGCTGGACGTATCTCAACCCATTGCGATTATGATCACAATTCTTTGAACATATTCAGCAGCGATTGATTTCATAAACATGAATATGAACCGCTATTTACCCTTGTGGATGAGTGACAGCCATTGAAACTGAATAACCAGCCTGTTAGGGCGAACCGGAAAAAGATTGATCCCGAGACGAGATCAGTCAGGAAAAATCATTGAACCAGACAACACCTGCCATGCCTAACGCAATTAAACAACGCGACCCGCGGCTCGATTTCTTTCGCGGGATCGGCATGTTTATTATCTTCATGGCACACCTGCCAGGTAACTTCTTTACTCTGTATATCCCAGCCCGGTTTGGCTGGTCAGATGCAACTGAGATTTTTGTTTTCTGTTCTGGCATGGCCTCAGCAATTGCATTTGGTAAAATCTTTGAAAAGACCGGATGGTGGATGGGCGCTGCACGCATCATCCATCGCATGTGGCAGGTGTATTGGGCACATATCGGATTATTCTTCGTCATTCTTCTGCTTGTTGTGTTGCAAACCTCGGCATCAGAAACAGGGGCACTTTGTTTGTACGAGGGTAGTCGATTATGCGGCTCGCCAGAAACCGGACCTGCATGGAATTATACCGGCCGGCTAAACATCATCCATCTGTTTCAACCTGTAAATGACAGTCCTGCAGCCGCTAATTTCGTTGGCATTATGACCCTCACATGGGTGCCAAACCTGTTTGATATTCTGCCCATGTATATCGTCATTCTTGGCATGATCCCGATAGTAATGGGACTTGCAAAAATCAGCAAATATGCTGTGTTTGCATTTGTTATTTTGGTCTGGCTCGCAGCGCGAGACTGGCTTGTGCCTCTATTCGGATTTGAGCGTGGTATAGGTCTCCCTGCAGAACCGTGGTCAGACCGTCAATGGTTCTTCAACCCGTTTGGATGGCAATTGGTCTTCTTTACAGGTTTTGCCTTCATGATGGGGTGGCTTCCAAAACCACCTGTCAAAAAATCATGGATCATTGCAGCACTGGTATTTGTGGTGATCACCATTCCCTATGCATTTTGGGGCATTCATAATGATGAAGCATTCCAGCCAAGCGTATATGGACCGACGATTGATTTTTCATGGGCAAATGTGAAAGACATTCGCGAGGCAATCCAACCTTGGCGCGTCAAAGACGACTTTGGAATTTTGCGCTACATTCACTTTTTAAGTCTTGCCTATCTCTTCTGGATTTTAGCGGGTGAAGGCGGAAAGAACCTACAATTCAAAAGCAGCTTCGGCCAATGGTTTGTGAAGATCGTTCACAAGGTTGGTCAACAGTCGCTAGCCACATTCATGGGCGGGTTAGTGATTGGTCGCTTCTGCGGATTTGTGCTTGATACTATTAACCGCAATCAAGGCATTCATATTTTCGGAACAGAGTCAGACCTTGCTTGGTGGTGGAACTGGATTCCGATGACCTTGGTCAATCTAGCTGGGATGGCTGGCATGGTTGGCATCGCCTATCTGGTTTCATGGATTAAGAAAACACCGTGGAAACCGAAGCCCGTAAAGACGACTGCCCAATCCTCTGATCGGGCAACCGCGCTTTAATCTGAGACGTTTGCGCCTTTCCTAGAGCGTGTCTGTCTTGGATTGAACCGTTTGAACGCCGTGGCGTTTGTGCTCC
>CAZEPF010000038.1:0-19480 GCA_964514045.1 uncultured Rhizobiaceae bacterium | reverse complement strand
GAGCACAAACGCCACGGCGTTCAAACGGTTCAATCCAAGCCAGATACGCTCTAATCGCGATGCAGCGTAATTTGTTCGTCTGCTTTAACGAGGAATTTTATATTATGTCAGCTGCTGAAAACTTGCCGAAAGAAAATCAACTGGGTGACCTTCCTGTATGGAATTTGGGTGATCTGTATTCAGGTCTTGATGCGCCGGAGTACAAGTCGGATATCGCAAAGTGTATTTCGGATGCTGCAAAATTTGATGAAAAATATGCAGGTAATCTGGCAAAGCTATTGAACGATAATCCGCGTGATCTTGCCCTTGCGATTGCCAGCTATGAGCAGATTGAAGAATTGATGGGCCGCATCATGTCGTTTGCGGGTCTGATTTATGCAGGCGACACAAGCAATGCGGAACACGCTAAGTTTTATGGTGATGCGCAAGAAAAGATGACGGAAGCCGGGTCGCACCTGCTTTTCTTTACTCTTGAATTAAACCAGTTGGATGCAAAGAAACTTCAAAAAGCTTTTGGTCAGGATGCTGCACTTGCTTATTACCAACCCTGGCTAGACGATCTGCAAAAAGACAAGCCTTACCAGTTGGAAGAAAAGCTGGAGCAATTGTTCCATGAGAAGTCTGTGACAGGTAAAGCAGCTTGGAACCGTTTGTTTGATGAAACCATGTCGTCGTTAGAATTTACGATTGATGACAGAGTGATGCCTGTCGAACCAGCACTTTCCATGATGCAGGATGCTGATCGCGGTAAACGGGAAAAGGCTGCGAAAGAAGTTTCGCGAGTGTTGAATCAGAATATCCGTATGTTTGCGCTGATCACGAATACGCTTTCCAAGGATAAGGAAATCTCGGACCGCTGGCGCGGGTTTGAGGATGTTGCAGACTCTCGCCATCTTGCTAACCGTGTTGAACGTCCTGTTGTGGATGCGCTTGTACAAGCAGTTGAAAATGCTTTCCCGCGTTTGTCACATCGTTATTTTGAAATGAAGGCTGGATGGCTAGGACTGGATAAGCTTCAGTTCTGGGATCGTAATGCACCCAATCCGTTTGAGGTTGACCGGTTGGTCAGTTGGGGTGAGGCGCGAGAATGTGTGTTGAGCGCATATTCTGGCTTTGCCCCTGAAATGGCAGATATTGCAAAACAGTTTTTTGATAAAAACTGGATTGATGCACCTGTTCGTAAAGGCAAGTCACCAGGCGCATTTGCGCACCCTACAGTGCCATCTGCCCATCCTTATGTCTTGGTGAATTATCAGGGTAAGCCGCGCGATGTTATGACGTTGGCGCACGAATTAGGACATGGGGTTCATCAGGTTTTGGCGGGTGAGCAGGGGGCGTTGATGGCTCAAACACCGCTCACGTTAGCTGAGACTGCAAGCGTATTTGGTGAAATGTTGACGTTCCGCTCTTTGTTAGATGCGTGTAAAACTACAACCGAGCGCCGTGCAATGCTAGCGCAAAAAGTTGAGGATATGCTCAACACTGTGGTTCGCCAAATCGCGTTTTATATGTTTGAGCGTAAGGTTCATTTAGCCCGACAGAATGGCGAACTGACAAGCGATGATATTTGTGATCTGTGGATTTCAGTGCAAGGCGAGAGCCTTGGGCCTGCGTTTGAGTTTGCAGAAGAATATCGCTCTTACTGGGCTTATATTCCGCATTTCATACATTCGCCATTTTATGTGTATGCATATGCGTTTGGTGATTGCTTGGTGAACTCACTTTATGCGGTGTATCAAAATGCCGAAACGGGATTTCAGGATAAGTATTTTGATCTTCTGAAAGCTGGTGGAAGCAAACATCATAGTGAGTTATTAAAACCTTTCGGGCTTGATGCAACCCGATCAGATTTTTGGGATCAGGGTCTGTCCATGATCTCGTCTTTGATTGACGAGTTGGAAGCGCTTGAGGGTGTTGCTTGACGTTAGGTAATTTTTTAGCCTAAATTCTATTTGGATACGGGGAAATACTGATGGCCAAATCAATCGAAAAATTATGCAGTGCCAAACTGCTTGGTGTTGTCATTGCATGCAGTCTAATAGCTGCATGCCAGCAAAACAAAGAAGTTGCTGGTCCACCTGTGATGAACGGTAATTGGGCCTCTACAGATGGTGTTTACACGGCCAATTTCTTAAATGGTAGTTTTAGCGCAACAGCAAATGATACTGGCGGCGTCATATCTCAAGGTGAATATGTAGCCTCTGCCTCTGATCGCGTGAAGATCAAATGGACTGGCTTGGTATCTGGAACAAAAAATGAAGCTGATTGCGTTAAACCAGAAGCAAACCGTCTCGATTGTACCGACATAAACGGTAACAGATTTTCTCTGGTTCGCTCGAGCGTGGGTTAGGCCCTCACCGTAACTCATCTAGATGCAGCTTTCTGCCCGTTGCATTCTTTAGTGGGAACGTTAAAAAGGGTTTGAATTTATACTTTTTCGCCCGGAGATTATGATGGCTAAAAAAGCTCAGAGCAAAGACCCTAAAAACGCAATGGACTATCCAGAGCATGAGCGCACTTATGAAGTGTTTCTAAAGATGTCTATCTGGACAATCGTTATTTGTACCGCATTGTTGATTGCTATGGCATTCGGATTTTATGCAGGTGGCGGTCTCATCGGCGGCACGCTTCTATTTATCATTTTAATGGTAGCGAGTTACTTCGCTCTTTAGCTTTGAAATTAACGATCAATTCGCAAAAGCCGATATGGTTCATGCGATTAGGTGCTAAGAAGCTGACAATTCGACTGATAGATTTCAGATCAGACAAGCCAGATACGCTCTAAACCCCGCCTTTTATCCGGTGGGGTTTTTTGTGTCTAAATTTTGAATGGTGTTTTATGCGCCGCGTGTGCGGTTCATACCATCACGGGCTGGCTGGTAATTACGATCCAGCGATGCAGCGCGTGAGTAAGACTTAAAGGCTTTTTGTTTTTCGCCTCTACGCTCGAAGATCAATCCATGGTTTGTCCAGGCTTCTGCGTATTTGCTATCGATTAACAGTGCGCGATTGATATCGCTGAGCGCATTTTCCATATCATTCGTTGCGAGATAAGATACGCCACGCGCATTGTAGGGTTCTGGCGCATTGGGTGCCAAAGAAATCGCGGTTGTGAAATCATCAATCGCCTGTTCCTGGCTGCCTGCAGCTTGCAAGATCAAGCCGCGTGCGTGATAGGCACGTGGGTTTGTTGTTCCCAATTGAATAGCGCGTTCATAATCACGCATTGCCTGATTGGTCTTACGGGCAAAACGATAGACATTACCGCGTCCGATATAGGCATCGTCATATTGAGGATTGATTTTCAAAGCCTGTGAGTAGTCACGGATCGCGTTGTTTGGGTCACCGGTTTGACGATAAATCAAAGCGCGGTTTGCATAGGCTTGATAAAATCTTGGATTAAGTTGTATAGCGCGGCTGAAATCTGATAATGCCTCGCGGTTTTTACCGGCCTTGCCATAGGCGGTGCCGCGAACATTATAAGCTTCTGCTGAATTTGGGTTGTTGTTTACCACTTGCGTCAGTGACGCAATATTACTTTGCGACCCTTGAGCGGGATCAATAGAAACTGCCTGTTCCAGATTCGAAGACGATGTGCATCCGGCAATAATCAAGGATGCCAGGATTGCAGTAATCCCAGACATGTTTTGATTCAGTCTTGATGAAGAAACCATAGTTTTGGCAAATGCCATTTTGTTAAGCCCCGGTGATACGCACTTATCTGATTTACAAAAAAGGCGAAGATTATAATCCCCGCCTTACAATACTATTCAATTATGGAAGAAAAAGGACTTAGCGACCGTTTCTGCCAACAATAAGACCTTCACGCTGGGCTTTCTTACGAGCCAGCTTGCGAGTGCGGCGGATTGCTTCTGCTTTCTCGCGTGCCCGCTTTTCAGAAGGCTTTTCGTAAAAGTTCCGTAGTTTCATTTCACGGAACACGCCCTCACGCTGAAGTTTCTTTTTCAGCGCACGAAGAGCTTGGTCAACATTGTTGTCGCGTACAAGTACTTGCAAGTGATCACATCCATTTCTAAAGTTTTTACGTGGCAATGAGCATTTGTTTCCGCAGAGCATGCTCGCCGATTGGTCATTGGCGTACCAAAACTCGTAACGATTGTCTACACACAACGCCTCAAAAGATAGCGTTAAAACCCTGATATTTTAGCTTTTTGGTTTGATTTGAGTGAAATGACCCATTTTGCGGCCCTCCCGCATCTCTGCCTTGCCATATAAATGCAGCTTGGTTTGCGGTCTTGCGAGTATATCTGGGGTTTTCTCAATGTCTGGACCGATGAGATTTTCCATGATGCAGTCGCTGTGTCTTGTTGTTTCTGCGAGCGGTAAACCTGCGACTGCACGGATATGTTGCTCGAATTGAGAAACACAACAGGCAGCTTCCGTCCAATGGCCTGAATTATGGACACGGGGGGCAAATTCGTTGACGATTAACTCACCCTCGCGCGTCACAAAAAATTCGATTGCTAGAACGCCCACATAGTCTAAGGCTTCCAGAAGGCGGGTTGCCAGCTCTTCGGCATGTTTGATCTGCGCGTTGTTTGCGATTGCTGGCACAGTTGAAGTGCGCAAAATACCTTCACGGTGTACGTTTTCTGCCAAGTCAAAACATACGATGTCACCATGCGATGATCGTGCAGCTACGATTGAAAGTTCGCGTTCAAAATCAACAAATGCCTCAAGAATACAAGCCGACTCCATAAGTACGGTTTCAGCATTTGCAATTGCTTGAGGGTCTGAATTGCTGATGCGGACCTGGCCCTTGCCATCATAGCCAAACCGTCTGGTTTTCAAGATGCCATTGCCGCCTGTTTGCTGCAGTGCGTGCGTCAGTTCTTTGGGTGTGGAAACAGGGTGAAAGCCTGCTGTCTTTGCGCCAATATCTGAAAAAAACTTTTTCTCCGTCAGGCGATCCTGACTAACGGCTAAAGCTTTGGAATTGGGGTGACAGGTGCTGATGGTTTCTAAGGTTTCAACCGCAGCAACATCGATGTTTTCAAACTCATAGGTGATGACAGCGCATTCGCTTGCCATTTTTGAAAGCGCTGCTGGGTCCGTGTAAGGCGCCACAATGCGCTGATCGGCTACTTCAAAAGCAGGCGCATTACTGGCAGGATCAAGCACGGTGACTTTTAATCCCAACTGTGCGGCGGCCATTGCCATCATGCGACCCAGTTGACCCCCACCTATAATGCCGACGCGGTCTCCTACATTAAGCGCCATGTCTACGCGTTCCTGTCTGGAATTTCATCGACGCTGGCGGTTTTTGCAGCGCGGTATTCATCTAGTCTTGTTGCGAGTTCATCATCATGGGTTGCAAGGATTGCTGCAGCAAGTAGCCCTGCGTTTGTTGCGCCCGCTGTGCCGATTGCCAATGTGCCAACAGGAATTCCTGCAGGCATTTGAACGATGGATAATAAACTATCTTCACCTGAAAGCGCGCGTGATTGAACGGGAACGCCAAGCACAGGTAGGGGTGTCATGGATGCGGTCATGCCCGGCAAATGTGCAGCACCACCAGCGCCTGCGATGATCACTTTAATGCCCCGTGGTTTTGCGTTTTTGGCAAATTCCACCATCCGGTCAGGTGTGCGATGGGCAGAGACTATCCGGCATTCGTGAGGGATTTGCAGCTCTTCCAGAATTTCGACCGCGTGACGCATGGTTTCCCAGTCTGACTGACTGCCCATGATTACGGAAACATCGAAGGATTTAGCACTCATATCCACCCAGCTCCTACCCAGTTTAAGAAAGCGTTGTGAGTATCAGACTTGCCATGAAATGCAAACTCTTCGCATGGCGTCTTCACAGGCAGTAAACTGTATTTTCAGACTTTTTTGGAGCTTTTGCCCACTTGTCTGCGACAATCTCGACAATCGGGAAATTGCGTGTACACTGATTCACATCAAATCATAGTTTCCAAAAGCCCTTAAAGGAGGTCGCATATGGCAATCCAGTCCCATATTGAGTCTTTGAAGTCGCGTCATCAGGAACTTGAAACCCAGTTGTCAGAATTGATAGTAAGAAGCGGTTCTGCAACCGAACTCATCAATGATCTCAAGCGAAGGAAACTACAGCTCAAAGACAGGATTGAGGATTTGCAAACGCGGCAAGCGTTAAATTAGCCAGAGTAGAGGCCCGACAGCCTGAAATCTAAGATACGATTATCTGCAAGCGCATGTTTAAGAGATAGCGCTTGCAGTTGTTGTTTTGGTTTGCAAGACACACTTCACCAAACAGTCACTTGTCTTTTTGTAGTCTCGTGATGCAATGAGATAAGACGGAGTGTGAATTTCTTATGGATGATGTTTCTGATCGTTGTCGGGTAATGCTAAGCGCCGGGCCAGGGATATGTTCGCCTGATGCCCTGTCAAAAGCTGCAGGTGCAGGTGATATTGCCAGTGTGATTCTAACGGATAGAAACGAGAATTCCGGTGAGTTCGCAGAGTATTGTTCGACTGTAACACCAGCTCTGCAGGCCAAAGAAATTGCTGTGCTGATTCATGATGATAGCCAAACCATGGGGCGGTGTGGGGCAGATGGATTTTATCTGGAAAAATCCGGAGAGCCAGTTGAGGAAGCCATTGCCCGTTTTTCGCCACAGAAAATTGTAGGGTGCGGTGGTATGATGAACCGCGATATAGCTCTCAAAACCGGCGAACTTAATCCTGACTTTATATTGCTTGGCAAGATTGGCCGGGACATCAAGCCGGAAGCACATCGCAAGAATCTAGCCCTGGCGCAATGGTGGGCTGAATTTGTTGAAATGCCGGGTGCGACTCTAGCTGGAAATGAAATTGCAAGTGTTGTTTCTGTGGCTCAGACTGCGCTTGATTTCGTCATGCTTGAAAAGGCTGTCTTCGTAGAGGGAAAAGATCCTGCTGCAATGATTGTTGAGGCTAACGCTTTGTTGGACGCGCATGCTCCCAGATTTAGTGAGATGGACGAGTGAGATTTAGTACATCGTTTTTATTAGTTTCTATGCTTGCTACAGGAAATGCTGTTGCGACAGAGCAATCTGTTGAAGCGCCTGATGTAAAGCAGCGTATTGATGAGGCCTTTGAGCCGCTTAAGGCGAAACCGGATACGCCGCCTGATTTTGCATTTGGTGCCTATCAGCGTGGCATGTATCTCACAGCGTTTGAACTTGCGCTACCGCGTGCGGAAGCAGGTGATGCTGCTGCTCAAACTTTAATTGCGGAGCTTTATGATACGGGTAAGGGCGTTGCCAAGGATACCAAGAAAGCAACCGAGTGGTACGAAGTTGCAGCTGCGTCTGGCAATCGTGAAGCTCAATTTGCATATGGTATGCGGCTACTCTCCGGCCAACACGTAAACCAGAATACTGATCGTGGTATTGAGTTGATGAAAAAGGCTGCCGACGAAGGTCATCCGTTGGCGATGTTTAACTACGCATCCTACCTAATAGATCAACGCCCAACGACCTACGGATATCGTCTTGCGCTTCCCTACATGGAAAAGGCTGCCGAATACCGTCTTGCAGATGCTTATTATTCTCTCTCGCAAATTTATGGCAACGGGCTGGCAACAGGTGTTGGTAATCCAGAGAAGGGTAAGGAATGGTTGATACGTGCAGCACGTTCTGGTGTTGATACGGCACAAATTGATTTGGCCCTTGGATATTTGAACGGCAAATATGGTGACAAAGACCTAAAGAAAGCACGCAACTGGTTTACGGTGGCGGCCCGCTCTGGAAATGTCATCGCACAGAACCGCTTGGCCCATATGATGTTTGATGGCTTGGGTGGAGAGGCAAAGCCTGTAGAAGGTGGCATGTGGCATATTCTTGCAAATCGTGCCGGACGTTCTGACATAAACCTTGATCAGAAACTCGGTGTCCTAGACGAAGAATCCAGAAAAAAAGCCCTAACCATGGCCAATCGCTGGCCATTCAATAACGGTTAGTAAAAGTTAGCCTTAACCGTCTAAAAATATTCAGCCTTGCGTATTCGCGCTGAGTATGGTCAATCCGACACAATTCATCACGCCACTTAATTTGGAGAGGGCTCGTTTACCACGATCCCTTTTTTGACATGAAAATCAATGGAAACGAAATCAAGCCTGGAAACGTTATCGAGCATAAAGGCTCGCTTTGGGTTGCAGTGAAAACCAATGCGGTTAAGCCCGGCAAGGGCGGAGCCTTCAATCAGGTCGAATTGAAAAACCTCATAGATGGACGCAAGGACAATGAACGTTTCCGCGCCAGTGAAACCGTTGAGAAAGTTCGACTTGAGCAAAAAGATTTTCAGTATCTTTATGCAGAAGGTGACATGCTGGTTTTCATGGATTTGGAAACCTACGAGCAGCTTGAACTGCAAAAAGAGTTTGTGGGCGATCGCTCTGCGTTCTTGCAGGATGGTATGTCTATCTCGGTTGACCTGTATGAAGAGCGTCCAATTGGCGTGAAGCTTCCTGATCAGGTTGTGCTGGAAATCACAGAAGCTGATCCGGTGGTAAAGGGGCAAACTGTTTCGTCATCCTACAAGCCTGCCATCATGGAAAATGGTGTGCGCGTTATGGTGCCGCCATTTATTGATGCAGGTGAGCGCATCATTGTTGATACCAATTCAATTGAATATGTCCGCCGCGCAGACTGATCTGCTGGCGTCTGTAATAGGAAGTAAACTTTGGCTCGTTCCGCGCTTTTGAATGTTATGACAAATGCTGCTTTCAAGGCAGGGCGATCCTTATCGCGTGATTTTGGAGAGGTGCAAAATCTTCAGGTATCGCGCAAGGGAACAGGTGATTACGTTACCAGTGCAGACTTAAAAGCGGAGAAAATCATTCGCTTCGAACTTGAAGCAGCAAGGCCGAAATTTGGATTCCTGTTGGAAGAACGTGGCGAGATCAAAGGGTCTGATCCTCAAAACCGCTGGATTGTTGATGCACTTGATGGAACGCATAATTTTATGCACGGCGTTCCGCATTTTTGTGTCTCTATTGCGCTTGAACGAGAAAACGAAATTGTTGCTGGTGTGATTTATAATCCTGCAACAGATGAGTTCTTTTCCGCAGAGCGCGGGCAGGGCAGTTATGTAAATGATAATCGTATGCGAGTCGCGGGGCGGCGTTCATTGCCTGAATGTATGGTAACGACGAATATTCCGCGACTGGGCCAAAAGGGCCATGCGCGCGCTTTGCGTGAACAAGCTGCCGCGATGAAGAACACAATGGGTGTTCGTTGTACCGGTTCTACGGCGCTTGATCTGGCCTATATTGCAGCTGGCCGTTTTGACGGCACGTGGCAGCGTGGACCACAGGCGTGGGACTATGCGGCGGGGCTAATCATGCTGCGAGAGTCCGGTGGTTACGCGACAGCGCTTGATGGTGGCACTGATATTTTTGGGTCTTGCAGCATCCTTGCTGGCAATGAATACGTTGTAAAAACGCTCGGTGATTTGGTGCGCGAAGCAGGTAAGGCCGAATAAAACCTTTAATTCGACGCAAGTTCCGTTTAATCCTTAACCATAACGATTTGCGATGGTTTGCTGATGGGAGGGCGTAACGTGGCAAGGGAATTTGATCCCCATAAACTTTCCAATCCAGGTGTGTTCCTGTTGAGCATGGTCATCTTTTTGATCATCACTGGATTTTTGGCATCAGTATTGTATCGACAGATACTGACAGCATTCCAGACGAACCCTGGATTGAATGGCCTTATTTTGGGTGTGCTGGCCGTTGGTATTTTATTGTCACTTGTGCAGGTCATCCGGCTTATCCCAGAAGTGAAATGGGTCAATACATTCAGACTTGGTAATCCTGATCTTGATGGCGCGCGTCCACCAGTTTTGCTTGCACCTATGCGTGCGCTACTGGGCGAAGCAGGTCAGGACATGAGCATCACTACAATTTCCATGCGCTCTATTCTGGATTCAATCGGAAACCGTCTTGATGAAAGCCGCGATATCTCGCGATATCTGATTGGCCTTCTCGTGTTTTTAGGATTGCTTGGCACATTCTGGGGATTGTTGCAGACGATTGGTTCTATTGGTGACACAATACAATCGCTCGATCCAAAGTCTGGCGATACCAATGACGTTCTGGATGCTTTGAAAACCGGATTAAAAGCCCCGCTTGACGGTATGGGAACGGCGTTTTCATCTTCCCTGTTTGGTCTTGCTGGCTCTCTGGTACTTGGATTTTTAGATTTGCAAGCAGGTAGGTCTCAGACGCGGTTCTATACAGAGCTTGAAAACTGGCTATCCTCGGTCACGGATGTATCCAGCGAAATGAACCTTTCTGCGGGTGCCGGAAGCGAAGATGTTCGCGCGCATCTGGATCAACTGACACAGCGTATTCAAGGTGCTGGTGGGTCTAGTGGTCGTGTCACAGAAGCGCTTGGTAGTTTGATTGAGGCCATTCAACAAATGGTCCGCCACATGCGTTCCGAGCAGGATATCACTCGTAAGCAACTCAAACAGCAGGAAGCTCAACAAGAGGAAATTCTATTGCTGATGCGCAAAATGAGTGTTTTCTTCGATAAGGCATCGAAGGAATAGGCGGCGAAGCAGAGCATGTCAGTTTCCCGATCCAGATATAAAGAACGTTCCGTCAATTATTGGCCCGGCTTCGTTGATGCGCTCGCAACCTTGTTGCTGGCGATCATGTTTTTGTTGTCTGTTTTCGTGTTGGCGCAATTTCTGCTCAGTCAGGAAATCACTGGCAAGGATGAGGTTCTAAACCGTCTTAATTCGCAGATTAATGAACTGACTTCTTTGCTTGCACTTGAGCGTGGCAATAAGCAGGATTTGCAGGATTCAATTGCTAATCTCGAGCTTTCTCTTGCGGATGCGCAGGATGAGCGTTCGCGTCTTCAAGAACTACTGTCTCAAAATGATAGTAGTGATGACAGCGCGGAAGATCGTTTAGGTGAATTGACCACGGCAGTTGAGGCTGAAAAACAAATCAGCCAACGCGCCCTTAGTCAGGTTGAACTTCTCAATCAGCAAATTTCTGCGTTGCGCCGTCAGATTGCAGCCCTTGAAGATGCGTTGGATGCCTCTGAATCCCGCGACCGCGAAAGCCAGACAAAAATTGCTGATCTTGGCAAACGTTTGAACGTTGCGCTTGCCCAGCGGGTTCAGGAACTTAATCGATACCGCTCGGATTTCTTTGGTCGTCTACGGGAGATATTGGGTGGCCGGTCCGATGTGCGGATTGTTGGCGACCGTTTTGTGTTTCCATCTGAAGTTCTGTTTGCCTCCGGTGGAACGGACCTGAATGATCAAGGCCAAGGCGAGATGTTGAAGGTTGCCCAGGCTCTCATTCAAATTGGTTCGGAAATACCCGATGACATCAATTGGGTGCTGCGCGTGGATGGGCATACGGACAATATCCCATTGTCTGGTACGGGGCGCATACGTGACAATTGGCAATTATCCTCAGAGCGTGCAACTGCGGTGGTTCGGTTTTTCATTGAACAAGGCATTCCGGCAAGACGTTTGGTTGCTGCAGGTTTTGGCGAGTTCCAGCCGCTTGAAAATTTGGACACTGATGAAGCGCGGGCCAAGAACCGCCGGATCGAACTTAAACTTACGGAACGATAATGGCTGATAGCGCAGACGTAATTATTGTTGGAGGCGGTTTAGCAGGACTTGTTGCTGCGCATGAATTAACTGCGTCTGGCAAGAAGGTCTTGGTGCTTGATCAGGAAGGCGAGCAAAACCTTGGCGGTCAGGCGTTTTGGTCGCTTGGCGGATTGTGCATGATTGATACGCCCGAACAACGACGTTTACGCATTAAAGATACTCTGGAACTAGCAACCCAAGACTGGATGGGGTCAGCGCAGTTTGACCGTGAAGAAGACCACTGGCCACGCCAATGGGCGAATGCATATTTGCAGTTTGCTCATGGTGAAATGCGATCCTATCTTCATGCACTTGGAATGCGTTGGTTTCCGGTGGTTGGATGGGCGGAACGTGGTGGCTCGTTTGCGGATGGGCATGGAAATTCTGTCCCTCGTTTTCATATCACTTGGGGAACGGGTCCCGGTGTCGTTCAGCCTTTTGCTGATCGTGCACTAGAGGCAGCAAAGAGCGGTTTATTGACGTTCAAGTTTCGTCATCAGGTTTCGAAACTGATCAAGAAAAATGGTGCGGTTGTGGGTGTTGCGGGTGAGGTTTTGGCGCCTGACAATGCTGAGCGTGGTCAACGCAGTAATCGTGATGTGGTGGGTGATTTTGAATATCATGCTCCGGCGGTAATCGTGTCTTCCGGCGGCATTGGCGGGGACTTTGATCTTGTGCGCAAAAACTGGCCGGTCAAACGCCTTGGGAAACCACCGGCAGAAATGGTGGCGGGTGTGCCGCATCATGTGGATGGCCGCATGATTGGAATCACGAAAAAGGCAGGCGGTGCGGCGATCAATGAAGATCGTATGTGGCACTATGTAGAAGGCGTCAAAAACTTTGATCCGATCTGGCCTTCACACGGCATCCGTATTTTACCGGGTCCCTCATCCATGTGGTTTGATGCAGAGGGAACCCGTTTGCCTGCGCCGTGTCTGCCAGGATTTGATACGCTGTCGACGCTCAAACATATCCTTGGTACGGGCTATGATTACTCGTGGTTTGTCCTCACGCAAAAAATCATAGAAAAAGAATTTGCCCTTTCCGGTTCTGAACAAAATCCAGACTTCACGTCTGGAAAATGGATTGAGGTGTTAAAAGCACGATTGGGCAAGGGGGCCACACCGCAAGTCGAGGCCTTCAAGCAGAAAGGCGAAAACTTTATTGTTCGCGATAATCTTGAAGGTCTGGTTCAGGGTATGAATCAACTCGCAGGCGGCGGGCTGGTTGACTATGAAAATCTTAAAAACCAGATTGAGGCGCGGGATCGCGAGATGGATAATCCGTTCTCGAAAGACGCGCAGGTGATGGCAATCAATTCCGCACGAAATTATCTTGGCGATAAACTTATTCGCACGGCAAAACCACATAAGATACTCGATCCATCGGCCGGGCCTCTAATTGCAGTTAAATTGAATATAGTGACCCGCAAAACATTGGGTGGACTTCATACCAATCTTGATAGCCAAATGCTGGATAAGGATGGCAATCCTATTACGGGCCTATATGCAGCAGGGGAAGCAGCCGGCTTTGGCGGTGGCGGCTATCACGGGTATAATTCACTGGAAGGTACGTTTCTGGGTGGCTGTATTTTCAGTGGGCGACGTGCAGGATTGGCGTTGAGTTAATACCGTCAAAAGCCGTTGATTACTTCTCACCAAATTGAAGTTTGGCTAGGCCCGCATAAACACCCTTTTTGGCAATCAGAGATTTATGGGTGCCTTCTTCGATGATTTGCCCATGGTCCATTACAATGATGCGATCTGCTTTCAGAATGGTTGCGAGGCGATGTGCAATAATAAGTGTCGTCCTTCCTTCCATAAGATTGTCCAATGCATCCTGAACCAGTTTTTCGCTCTCGGCATCCAGTGCGCTTGTCGCTTCGTCTAACAGAAGGATAGGGGCGTCACGCAATACGGCTCTTGCGATGGCAAGGCGTTGGCGCTGGCCTCCTGATAAGGTGACACCGCGCTCACCCAGATATGTGTCATACCCTTGCGGCAATTCATCAACGAATGAATGGGCATTTGCGGCTTTTGCAGCGGCAATGATTGCGGATTGCTCAGCGCCGTCGCTGCCATAGGAAATGTTATCTTCAACGCTTGCAGCAAACACTACTGTCTCTTGGGGTACGACTGCAAATTGTTGACGTAACTCTTCAGGGTTAAGATCAGCAATGTTGACCCCTGCTATATTGATGGAACCCGATTGTGGATCGTAAAACCGCAATAGCAGAGAAAACAGCGTGCTTTTTCCAGCACCTGACGGGCCGACAATCGCTACTGTTTCACCGGGTTTTATGTCAAACGACAGGTTTTCAAGTATTTTGCTTTCTGGCCGTGTGGGATAGCTGAATTCTACTGCATCAAACGTAATTTTTCCGGCATTGTCTTTTGACAGGGTTTTTGGATTTTCAGGAGCAGCTATGGCGGGTTCGGTCTCGAGGAGTTCAACTAGACGTTCGGCAGAGCCTGCGGCTTGGGTCAACTCTCCCCATACTTCTGATAAGGCGCCAAATGCACCTGCGGCAAACATCGCATAGAGCAAGAACTGGCTAAGCGTGCCCGCGGTCATTGTGCCCGATAGGACGCTATTTGCACCAATCCACAGAACCGCAACTACGCTTGAAAGAATGAGAAAGATTGCAAATCCGGTAAGCATTGCGCGGGTGCGTATGGCCAATTGAGCCGCGCCAAATGCAAAATCTACCGCACTGGAAAAACTCGACTGCACATGGGCTTCATTTGTGTAGGATTGCATGGTGCTAACCGCACCAATTGATTCTGACGCATAGGCGGTTGCTTCTGCCAATGTGTCTTGTGCGGTACGTGAGCGCCTGCGCACTGCGCGTCCAAAAAAAACAATCGGCAATATGATCATAGGGATTGCTGCAATTACAATCAGTGAAAGTTTAGGCGCGGTGTAAGTCATCATGATTAAAGCGCCAATGCCCAGCAGAACGTTCCTCAAGGCAAGAGAGGCCGTTGCACCCACGGCAGATTTAATTTGTGTTGTGTCGGCTGTTAAGCGCGAGATAATCTCGCCTGATCTGGCCGTATCAAAAAAGTCCGCGCTTAGTTTTGTAACATTGCCAAACACATCTTTACGCAGGTCGGATACAACGCGCTCGCCCAGCCAGATCACGAAGTAATATCGGCACGAACTTGCTACCGCCAAGATGAGGGCAATGATCACCAGAACAGAAAAGTAGGAATTTACTAATTCGGCGTTTTGATTGTTAAAGCCATTATCAATGACCCGCCGTACGGCAATTGGCAAAGCCAGCGTTGTAATGGCTGCCAACAATAGAAAGAACAGAGCCAACCCGACAGAGAGTTTATATCTAGCGACATAAGGTAGGAGACGCGCCAAAGGTTGCAGAAGTTGGCTTGGCTTGCCAGAATTTTGGGATGCTGTCATGGATGGTGCTTCAGGTCTTGTTTATGCTCACATGTTACTGTATAGAACCGCCAACAAGCCGTGGGCAGTACCCACGGTTTATTTATTGTACGCTCACAAAAAACAAGCGCAGATTCCCGTTTCGGTTAAATTGGTCGCACGGGAAGACGGATAGACAGACAGGATTTGAAGATGAAAAAAGAGATTCATCCAGATTATCACACGATCACAGTTGTTATGACTGATGGTACGGAATTCGAAACACGCTCCACTTGGGGTGCTGAAGGCGATAAGCTTAACCTTGATATTGATCCAAATTCGCATCCAGCATGGACTGGTGGCGACCGTCAATTGATGGACCGTGGTGGTCGTGTTTCACGTTTCAAGAAAAAATACGAAGGTCTTGGTATCTAATCCAAAACCTTATTTTAGAAAACAAAAAGCCCAGCAAACCAGCTGGGCTTTTTTGTATCTTTAAATAGGTTCTATCGCTTGATAGCGCCTAAAGCTGTTGAGAGCAGGTCAATCTGCTGACTAACAGGATTGCTCTGATTGTCATCCTCAGAACGGTCTTCGCCATACAGTTCTGTATCCAGGCTCATCACGCGGGTTTGTAGCGCTACGGAGCGCTCAACCAATTCCGTGAAACTTTGCGGAAGGTCGTTCCAACTAGGGTTGGATATTTCGTGCACTGTTTCTTCAAGGCGGATTTTCTTTTTTTCTTCAAGAAGCTGGTCCAAGCCCATTTCGCCTTCATTGGCGGCACGTTGTAGCAACAGCCAAGAGGCAAGTTGCATCAAGCGGGTTGTGAGGCGCATGGATTCAGAGCCGTAGAGCATTGCAGTAGTACGGGAAAGGCCTTTAGCTTCTTCCCTGCCTTCGCCATCCAGAAATGCTGCGCTTTCTTCAACAAGGCCCATGCCTTCCTGAAAAAGCTCTTTGAACTTTTCGGATCGTGTAAATTTTTCTGCCAGATTTACTGTGTTTGACACGCTACTGCCCTTGGATTGCCCTGAAATGATATTGACACAACCTTAGTCCAGAAACTTTTCATGGTAAAGAATTGGTGTATGCCGTGGTTAATTTCCACAATTTGGGTGCAAAGCAAAAAAAAGAGCCGAATAAACGGCTCTGAAAAGTTAACAGGGAGGCGTCAAACAAAAAGTAAATTACTGCTTGTTTGAATCCAGAAAGTCTGGATGCCACTATTAGTGACGTATAAACCTTAACGGCAGGTTAACGATGTTTATAATGTGGACTTGCGAAGGGTGGCCTCAGCTTTTGAAGAGCGCCTCTGCGGCACTCAGGTGAGCGCTCTTCGAACCTGCTGCATCTTGCAATCGCACAATCTCTTCTTCCAGTTCAGTGATCGTTTCCTTGATTTCATCAACGGATAATTCAGAGAGATCCTGCCCGATCTGGAAGCTGCGCTTTTTCTTCTGTGGTTCGTCATCCATAGCTGTCTTGCCCTGTTGATGGAATTTCATTGCATGAGCGTAGTGGTCACGTTATAACGGCTTCGATTTCATGACAATGTTTGCAATCATTTCCCGAAAGGGAGCCTCCCAAAAACCGGGCAGGCGAACGGGAATGATGTATCTTCAGGAGAACTGACATGGCCGCACCACTTATGCCAAAAGCAACTGCCGTTTGGCTGGTTGATAATACCTCGCTTACCTTTGATCAGATTGCGGATTTCTGCACTCTGCATCCGCTTGAGGTGAAGGCGATTGCTGATGGTGAAAGCGCCCAAGGCATTAAAGGTATGGACCCGATTTCAACAGGTCAGCTTACCCGTGACGAGCTTGAGAAAGCCCAGTCTGATAATGCTTACAAGTTGAAGATTGCAGAACCTAAAGTGCGGGTTCCTAACCTTGCGAAAAAAGGACCTCGCTATACGCCACTGTCAAAACGCCAAGATCGCCCGAATGCGATTTTGTGGTTGGTGCGTAGCCATCCGGAATTGAAAGACGCGCAGATTATCCGTCTTGTTGGCACAACCAAAAATACGATTGAAGCCATTCGCACACGCTCGCATTGGAACGCTGCTAACCTTCAACCGATGGATCCGGTAACTTTGGGCATGTGTACCCAGATTGCGCTGGATGCTGAAGTCACGAAAGCTGAAAAATGGGCACCTAAGAAGCCGGAAATTGACGAATCTGAAGAGAACACGTTGATGCCTGCGGAACAAAGCCAGACTTATGGCCTTGATATGACGCCGCCTGCACCGGAAAAACCGGAAGAGACCATCAGCGCTGATGATGTGTTTGCTAACTTCTCAGCTGATAAAACATCGGACGAAGAAGAGCAGAAGTAAGCTTGATAATGATTGCCCCTGCGTTGTGTAGGGGCATGTCGCTGGCGTTTTATTTAACAGGAACGGTGTAGTTTAGTCCCAATCGTCCCCCATCTGCATAGATGGTTTGCCCTGTTACATAGCTTGCGTCTGTGGATGCCAAAAACGTTGCGATGCTTGCAATTTCAGCAGGATCACCAATCCGCCCCATCGGCGTTCTTGATAAAACGCGTGCTTGTGCATCAGGATTGCTGACAACGCTTTCCAGCATTTTACTCATAATCGAACCCGGTCCGATTGCATTGACCCTAATGCCATGTTCGGCGAGTGCTAGGGCTGCAACTTTGGTGAGCTGGTTCACGCCGCCTTTGGAGATTGAATAAGGCACCTGATTGGCAATCGCGAAAACTGCATTGACCGAAGATATATTGATAATGCTACCAGCGTCTTCGCCTGCTTCAACCTGATCCACCATATGGCGTGCGACCGCTTGAGTGCACAAGAACGCGCCTTTCAGGTTTACGGATATAACGCGGTCGAAATCTTCTTCGCTCAGGTCCAGAAATTCTGCGCCTGCAACAATCCCTGCATTGTTGACGAGGACGTCTATGCGGCCATATTCATCAATGGCACCTGCCACAAGGTTATGCACATCAAGACGTTCGGCTACATTGCAGTGAACGTATTTCACAGTGCCAATTTTACGAAGGGTTTTCTCCGCTTGCTGTCCGGTTTTGTCGTCGACATCGGCAATGATAACGCGTGCTTTTTCTCGCAAGAAACGTTCGGCGATTGCATAGCCAATACCTTGGGCTGCACCTGTTACGATTACGATTTTGTCTTTTAAGGACATGAGGTTCCAATCAGCCCTTTTTCAGAGCGTCGCTGATTTCATCGAGAATGGCAGGATCATCTATGGTTGCGGGCATTTTCCATTCCATGCCATCGGCAATTTTCTGCATTGTGCCACGCAGGATTTTGCCGGAACGTGTTTTGGGTAGTCGTTTCACAACCAGAGAATTTTTAAAAGCTGCAACGGGGCCGATTTTCTCTCGAACCAGAGAAACCACTTCTTTTTTAATGTCGTCATGTTCGCGGTTGCATCCGGCGTTTAGAACAATGAACCCGCATGGGATTTGCCCTTTCATTTCATCGGCGATTCCGATCACGGCACATTCGGCTATGTCCTTGTGGGCGGCGACAACTTCTTCCATGCCGCCCGTTGAAAGGCGATGGCCTGCCACGTTGATGATATCGTCTGTGCGCGCCATGATGAACAGGTAGCCGTCCTCATCAATAAAGCCTGCGTCTGCGGTTTTATAGTAGCCAGGAAATTCATCCAGATAGGCTTGTTTGAAGCGCTCTTCGGCATTCCAAAGTGTAGGAAAACTACCTGGCGGAAGCGGCAGTTTGACAACGATATTACCTAATTCTCCTGATGGTAGCGGTTCGCCTTCATCGTTGAGCACTTCCATTGCATAACCCGGCATGGGTACGGTAGGAGAGCCGTATTTTATGGGCAGTTGACCCAGACCCATCGGGTTACCCGCAATGGTCCAACCTGTTTCCGTTTGCCACCAATGGTCGATTACAGGCACGTTGAGCTTGTCTTCCGCCCAGTGGATTGTATCGGGGTCGGCGCGTTCCCCCGCCAAGAATAAAATACGGAATTTTGATAGATCATATTGGCCGATAAACTCGCCATTGGGGTCTTGGCCTTTGATTGCGCGAAATGCTGTGGGGGCAGTGAACAGAACTTCCACATTATGCTCTGAGATTACGCGCCAGAATGTACCTGCATCCGGTGTGCCAACGGGTTTGCCTTCAAACAGAATTGACGTGCAACCGTGAAGCAGGGGCGCATAGACGATGTAGGAGTGGCCCACCACCCATCCCACATCGGAGGCCGCCCAATAGACTTCACCCGGATCTACGTCATACATGGCTTTCATGGACCATTTGAGCGCTACCATGTGCCCGCCATTGTCGCGCACTACGCCTTTGGGCTGACCTGTTGTGCCGGATGTGTAGAGAATATAAAGCGGATCGGTCGCTTCAACGCCAACACATTCAATGGTGCGTCCCGCGTCTCGTGCTGCTTGCGTCAGTTGAGCATAATCAAAATCGCGGCCTTCGATCAGATCGCAGCTTTCCTGTTCGCGTTGCAGAATAAGCG
>CAZEPF010000037.1:0-19557 GCA_964514045.1 uncultured Rhizobiaceae bacterium | reverse complement strand
AGGGTTCGATTGTACACCGTCCTAAAGGTTCCGTTGTTCACAGACCAAAAGGCTCTATCGTACACCGCCCTAAAGGTTCTGTAGTTCATAGACCAAAAGGCTCTATCGTACACCGTCCTAAAGGTTCCGTGGTTCATAGACCAAATGGTTCGATTGTGCATCGTCCTAAAGGTTCTGTTGTTCACAGACCGAAGGGTTCGATTTTGCATCGTCCTAAAGGTTCCGTTGTTCACAGACCAAAAGGCTCGGTTGTGCACCGTCCTAAAGGTTCTGTAGTTCACAGACCAAAAGGTTCGATAGTACACCGTCCTAAAGGTTCCGTTGTTCACAAGCCAAGAGGCTCAAATGTACATCGTCCTAAAGGTTCGATTGTGCACAAGCCAAGAGGGTCTAACGTACATCGTCCTAAGGGTTCGACTGTTCATAAACCACGAGGGTCTAATGTACACCGTCCTAAGGGTTCGAAAGTACACAAACCGAGAGGTTCTAATGTGCATCGTCCTAAGGGCTCGACTGTGCATAAGCCAAGAGGGTCTAATGTACACCGTCCTAAGGGTTCGAAAGTACACAAGCCACGCGGTTCTAATGTGCATCGCCCTAAGGGTTCAAGAGTACATAAGCCAAGAGGCTCTAACGTACACCGTCAAAGAGACTCGAGAATTCTGAAACTACAGAATCTCAAAATCAAACGACAGTAACCAAGCAATTGTGGCCCGCCAGATTATACTGGCGGGCTGCATATCATATTTTCGACTTACAGGATTTTGATCATGACCTACACCATCACCACACTATCCAAGAGTAGCTTCTTAAGTTGGTCTTTGGTGAAACATACAGCGTTATTGATCCTGAGTTTACTGGCCATTTTTATGGTTCCGAATCTGGTTGCGCATGCAGAAGAAAACGGTCCAACACTCACCACCAATCAAAGTTGGATTGAGAATCAAACAGCGGGTGCAGGGTTAAAAATCAATAGCGCTCAAGATGCGTTTGAGTTTGTATTTTCAAAATTACCTAAGCAGGTTTTTGTCTACCCGACTGAGAATTATTACTATTTCACATTCCCGGCTGATGGGGTGGTCTATGCAGGAAACCTGCGTTTGGCTGCGCAAGATCGTGATCAGGGTATCATCCATTTTGCAGCTTTCAAACAAGCCAACCAAACCAGCACGATGGGCGAAATGATGTATCGCGCCCTGACAGAAAAAGACGGTGTGAGCGTAGAAAAGCTATCGGCATTTTCTTATCGCGTCACCTACCAAACTAAGTCGGTAATTTTTAATCTGAATGATGTATCAGCGGTGAAGCCACCCAAGGAAATCATTGCAGATGGTGAACAATACATTGGTCTGGTTGTGGATGAATCGGGCATTCGGTTCTTCATGTTTTATAATGAAACACACAAAGTCTTTTCTTACATTCTGGATGAAACTGGCAATGTGTTGGATAAGTTCGAGGACCTTGAAGGCACAGAAGGGCGCATACAAATTGGCTTGAGATCAGGCTTTGCGTTTTATAACCATCACTACCTTAATCGCCGTGTCCTGATTGGTGTTCACGGAGCAAACACAGTCGTGAATAATTACTTTGATGGTCCTGCTGATCAACTACCGGAAAACCACATTGTTGATGATAATTTGCGAAAGTCTATTGAGGATTCTGATCCAAGCGTAGAGGGAATGCTCGACACATTTGGCTATTTCAATAATGGCTCGGGCCGCTATCTCATATCCCCGTATATTCAATATGAATATCAGGATGAACTCTTTGGCTATGACGAATGCGCTGCTAATAAATCTCTACCAAAGGAAATTTATGACGCGTGTTTTTATTCAGGCGATGAGTAGAGATATTCAAGAATGGCTTATACTTGAGTCTATGAGGTTTGAGCATATCCGTTTCGGGTCTGCGGTGTTTTGATCCCTAGTATGGCTCCAGCCAACTGGGTCTTCAGGATTTGCGCTGTGCCTCCGCCAATGGTGAACATCCGCACATCGCGATACATTCGCTCAATCGGTTCTTCACTGCCATAGCCACGCGCACCAAAGATTTGCAACGCATCGTTTACAACCTTGATTGCTTGCTCTGAGGCAAACGCTTTTGCGCGTGCAGCCATATGCATATCAGGGAATTGCTTGCCTTCGCGTTCCGCAGAACTGGCAGCTTCATGCAGCATCAATCTGGACGCATGAACAAGCGTATCCATTTCAGCAATCATCCATTGCAGACCTTGAAATTCTGCGATGGTTCGGCCGAACTGTTCACGCTCCAGCATATAGCGTTTTGCATGTTCCAATGCACCTGCTGCAATGCCCATTGCGATGGTGCCTGCACCCACGCGCTGGCTGTTATAGGCGTTCATTAAGTCCGCAAATCCGCGCTTCATACCAGATGGCGTTCGCAACACCATATCGTCTGCGACCTCAAGATTGGTGAAGTTAAGTTCAGCTTCTGGCATCCCGCAAAGTCCCAGAGTACGCTCTCTTTTTACCACCTCAAATCCATCGGGTTTAATCCCGTTTTGCAAATCGGCATGAACAATAAATCCGGTGATGCCAAGTTCGCTCCCGTCTTCATTGATTGCGCGCGCAAAAATGAGATGGAGCTTGGAGACCCCGCCGCCAGTAATCCAGTGTTTCGTTCCGTTCAAAATCCAAGTATTGCCAGACTTGACCGCAGTCGTTGTCATTTCAGTGGCCGCACTTCCAGCGTCGGGTTCGGTGATGCAGATCGCAGGTTTATCGCCTGCAAGAACGATGGGTGCTGCAAACTCTTTTTGAGCTTCTGTTCCATAGGCCATCACCGCGCTAATGCCACCCATATTGGCTTCTACTAAAATTCGCGCACTAAGAGCGCAGACAGACGCGACTTCCTCAATTACCTCAGCGCACTGCAAATAGCTGGCACCACCGCCGCCATATTGTTTGGAGATGGTCATGCCCATGAGGCCGGCATCTGCAAGTTCTGACACGTTGAGCCAAGGGTATTCTCGTGTTTGATCCCACTCATGCGCACGTTCTGCAAACTTTGAAGTGAGCGTCTTCGCCTTTTCAAGAAACAGATTATCAGTTGTGTGGTCGGGCGATGACGGGGCCGCATCACATGGCATTTTAAGAGGGATCGTCTGGCCAACTTCGGAGTGAATGGTTTCGTTTTTCATGTGTCAGCTTTCTGAGAGAGTTCGTTCAAAACTTCTATAGTGTGTTCGCCACACGTCGGCGGTGCGTGACGATAGCTTGTTGGTGTTTTCGAAAATTTTATGGGATTGCCAATAAGAGAGACACTACCATCGGCAGAGTGTGAGTGAGGCATATCGATCCGCATTCCGCGTGCCAGTGATTGCTCACTATCAAGCGCCTCGGCAACCGTATTGATCGGGCCACCCGGAATTCCCGATTGTTCCATTTGCGATAGCAGTGTGTTGCGATCAAGTTTCTTCAATATTGGAGACAGTATCTGCAAAAGGGCATCGCGATTTTGAACCCTGCTCGCATTGGTTTTATAAAGCGGATCATTCGCCAAATCCGCGCGATTGATAATATCGCAAAACCTTACGAATTGCTGGTCATTGCCAACCGCCACAATCAAATGTCCGTCGCTAACTTCAAACACTTGATAGGGCACAATGTTGGGATGCTGGTTTCCTGCTCGATTGGGCGACGTTCCACCCACCAGATAATTCGTGCCTTGATTGGCTAGCATCGCCATTTGAACATCGGCCAGAGAAAGGTCAATCATCTGGCCTTCGCCTGTCGCATCACGGTGGCGAAGGGCGGCCAGTATCGATGTCGCAGCATGAAGGCCCGTACAAAGATCAGTGATGCCGACGCCTACTTTCATGGGTTCGCGATCTGCCTCGCCTGTGATGCTCATCAAGCCACCAAAGGCCTGTGCTAACAGGTCATATCCGGGTTTATGAGCGTTAGGGCCCGTCTGGCCAAAGCCAGTGATGGAACACCACACGAGATGGGGAAACTCTTCTGCGATTTGTGAATAGGACAGATTGTATTTATCCAATCCACCTGCTTTGAAATTTTCAACCACCACGTCGCATGTAGCCATTAGGGCGCGGATTTGAGACTGGCCTTCTGTCGATGATATATCCAAAGCAACTGAACGCTTGTTGCGATTTGCTGCCAAATAATAAGCACTCTCGGAAGCAGGTTCGCCCTCTTTTGGGGTAAGATAGGGAGGCCCCCAACTTCTTGTGTCATCCCCTAGACCAGGCTTTTCGACCTTGATGACATCGGCGCCCATATCGCCCAGAAGTTGAGTACAAGACGGTCCTGCCAATATCCTGCTCATGTCCAGAATACGCAAGCCGTTAAGAGGCCCGATTGTCATAAAATTGTTTTCCAAATCAATATACGAAAAGATTTTATATCTTGAGAAAATCTTTTAATAGTGAGAATATTTCGATATTAAAGTTAGAAAACCTAACAATGAGTACACTTTGAATTTGCGATTTTTGAAGACGGTGATTGCGATTTCGCAACATACGACGCTGAACGCAGCGGCAAACAGCATTGGCCTGAGCCATTCTGCTGTAAGCCTACAAATCAAAACGCTGGAAGACGAACTTCAGTTCCAAATACTGGATCGGTCACAGCGCCCGCCTGTCTTGACGCAGGAAGGCCATGCGCTTGTTGAACGCGCTAAACGAATGAGCGGTCTGGCAGATGAAATTCGCGCGCTTGCAGATGGAAGCCAATTGCACGGTCGTGTGAAACTCGGAGCAATACCTTCTGCAATGAGCCACCTTGTAGCGCCTGCACTTGCGCAGATTTATCGCGAACATCCAAGTTTGAAAATCGAGTTGCAATCCAAACTGTCCCAACGTCTGATCAATCTTGTGTCTGATGGAGACCTTGATCTGGCGCTTGTTACCGAACCGGGAAAAGCAACGCAGGATCTGGATATCACGCCGATCTGCATGGAGCCGTTCAAACTGATCACGTCAATTGATGAGACGATGAGTGATCCGTTTGAATTATTATCCACCAGACCTTTTGTGCGTTTCGACAGCAGAAGTTGGGTGTCCCAGCAAATAGATACGTATCTGGCCGAACAAAAGATTTTCGTACAACAGGCGCTGGAAGTGGATTCTTTCGAGGCGGTTGAATCCCTCGTTGGCTATAATCTTGGCGTTTCAATTCTGCCAATCCGAGCCGTGTCAGATACGTCACCCAGATTGCGGCATATTGAATTGATGGGAAAGCCGCTTTTTCGACAGGTGGCGCTGGTTTCACGGCATTCTTCCGCCAGACAATCGCTGGTAGAAAAAATGACAGAAACTTTGCTTCGCATTCTTGCCCCAAATCAGTAGGCTATCATTGAAGGTATGTAATCCTAAGATAAACAGAGATAATCGCTAATGTCAGAAACCACTCTAGAAGACCTAGCCAGTAGGATTTCGTCTGGTAGTAAATTAGCTATTCCTGTTGATTACGGCGGGGTCTCTATGGCGATGACGCAACCAATTTTACAAGCAGGTATCAGTAATCTTGATTTGGTATGTGTTCCAACAGGCGGGCTTCAAGCCGACATTCTCATCGGTGCGGGCCGTGTGCGTTCGCTTGAGACAAGTGCAATCACATTGGGGGAGGCGGGTGGTGCGCCGTGTTTTTCAAGAGCGATAAAGTCATCAACTCTTAAAATGAAAGATTCGACCTGTCCCGCCATTCATGCGGGATTGTTAGCTGCTCAAAAGGGCGCGCCGTTTCAACCCATTAGAGGATTGATCGGTAGCGATGTTTTGAGAAACAGGCCAGATTGGAAGTTGATCCAAAATCCGTTTTCTGTAGAGCATGACGAGATTGTTGTTGTTCCTCCCATCTGTCCTGATGTGTCTCTTTTTCATGCGCCTTTAGCGGATAGAAAAGGAAACGTCTGGGTGGGGCGACGCAAGGAGCTTGCCGCCATGGCTTATGCTTCGAAGTCAACGATTGTAACAGTCGAAAAAATTACAGATCAGGATTTATTTGCCGAAGAAGAGATGACCGCAGGCATTATTCCATCGCTATATGTTGATGGTGTTGCGTGCGCACGTAAGGGTGCATTGCCATACGGGTTATGGGGGCAATACCCAACTGAAATTGACGACATTAAACGCTATGCAGCGCTGGCCAAATCGCCTGAAGGTTTCGCCCAATATTTGGATGAGGCCTTTGCCCAGAAGGTGTTTGCATGACACACATCACGAAGCGTGAATTGATGATCTATGCTGTTGCGCGACTTCTAAAGGGATCAAAACATGTTGCAGTTGGCGCTGCTTCCCCAATCCCTGCTGCGGGTGCCATGTTGCTTCGTGCACTTGAAGAAGAAACAGGCGGCGACAAAGTTCGAGTGTCTATTCTGGGCTCTGTCAAACATAATTTTTTCACCAATGGATCAGCTGAACTTTTTGACTGTGCAGCACAAGGCAGGATAGATGCGTTTTTTCTAAGCGGCGGCCAGATCGACGGCAAGGGCAATGTAAACCTTGTCGGAGTAGGAGATTACCCAAGCACAAAAGTGCGCTGGCCTGGTTCTTTCGGGTCGTCGTTTTTGTATTTTATGGTTCCCAAAATCATTCTGTTTCGTGAAGAACACACACCCCGTATTTTTGTTGAAGATGTTGATTTCATTTCTGCACCTGGCACGTCAGACGCGTCCGTGGTTCGCAAGGGTGGTCCCATAGCATTACTGACTGGAATGGGGTTGTTTGATTTCGATAAACAGTGCGCGCGGTTTACCTTGAACAGTATCCATTCTGGATTTGATTTGGAGGATATTAAAGCCGCTACAGGGTTTGAGTTTGATCACGAAGCCGCGCCCAAATCCACTGAACTACCCGATAATACAACGCTTGGATTACTGAGAGGGAGGGTGCTGAATGAATTGTCAGAAACCTATCCTGATTTTGCATATCAATTAAAAACAGAAATATTTGCCTTGGAGGAAACTGTGAATGGCTGAAGAAATACTCACCACTGAGGGGCAAGCCAATAATAGTTCCTTGAAGGGCATTAGGGTGATTGACGCGAGCCGTGTTTTAGGCGGCCCGTATGCAGCTCAGGTGTTGGCGGATCACGGTGCGGATGTCGTAAAGATCGAACCTCCACAAGGCGACGAGACACGTTTCTGGGGCCCTCCATTTCAAGGTGATGCCGCAAGTTATTTTCTGGGTCTTAATCGCAACAAGCGTGGTATAGCGCTTGATGTCAGTAAGGATGCAGGCCGTGAGGTTTTGCTTGCATTACTGGAGACAGCTGATGTGTTTTTAGAAAACTTCAAAGTCGGAACACTGGAGAAATGGGGAATAGGTCAGGACTATCTGGCAGAGCGATTTCCAAATCTTGTTCATTGCCGCGTGTCAGGTTTCGGCGCTGACGGTCCTTACGGTAAATTGCCCGGCTATGATGCGGCACTTCAGGCAGCAACCGGAATTATGAGCGTCAATGGTGAAGCCAATGGTGGACCGTTGCGGGCAGGGCTTCCGGTGGTGGATATGGTCACCGGACTAAATGCTGCGCTGGGTATTTTGATGGCACTAAATGACAGGGCCAAAAGTAATAAGGGACAGTTTGTTGAGGCCACATTATATGATTGCGGGTTCTCGCTTCTGCACCCGCATTTGCCCAATTATTATCTCAACGGGAAGGTGCCTGGACGATCAGGAAATGCGCATCCCAATATCAGTCCTTATGACACCTACACGACAGCCACGACAGAAATTTTCCTTGCGGTCGGTAATGATCGCCAGTTTGCAAAACTATGCGAAACGCTTGAGCGTCCTGAACTTGCTAAGCACGAAATGTTTGTAAATAACTCGCAACGCATTCAGAATAGAGATGCCTTAAAGGTTGAGTTAGATGCAGCACTCTCGAAATTTGAATGTGCTGAAATCGCTGAAACGCTGATCAGAAACGGCGTGCCTTGTGGCGCAGTTCGAGACATTGGCGAAGTAGTAGCAGATCCCCACACATTGCACCGAGAAATGGTGGTTGATGTGCAAGGAGTTCGCGGCACAGGAAGCCCGATCAAGCTCAGTCGCACGCCTGTGAGCTATCGCCGTAGACCACCGCAATTTTCTGAACATACAGACGAGGTTATTTCTGAGATTGGTCTGGATCCAGTAGATTTTACAGATGTTTTGCCGAAGTCGAACTAGCCTGACAGATCAGAAATACACCCATTGGCATCATCATAAAATAAACGAGAAAGCTGCCGCTATCTTGTGCCTCAAATCATACTTAGACTTCGCTGAATATTCAGCCTGTTCAATTTTTCATCATACAAGTTGAAAAGTGATCTTAGGGAAGGTATTGAGAAGACAAGATCATAAGTGCACCGCAGGGGTGTTGCTGACTGATCTTTGGGCGCGACATTATGAATATGAAAACAGGTAGCCAAGAGAGCCAGGGCGGTTTCTCTGACGCTGCAAATCAATCGTTTAACTACGATAACGCATCTTATTATCCATTAGGCAATGAGCTGGATACCAAAGCTTTGATATTGAGTTTGTGGGCTCAAAAATGGATGATTGTTTTGGTGACGGCACTTGGCATCATCGCTGCAACGCTAGGATGGTATGCACTTAGTGATCGATATAAAGTCACGCTAGATCTTTTCCCATTACCGATCAGTGAAAATTCAAAGTTTGTTCCTGTGAACCAAGCAGCAAGAATAATGAACGGGAGTGCGAGGCAAGTTTCGTCTTCGACCCTCTATTCATTATTCATTGACGAGTTGCGCTCCAAAAGAAAAGTGATTGATGCGGTTCGTAATTCGGCACTTTTGAATGAAGATGATTTTAGTAACGCTGAAGCCTACGATCTTGAAGCACAAAAGTTTGCAGCAGAAATTAAGCTGGATCGGTTAGAAGCACGAAGAAATTCTACTTCAGATGATGATTTCAGAAACTGGAAACTCTCGTTCAATGCGCGTAATGAAGCAAATATCAGGGATTTCTTATCAATTCTGACCTTCGGAATTGGTGATGATATTCGTAAAAATATCCTAGCTGAATATGACGTGTTGATTGGCAATCTTGAACGGCAGTTTGATTTTGAAAAAGATGATCTTGCAATAAAATATTCAAATCTGATCGCGGACCACAAAGTTGATATTGAGCGTAATCTTGCCTTCTTAGAACAAGATCTAATATTGGCTGAAACACTGGGTATTGTGGACGGCAAGCAAAGCCTTGAGTTTTTTGACAATAAAACCAGCGTTATTCCATACTCAACAGAAAATGGCGCGCGAGCTGAAGGATCATTTGCTGTAGTGGCAAATTCTCCTCCGCGTTATCTCAAAGGTTCAAACGCAATCAGAAAAGAGATTGAACTGCAAAAGACCAGAATTGACGATAAGCAATTTGTATCTGGCCTTCTTAGTATTGATCGTCGCTTACGTGCTATCGATCAGGATAATCGGATTGAGCGTCTGAGAGCTGCAATTGCAACGTCGCCGCTCTCCGATGAGAAATTTGAAGTGGTGTCCTATTACAACGGTGCTGCCACCGTGAAAAAGCAATTCAGCCTAATCCTGTTCTTATTTGTTGGTGCAGTTATTGGTGGGTTAATTGCCTTGTCGATTGCTTTGGCACGATATTTCTTCCGCCAGCCAATGACGCCTGCCTCATAATGTGATCGCATTAAAATTGGCCGGTGCTTGCAATCTGGTATGATCAATGCTCATTGCTTGTGTGGGAATGGTTGAAGGGTATGTGGTGACAAAGTGTTTGACCCAAACGCGTCTAGCTTATGGCGCAGAAAATGACTGATAATCAAACGATCATTCCGGTGATCTTAAGCGGCGGTGCCGGTACTAGGCTTTGGCCGGTTTCGCGCAAAACTAAACCCAAACAGTTTCTACGATTTGGTAGTGAGCATTCACTTTTTCAGCAAACTGTATTGCGCTGTTGTGACGAAGTGTTTAGCCCCCGTCCAATTATCGTTGGCGGTGATCTGCATCGTTTCTTAATTGCAGAAGACCTGGCGGGGATTGACCGTCAAGCAGATATTCTGCTGGAGCCTGTGGGGCGCAATTCTTGTCCTGCAATTGCTATTGCCTGTTTTAGCGCATTGGAGCGAAATGCAGACGCTTTGGTCTTGGTTCTTGCAGCTGATCACGCCATACCGGATGAAAAGGCATTCACGCAAACCGTCTTGGATGCAAGCCAAGATGCCAATGAAGGCTCGCTAGTAACATTTGGTATTGAGCCACGCGAAGCTGCTACCGGGTATGGTTATATCAAACCAGGTGCGCCTTTAAACGCTGCCTGCAAAGTTGAAGCCTTTGTTGAAAAGCCGGACCGCAAAACAGCTGAAAATTATGTAAGAGCTGGCTATTTATGGAACAGCGGAAATTTCCTTTTTTCTGCGCGGCATTTTCTTGATGAATTAAAAAGCTATCAGCCTGAGATGCTCGAACTTGCTAAACATGCTTATGATAAGCGTGTCTCTGATCTTGATTTTCAGCGTTTGGACCGTGATGCATTTTCGGCACTGGCTTCGATCTCGGTTGACTATGCGGTTATGGAAAAAACTACCAAAGCTGCCGTATTGCCCGTTTCTTATTTTTGGTCTGACATTGGAAGTTGGGGCGCACTTGCGGCCACACTTGATTGTGATGTTAAGGGCAATGTGATTATTGGAGATGGCGTAGTGCAGAACGCAAACGGTAATATCATTCACAGTGATAAATGCCTAACAGCAGTTTGCGGCGTGGATGATTTGGTTGTGGTCAGTACACGCGACGCCGTGATGGTGACCCATAAAGATCAGACGGAAAATGTTAAGTCCCTTGTTGCGATACTCAATCAAAATGACAGATCAGAAGCAAACGAGTCACTTCAGGTGTTTAGGCCGTGGGGAAATTACGAACGCTTGGATGAGGGCGTAAATTATCAGGTAAAACGCATCGTCGTGAAACCTGGCGGAGTGCTCTCACTTCAAAAACACAAGCATCGCTCTGAACACTGGATTGTGGTTGAAGGCAGTATCGATGTCACCATTGGCAACAAGACTATGACAGTGAGTGAAAATCAGTCTGTTTACATTCCAAAGGAAACTGTTCACCGCCTGACAAATACAACCCAGAAACCTGTCAGTTTGATAGAAGTGCAAAGCGGCTCTTATCTGGGTGAAGATGATATTGTGCGTTTAGAAGATGTCTACAATCGTGGTGAAAAATATGACGGTATATAATTTTAATCAGGTAAAGCTGCCCCTAAAATGAAAAAAAGTTCACTTTTGGTTAACCAACCAAACACTGCGCTTCTAGTAGTTTGAACACCCTTTACCAAACTTGATGCATTCACAATTCTACATCAAATATAAACATCTGTTTTATTTGCCAAAAAGAACTCATTTAATCTTGTTTTGATGGGCAATGCAGATTTCCAATAGATCAAGTGATAGTTCTGACATATTCAAGAAAAGTTGTCCTGTTATTCGAAAACTTTATGTCGATATACTGTATTCTACGCTACTGGTGGTTGTGTTAGCTGCTAGATCCTATAAAACTCTGACATATGCGGTTTGTATGTTTTTCTTTGGGATTTGTGGATGTCTATTGGGAATAATGAACACTCTGTCTCGTTGTTAAACGAGTTCAAATCTACGGACGCTTCGACGTCTGTGTTTTTTGACATGTTGAAATCATTCAGCATGTTGGCGCGCACGCTAAATCTCAGCAAAACAGTACGCGAACTCGATGTTTCGCGTCAGACCGTTCGCCGTCACATTAACGACTTGGAAGAGTTGCGTGGCATGAAACTGTTTGATTTTCACGATAGAAAATACAGCCTTACCAATAACGGCAAGCAGGCATTGATCGAAGCCGAACTTCTTCTGCAGCGTTCTATTAGATGGATGAATGGAGAACAGCGCGGTTCAAACGGTTTAACTAGCGTCAATGTCAAATTACATGACGAAACGCCATTTGTTGCACAACGCCATCCATTAAATGCTGTGTGGGACCATGGGCACCCTTTATTGCAAGAGGGATTGAAAGCTTGGCTGGAATCGCGTTCTCAGCTTGAGGCCGATGAGATGAAACTCATTCGCCCATACCTAATCATTCATAGAAAGCGTAACGATGAGTGGATTTGTACAGAGGTTGGAGAACAGTCTTCATTAGCTTCTTGGCTAGGGTGGTCATGGGCTAAAAGTGCGGTCGGAACGGCGTTCAAAGCTAATCCTGTAAGTTCTGCATCGGATAGCTTGATTGTAGAAGCTTACGATACAGTGATGCGTACAGGAGGCGTTTGGTATGATCATATTGCGATGCACCTTAAGCGCAATACAAGCCATTCTAAAGAACCTGTAAATTATCAGCGCATAGTATTTGTCTGCATGTTCCCTGATGGCGAACCGGCCGTTGCCGCTTTGGTTGCGCGCACCAATAATGTTTTATTCAGCGGTGTAAGTTCTGATGAAATTTCCATGATGGATGACAGTGACGTAATGGATGTAGATCTTGAAAATTTGTTCCCTCAAAGCGTGACAAATGATAATCGTAGAACTGCTTGAGGCAGGTTTGCCTGCAGTTTATGAAGCTGGCACCATCGGATCTTGAAATAAAAAGAACTTCTCAACTGGAGTAAAGTCAGTAATTACAAACTTCGTTGTTACAGACATTTGATCGTTTACGAAGCCATCATTGTAGACAAGTCTGTCACCTGGCTCAAATTCATCTTCAAAACTCTGAAAACGATCCGACACAATATTTTTGCTGCGTCTTGCAAGCTGGTCAAAGGACAGCCCGTCGCCATATGTGCTTGCTTTATCTTTCTTCTCTTGAAGCTCAAAACCAAAGCCTACCCAAGGCAGGTTGGAATTGTTTAGCGTTTCGATTTGAACATGAATAGAACTGTGCGTGATATTGTTATTAGGTAATTTGGCAACTTTCCCCAAATCGCGGGTTCGGATGACTAAGGTCGCAGACGCGGCGGAGGTAAACACCTGGCGGATGTAATACGGGTCGCGCTGGGTTCCCGTACCACTGACACCCAGAATACGAAATCCACCTAATTCATCAGAAAACGAAAACCTGCCAACTTCCCATGGGACTCCGGATTGTGCTTTGCCCCCGCTGGTCAAGCTGAAAACGCTCAACAAGAAAAAGGCGGCGAAATAAATCGCCGCCTTTCCAATCTTTAATGGTGTGACTTGCTTACGCAAACCACCAGCGCTCTTGGGCTTTACCACCATCCATATCCCAGTTGGCAGCAACGTTTTCGCTGTGTGCAACTTTCTTGGAATTTGCATGAATGTAGTTAGCAAAGGCAGAAACGATCGCGCCACCATCATCATTGATGAGACGCTGTGCTTCACCGTAAAGCTCTTTACGTTTTGTTTCGTCCAACTCTGCGCGGGCTTCAACAACGATCTTGTTGAATTTCTTCGCGTCATCCGTTGTCTTCCATGCTGTGTCATTCCACTCGGTGGAGTCAACATAGGCAGAAGAAAACATCCAGTCTTCGGTAGGACGGCCACCCCAGTAACAAGCGCACCAGCCCTTTTTGTTCCAGACGTTTGACCAGTAGCCATCTTTTGGCTCACGAACAACCTCGATCTCAATGCCAGCTTCTTTCGCAGATGCTGCGATAAGCTGCGCTGCGTCAACCGCGCCTGAGAACGCTGCATCAGATGCAGACAATTGAAGTGCACCGCTATGGCCTGACTTCTTATAGTGGAACGCAGCCTTATCCGCATCAAACTCACGCTGAGCAAGGTCAGCATTGTGGAAGCGGTTTGCTGTAGATATTGGATGGTCATTACCCAAAGCACCATGGCCTTGAAGAATTTTATCAACCAGTTCCTGACGCTTGATAGCAAGCTTAAGTGCCATACGAAGATCGTAATTATCAAACGGACCTACATCCAGACGCATCGGGAACGTGTAATGCAGCGTACCTGTTGTTTCCAGAATATCTAGGTTTGGTGCTCTTGAAAGCAGGTTCACAGTTTTTGGATCAACGCGGTCGATTGAATCAACTTCGCCGTTCAAAATTGCATTCTGACGGGCCGTGCCATCCAACAAAGCCAGCATTTCGACTGAATCGAAGTGCGCGCTGTTTTCTTTCCAGTAGTTTGGCGCTCTGGTGAATTCAGCACGTACGCCTGGCTCGAATTTCTCAAGCTTGTAGCCGCCTGTACCAATGCCTGCCGTCGGATCAACTTTGCCATCCTTGGAAGGCAAGATCAGTAGGTGATAATCGCTGAGGATGTATGAGAAATCGGCATTGCCGTCTTTCAACTCAAAGATCACTCGGTTGTCGCCATCCGCTTTAATGTCCACAACCTGCTCTAGAAGGCCTTTGGCTGCAGATTTGGTTTCTTCCCCACGGTGATGGTTCATGGAAGCAATAACATCTTCTGCTTTCATGGTTTTGCCATTGTGGAATTCAACACCTTTGCGAAGGTTGAAAGCCCATGACTTTGCATCATCAGAAGGTTCGATTGTTTCTGCCAGTTCAGGGATCAGGCTGCCGTCATTGGCAACTTCTGTCAGGTTGTTGGCATATGAAAAGTTTACTTGAACCTGAAATCCATTTTCGGAAGTTGCCGGATCAAGTGAGTCTGTTGTTGAACCATGTCCACGACCAAACTTGATATGGCCGCCTTTTTTTGGTGTCGCAGCAATTGCTTCGCCTGCCATTGAAAGAGCGGTAGGCAAGGCAACGCCTGCAGCCAATGCACCCATGACAAACTGGCGTCGGTCAATCTGACCATGTGTCAGCTTGCTCGCCTGATTTTTGATATATGTTTCTTTTTTCATTTGTAGAAATTCCTCCCTATGTCGCCCCACGGAGCCAACCAAAAGCTCTTGTTGCACTCACCATGAGAGCTCCTCCCAAGAACTTATCAACCAATTAAAGAACATTCGCGGCACAGTTACAAGGTTTGCCTTGGAGATGTGATCTCAAAATTACGGACGTGTAAATAATCTGGCTTGTACACTTTACATGACTTGGCGCCCTCGCTAGGCTTTGGCTACAAAATGCGAAAGCATTACAATCCTTACAGGGGAGGGGGGATTGCATCCAATTCTTTCGACGGTGCTCCAACGGTTAGCACTGGGAGTTATGACGCTATTTTTAGTGTCCGTGATTATTTTTAGTTCAATCGAATTATTGCCGGGTGATTTCGGTGAAGCCGTGCTGGGTCAAGCAGCAACAGAAGATACTGTTGCGGCATTTCGTAAAGAGCTCGGCCTCGATAAACCTGCCTACGCACGATATTTTGATTGGCTGGGTGGCGTTGTGCAGGGCGATTTTGGTCAATCATTTTCTGGCCGCGCCGCATCGGGCGTTGATCGCTCAAGAGCCGTTGTTGATCTTGTTGCTCCGCGATTATGGAACACGCTGTTCTTGGCTGGTATGACTGCAATTATTGCCGTACCGCTTGCGCTGTTCCTTGGAATTACCGCTGCATTATATCGAAATTCGATTTATGACCGCTCGGTAAATGCTGCAACACTCACAACGATTTCATTTCCTGATTTCTTTGTTGCGTATGTTTTGGTTCTGATCTTTTCCATTCTGTTTCCGGTGTTTCCGGCGATTGCAAATATTAGTGAAGATACCCCGTTCTGGGAGCGGGTTTATCGCTCCGCTCTGCCTGCCATGACGCTTACTTTGGTAATCGTTGCGCATATGATGCGCATGACGCGGGCAGCGATCATCAATCTTCTAGCCAGTCCATATATCGAAATGGCACGTCTTAAGGGTGTTTCCGGCAAAGATATTATTCTCAAACACGCACTGCCAAACGCATGGGCACCGATTGCAACTGTGGTCGCGTTCAACCTCGCATTCCTTGTTGTGGGCGTGGTGGTTGTTGAAGTGGTGTTCGTTTATCCCGGCATCGGCCAGTTAATGGTGGACGCCGTGACAACCCGTGACATTCCGGTGGTGCAGGCTTGCGCGCTCGTATTTGCTGCCACGTACATCATTCTAAACCTGATTGCAGATATCATCGCAATCGCTACCAATCCGAGGCTGTTGCACCCAAGATGAGTGATACAAATTCAACAGAAAATTATTCAGCCGCTGCCGAAGTGGGGATGGTGCGTACGCGCCGGACCATGGGGCAGAAGGTTTGGATTGACCTGAAAAAAGCACCGCCAACCGCATGGTTTGGAATGATTGTTGTAGTGTTCTATCTGGTCATGGTCATATTTGCTCCTTTGATTGCACCCTATGGGGAAGCGGAAGTTTTTCCTGAATCCTATGCGCCTTGGAGCAGTGAATATCTGCTGGGCACGGATCAAATCGGGCGTGATTTGTTTTCGCGTTTGATCTATGGCGGCAGAAACACGGTTGGCATTGCCTTCATCACCACCATACTTGCATTTGTAATCGGGGGTGCATTCGGGCTTATCGCTGCGATTGACCGTAAATGGCTTGATCAGGGCTTATCTCGATTAGTTGATATTTTGATGGCTATTCCAAGCCTGATTTTCGCGCTGGTTATTCTTGCAATCCTCGACAAAACCACATGGAATTTGGTTCTCGTTATCGCGGTGTTGGACTCAACACGTGTGTTTCGTTTGACAAGAGCAGTTGCCTTAAACGTGGTAGTGATGGACTACGTTGAAGCAGCACGACTAAGAGGCGAAGGCCTTGGCTGGGTCATGCGTCGTGAAATCCTGCCAAACATCATGCCGCCTTTGATTGCCGAGTTTGGTTTGCGTTTCTGCTTTGTATTCTTGACTATTGCAGCACTGTCATTCTTGGGCTTTGGTATTCAGCCGCCACTTGCGGACTGGGGTTCAATGGTACGCGAAAACGCAAGCCTTATTCAGTTTGCGCAATTCGATATCAAGGCAGGCTTAACGCCGCTCATTCCGGCTGCCGCCATCGCACTTTTGACCATCGCGGTTAACTTCATCGTGGATTGGTTCCTACACAAAACAAGTGGTCTTAAAGATGAACACTAAAAAGAACACTGCCAAAAAAGGCGATGTACTTCTCGAAATGAAGGACATTGTGATTGACGGCTACAGCGATGAACGCTGGCACGAGATCATCAAAGGCGTAGACCTTACCCTTCGCCGTGGTGAGGTGATGGGGCTGATTGGAGAGTCCGGTGCCGGCAAGTCAACTCTGGGCCTAGCTGCAATGGGCTTTGCGCGTCCCGGCTGTCGCCTGACCAGTGGTTCGATCAAATTTGATGGCACTGAATTGATGGGTATGCCCGAAAGAGACCGTCGAAAGCTTTGGGGGTCTCGCATTGCTTATGTAGCGCAATCCGCAGCCGCCTCGTTTAATCCGGCTCATCGTTTGATTGACCAAACCGTTGAGGCAACTGTTGGTCATGGCGTACAAACCAGTGAGGCTGCGCGTTCGGATGCGGTAGATTTATATCAGGCCTTACAACTGCCTGATCCCGGTTCAATAGGCGAGCGGTATCCGCACCAGGTCTCTGGCGGTCAGTTACAACGCATGATGACGGCAATGGCCATGTCACCGCGTCCTGATTTAATCGTGTTTGACGAACCAACAACCGCGCTTGATGTAACCACGCAAGTTGAAGTTCTGATCGCGATGCGTGACATTGTGGAAAAATTCAACACCGCCGCGATTTATATCACCCATGACTTATCCGTGGTCGCGCAAATGGCCGATTTCATCAAAGTCTTGCGATATGGCGAAGAAGTGGAAGAATCTGACACGCGCAAAATGCTGAAAAGCCCGACGCAGGAATACACAAAATCCTTGTGGTCTGTGCGGTCGTTGGAAAAGCCGGAAGATAAAAACGAAGACATAGCACTAAGCATCAAAGATGTAGACGCTTCATACGGTGGGTCTGTTCGTGTTCTGCATAACGTAAACATTGATATTCCACGCGGACGCACCGTGGCTATCGTGGGTGAGTCCGGTTCTGGCAAATCAACCACAGCGCGTGTGATTACCGGATTGTTGCCACCTGAAAATGGAGAAATTCTCTTTAATGGTGAAGCGCTACCACCACGTTTGAAAGACCGGACAAAAGACCAACTGCGCCGCATCCAGATGATTTATCAAATGGCGGATACGGCCATGAACCCGCGCCAAACCGTGGAGGAAATAATCGGTCGACCTTTGCAATTCTATCAGGGCCTTTCAGGCAAGGCGCGCACCGATAAAGTGATTGAACTGCTAAAACTCATTGAACTCGACGAAAGTTTCCTCGATCGTTTGCCGGGTGAAATGTCGGGCGGTCAAAAACAGCGTATATGTATCGCACGCGCCTTGGCGGCTGACCCTGAAGTGATCATTTGTGACGAGGTAACCTCTGCACTCGACCAGATCGTGCAGGAAGGTATCCTACAACTTCTGCTCCGATTGCAGAAAGAGCTGAACATCACCTACATGTTTATCACGCATGATATCGCGACGGTTCGTGCGATCTCTGACGAGATCGTTGTGATGTTCCAAGGCAAGGTTGTAGAGCAAGGCTTAAAGAGTGAAATCCTCTCGCCACCTCATCCTGACTATACGCAACTGTTACTGTCTTCTGTGCCGGAAATGGACCCTGATTGGCTCACCAATCTACAGAGTGAACGCGCAGATTTGCCAAGCTAACCTGAATATGGATGCCAAATATAATCAGATTCTAGATGATGAAGTGCTGGCGTTTATCCAGCGCACGGAAGACTTCTATCCACCTGATGCAGTTTCAGCACCAATTGAAAAACAGCGTGAGTATTATGATGCACTCTGCTCGGAATATGACACAGGCTATCCGTCTGGCGTATCGGCGAAGGATCGTCATATAAAGGGTCGAGACTTTGCTGTTCCCGCCCGCGATTACACATCTGCAAATTCTGCTAACGATGCGCATATTGTCTATTTTCATGGTGGTGGGTTCGTTGTGGGTGGGTTGCAAAGCCATGACAGTATTTGCGCAGACCTTTGCAATGATACGCGGCTGGATATTACAGCGGTTGATTATCGCCTTGCGCCGGAACACCCCCATCCTGCCGCCTATGAGGATTGCCTGACTGCATATCGGAACATCGCGAATGAAACCGATAAGCCGATTATCTTAATGGGCGATAGCGCAGGCGGTACGCTTGCCGCGAGCGTTGCGCATGGCGTGCGTGGGAGTGAAAAAGCGCCTGTTGGAATGGTATTGATTTACCCAGCCCTCGGGGGTGACATGACCAAAGGGTCTTACAAAAACCATGAAAACGCGCCCATGCTAACCTTGGTTGATATTCAATTTTACCATGGCATAAGAGGCGAAAATTTAAGCGGTGATGTGACGGCCACACCTTTGAGCGATACGGATTTTTCCAACCTGCCGCCAACCGTAATGATCACCGCAGATTGCGACCCGTTGCGCGACGATGCACACCCTTATCAAGAAAATATAATACAGGCAGGCGGCAAGGCTCATTGGATCAATGAAGATGGATTGGTGCACGGATATTTACGCGCGCGAACTGTTTCGCGGCGCGCCAGTGCCAGTTTTCAGCGTATAGGCGAGGCTGCTAAAATGCTGGCCGCAAATGAGTGGCACTATTAGAGCGTATCTGGCTTGGATTGAACCGTTTGAACTTGGTCCTTTACACCCTGCC
>CAZEPF010000036.1:4907-20014 GCA_964514045.1 uncultured Rhizobiaceae bacterium | reverse complement strand
GAAATCAAAAATCCAACCCATCAAATCGATTCAATCCAAGACAGACACGCTCTAAAACAAACCTGCTCTAAGATTTCAGAAATTTGTCGTCGAGCGAATAACCGGCACCACGAACTGTGCGGATGGGATTTTGTTCCCGTCCACGGCTAATTGATCGTCGCAATCGCCCAACATGAACATCAACCGTTCTTTCATCGACGTAATTGTTGTGACCCCACACTCCGTCAAGCAGTTGCTCACGGGTAAAAACCCTTCCGGGTGAACTCATCAAAAACTCAAGTAATTTATATTCGGTCGGGCCTAGCTTTAATTCACGCCCGTTGCGATGCGCGCGACGGGTCTCACGGTCCAGTTCAATATCACCTGCCTGCAATTGAGATGAAATTTTCTCAGGGTTGGCGCGTCGCAACATGGCTTTCACTCGCGCCATAACTTCAGGCACCGAGAAAGGCTTCACCACAAAATCGTCCGCACCCGTTGAAAGGCCCCGAACGCGTTCGGATTCTTCACTGCGTGCTGTGATCATAATGATGGGTAGGGTTTCGGTTTCTGCGCGAAGCCGCAACCGTCTGCACAGTTCAATTCCAGACAGACCAGGCAACATCCAATCAAGCAGCAGTAGATCTGGTACGCTCTCACGAAGCCGCAATTCAGCATCATCGCCCCTTGCGATAACCTCGACCTCATACCCTTCCGCTTCAAGATTATATTGAAGCATTTCCGAAAGGGCGTCTTCGTCCTCTACAACCATTACTTTTGGATGCATGGGTCTTTTCTCTAAACTGCTCAATCTTCGGTAATATTGATACTACCTGTGACGATGTAGTGAATGTTTTCGGCCAGATTGGTGATGTGGTCGCCAATACGTTCCAGATTTTTGGCGCAGAAAAGAAGGTGCGTACAATAGGTAATGTAACGCGGATCTTCCATCATATAGGTGAGCAACTCGCGGAAGAGTGATGTGTACAGACTATCAATCTCGTCATCACGATCCCAAACTTCACGCGCCTTGGAAATGTCTTTTGCCGCGTAAGCATCAAGCGCATCTTTTAACTGCTCTAACGAAATATTGGTTAGATGCTGAAGTCCACGTTGCAGCTTTTTAGGCGGAACACGGTCTTCAATCTGAACCGTACGGCGTGCGATGTTTTTGCCAAGATCACCAATGCGCTCAAGATCAATCGCCATACGCAATGCGCCGATGGCTTCACGTAAATCCTGCGCCATAGGCTGGCGACGCGCGATCAGCAATACAACGTGATCATCAATCTCGCCTTGGAGGGCATCTAGAAGTTTATCATCTGCAACAACCGATTGGGCAAGACCCGGGTCAGCGGTGATCAAACCTGTTACAGATCGTGCGACCATGCTTTCTGCATTGCCACCCATTTCTGCGATTTTAGAAATAAGAAAATTCAGGTCTTCATCAAAGGCGGAGACTGTATGTTCTGACATGGGAGTTCCCGTTGGTTTAGCCGTAACGGCCTGTAATATAGTCTTGTGTTTTCTGATCACTTGGATTGGTGAAGATCGTATCGGTATCGTTGACCTCAACCAGATTTCCCAAGTGGAACATTGCAGTTTGCTGGGATACGCGAGCGGCCTGCTGCATGGAGTGCGTAACAATTACGATTGTGTAGTTTTCACGCAATTCATCAATCAGTTCTTCAACCTTCGCTGTGGCGATAGGGTCAAGCGCCGAACACGGCTCATCCATCAAAATGACTTCAGGACTAACCGCGATTGCTCGCGCGATACACAAGCGCTGCTGCTGACCGCCAGAAAGGCCCGTACCGGGTTCATGCAGGCGATCTTTCACCTCGTCAAACAGGCCAGCTTTTTGCAAGCTGCGTTCAACGATTTCATCTACGTCTGCCTTACCGCGCACAAGTCCGTGAATGCGTGGGCCATAGGCAATGTTTTCATAAATTGATTTTGGAAACGGATTTGGTTTTTGAAACACCATCCCAACGCGCGCGCGTAATTCGACCACATCAATATCACGGTCGTAAATATCATTTCCATCAAGCTTGATATTTCCCTGCACACGGCAGATATCAATTGTATCATTCATACGGTTTAAGCAGCGAAGAAATGTCGACTTGCCACATCCCGAAGGGCCGATAAGCGCGGTTACCTGACGCTCAGGAATATCGAGGTTTACGTCAAACAGAGCTTGTTTCTGTGCGTAAAATACAGAGACATCCCTGCCGGACATTTTAATTGGGTGATCTACCATTTTTTGTACTGCGTCTTCTTGTTGTCTATTCGTCATCATATTCATCGACTGCACCCTTACCAACGACGCTCGAAGCGTTTTCTAAGGAAAACTGCAAGAGCGTTCATAATAACCAAAAACCCGAGAAGCACCATAATGGCGGCAGCTGTCTTTTGCTGGAAACCAGGTTCAGGGAAGTCTGCCCACATGTAAATCTGCACGGGCAGCACGGTTGCAGGGTCTGTGATGGCGGCTGGAATATCTACCACAAATGCAACCATACCGATCATCAAGAGTGGTGCTGTTTCACCCAAGGCTTGCGCCATGCCGATAATAGTGCCCGTCAAAATACCAGGCATTGCCAAAGGTAAGACATGGTGGAACACGGCTTGCAGCTTGGATGCACCGACACCCAGAGCGGCCTCACGAATGGAGGGCGGAACTGCCTTTAGTGCAGCACGTGAAGCAATGATAATGGTGGGCAAAGTCATGAGTGCCAGCACCATACCACCAACCAAGGGGGCTGAACGCGGAAGCGCAAAGAAGTTTAAGAATACAGCCAAACCCAACAATCCGAATACGATGGATGGCACTGCCGCCAGATTGTTGATGTTCACTTCAATGATCTGCGTAAGTTTGTTTTTTGGTGCGAACTCTTCCAGATAAATTGCAGCTGCCACACCCAGTGGGAAGGACAACATCAGCGTTATCAACATTGTGAAAAATGACCCGACAACTGCACCCCAGATACCTGCGAGTTCAGGTTCGCGGCTTGCACCTTTAGTGAAGAACAGATTGTTCCACTTGTTTTCTATCAGGCCCTGAGCGCGTAACTTATCCATGACCGCAATTTCACGATCAGAGAATTTACGGTTGCTTTCAGGGTCTGCAACCACCTGCATTTCCCAATTATCGGTCGTAGTGTTATCTTGAGGGATAATCCACTCGCCCTTACCAGATGAAGGACTGATCTCAGTTACTTTCATGGTGCCGCCACCGGCTCGAAACATAAGTGATGGCATGGATTCAGTCAGAGTTTCGGTAATTGATGAAGTGTTTTGGCGGACACGCAATGCGTCCAGCTCTTTTTGTAAATCAGCAATTTGTGTTTGAAGTGTATCAATTTCAGATTGTAACGTTTCAGCTTCTTCGCCTTCGGGCAGATCACCCAAAGTAAGCTGCTTGAAAGTCAGGCTTCTGTTGAGTGACGCGATCCGTCTTTCAACACGGTCTGCCTGTTCACCAACGGAGACTTTTACCAGAGAAAGAAAGTCTGCAAATACCGGATTGTCTGATGTTGAAAACTCAACACTGCCTTCTGTCCCAGAAACTTCCAGAGAGGTTGCGGGCTGGAAAAGTTCTGATGTTCCTGTGAGCCCCTTTAAGTAGAGGTCTGCAAAGTCAGACACAGGGACGCCGATGGATTGCATGTTTCCTGCAAGCTCAGGGTTTGAAATTACTGTACGACGAAGTTCAATACTGGACCCTGATGACACCATGCCGCGGGCCAATCGTCTGCCCTTTCGGCCAGATAGATAAGGCATCGCGTCTGAAATTGCTGATTTTACCGCGCCATCATAGTCACCCTTTTCAGGGGCTTGTTGTTCTACTTTGGTCAGGTCAACGTTTAGGTTGAGATAGTTGTATGTAAATGCAGGAAGGCCGCTTCCAACAACTGTGATCAAAAGAAGTACCAGAAATGATACCGACACCATAATGGCTGCCAATCCAAAGAACTTGAATCGGGATTCCGTGCGATAGCGCTTACGATGCAAGGCTCTGCGGCTGTCTAAATCTACGCCCGTGTTTGTTGTCATATCAGTCATATTGTTCACGATACTTCTGCACCACGCGCAGGGCGATGATGTTTAAGAAAAGAGTGATCACAAAGAGCACCAAACCCAGTGCGAAGGCTGCAAGTGTTTTCGCACTATCAAATTCCTGATCCCCCACCAGCAAGGTCACGATCTGCACCGTCACGGTTGTGACTGCCTCAAGCGGATTGATCGTCAGGTTGGCCGCAAGCCCTGCCGCCATCACCACGATCATGGTCTCACCCACAGCGCGCGAGACTGCCAGCAATAACGCAGAGACAATACCCGGCAATGCAGCAGGCAATACCACCTTGCGGATGGTTTCGGATTTGGTTGCGCCCATTGCGTATGAACCATCACGCAAAGATTGGGGCACAGCGTTGATCACATCATCAGACAAGGACATAACAAAGGGAATAATCATAATGCCCATCACCAAACCTGCGGCAAGCGCTGACTCAGATGACACAGATAACCCGATTGATTCACCCCACCCACGGATGGCAGGTGCAACAGTAAGGGCTGCAAAGAAACCATACACAACCGTTGGAATGCCTGCGAGAATTTCCATCAACGGCTTTGCAAATGCGCGGAATTTTGGACCAGAATAATCCGACAGATAAATCGCAGACATTAAGCCAAGGGGAGCAGCAACCGAGATCGCAATAAATGTAATCAGGAACGTACCGGCAAATAATGGGATCGCACCGAATATTCGCGAATTATCATCTGACAGTGCTTCTCGTCCTGCACCTTCAAATGCGCTTTGCGGAGACCAGTGGTAGCCAAATAGGAAATCAAAAATTGATACTTTCTGGAAGAACCGGAACGATTCAAACAGAAGTGAAAAGACAATGCCAATGGTTGTGAGGATTGCGACAATAGAACAGGCAATAAGCACGCCCATCATGAATCGCTCGACAAAATGTCTAGAGCGCTTTTGAGCAGTGATTGCCCGATAGGCATATAGAAACCCGACCACAGCCAAGATCACACACAGCACTGCAAGGATAATGTTGCTCGTTGTTGTCAGCGAGCTGTATGTTTCTGCCGCCTGATCTGCAACTGCCTTCAAGTCGCCTTTCAAGCTGATGATAACATTGCCCTCACCTTCGCGGTTAGCGAGAGTGTGAACATCACGCATGAAGGCTTCTATTTGTGCTTTTTCAAGTCCGTTTAACTGATCGCTGAACTTCGACTTGACGATATTATCATGTACCGTGCCGGAAAGAGCGCTCCAAACTACCAGTAATAAAATCGCAGGAAGGGCGCTTAAAATTGCAACATAACCACCGTGGTAGGCTGGGCGGGAGTGCAAATTGGAAATTCGCGAACCGGCCAAAGCTACGGAGCGTTGCCGCCCAACAAAGAACGAAACAACGGACAGTCCGAGTAAACAAAGAAAAACGTAGTATATCATCTGGCGTGCCCTGTGACGTATTTCGCTCGAAAACGCCAGCCAAAAAAAAGTTCTGCCCGACTAATTTGCCGGGCAGATTGAAGTTTAGAATGACATTGGAGCCATGGATGTTGCAGAAGCACCAATCGCTTCGCGATCTTCATCTGGAAGCGGGATCAGGCCTTTGTCGGAAAGATATCCATCTTCGCCCCATGTGCTTTCTGCGGTGAATTCAGTCACGAATTCCTCGATACCGGGAATGACACCCACGTGTTCTTTCTTCACGTAGAAGAAGAGTGAGCGTGAGATTGGGTAATCACCAGCAGCGATTTTGTCGAATTCAGGCGAATTGCCTTCAACGATCGCACCCTTAACTTTATCGGCATTCTGATCCAAGAAAGAGAAACCAAACACGCCAAACGCATCAGAATTAGCTTCAAGCTTCTGGATGATCAGGTTGTCGTTTTCTCCAGCTTCGATATATGCGCCATCTTCACGAACCGCATGAGCGATTTTCTTAAAGGCTTTTTTGTCTTCTTTACGAAGGGCTGCAAGCACTTCGATTTTCTTGGCGCCACCCTCAAGAGCGATTTCTGCAAATGCATCGCGTGTACCAGAAGTTGGCGGAGGTCCAAGAACTTCGATTTTTACGTTTGGAAGAGATGGATCAATATCAGCCCAAGTCTTGTTCGGATTTGGGATCATCTTGCCGCCCGGGCCTGGAATCTCTTTTGCGAGTGCCAGAAAGATTTGCTCGCGAGTAATGTTAAGTTCAGGTCCTGATTTCACGTTGGCCATTACAATGCCGTCAAAACCGATTTTAACCTCAACTGGTGTTACACCATTATCGACACAAAGCTTGAATTCAGTTTCTTTGATACGACGCGATGCGTTTGTAATGTCAGGCGTACCTTCACCAACACCAGAACAGAACAGTTTCATACCACCGCCTGAGCCTGTTGCTTCAACGACAGGCGTTTTGAATGAGGTCTTTTGACCAAATTGTTCAGCAACTGAAGTAGAGAACGGAAATACGGTAGATGACCCTACGATTTGAATCTGGTCACGTGCGTGAGCAGATGTAAGCGCTGTTGTAGTAAGCAAAGCTGCGCCAGCCGCAAGGCCAAGAATTTTTGTGAATGTCATGGAACACTCCAAGTGTGATCTAGTGGGTTTGCTATCATCTGGGACTTTCATACGTTTCCAGATCAAGCTCGAATAGAGCCGGAGGGTGGCTCATATACAAGTGTATAACCCTAGTATCATACCAGTTTTGTGACAGTTTAAGTCTTTGAAATAAAATGTTTAATTCCACTTATCAAAAACTGAAATTACACAAAACCTAGCGATTTAGCACAAACCGCACGGAAAATTCGGTTCCTTCGCCGGGTGACGAGTGCAATTGTAGCTTTGTCCCGTGGCGCTGGAGAATATGCTTAACAATAGCAAGCCCCAATCCGGTTCCCTGCTTCTCACGGCTACGGGCAACATCCACCCTGTAAAACCGCTCGGTAATGCGCGATTGGTATTCTTCGGCAATTCCCGGTCCGAAATCTTTAACCGTAACATTCACGCCTAATGGATCAGCTTGGCGATCGCCTTCAGGTTTGATGCTCACCTCGACACGGCCACCCTCCTGACCGTATTTACATCCGTTCTCAATCAGATTTTCAAAGACCTGCATCAACTCGCTTTTGTCTCCTAAAACCGGATAGGCTTGAGACCCGCCGTCGAGTTCAAGTTCCACCTCCAATTGTTGGGCAAGACCGCTTAGGGAGGCAATCACGGTCTCCAGTATTTCTGTCAGATCAACAGTTTCCGATGGGCGCACGTTTGCCTTCATCTCAATGCTACTGAGAGAAAGAAGGTCATTAACGAGGCGCTTCATGCGTTCGGCCTGTTCGTGCATCACGCCCAAAAAACGCTTACTGGCTTTGGGGTCGCTTTTTGCAGGACCGTTCAGCGTCTCGATATACCCAATCAGCGAGGTAAGCGGTGTGCGCAATTCATGGCTGGCATTGGCGATAAAATCCGAGCGCATCCGGTCAATGCGTTTTACCTCGGAGAAATCCAGAAACGACAAAGCAAACAGCTTTCTCTTTTTGCTTGGCACAGGCGCGATTTCTGTGTTGAACCAGCGATCATCGGGAACGGGTTCGTTATATTCCAGTTTTTCGGCGATGCCGCTCGATAGAACGCGCTGGATAGTGCGGCGCAGTTCCGGCTGCCGGAACCGGACAAAAATCGATTCACCCACTGGAATAGACCCAAACACTTTGCGGGCAGCGGCATTCATATAATCAATCTTGCCATCGCCTAGCAGGATCAAAACCGGATGCTGCATCGCCTCGCAGAATTCATTACGGCTCGTGCGATCCTTATTGCCATCAAATTTGGTACGTCGTGTTCTCCCCGGCTTGTTCTGGAGTTCTTGAGTTTCCTGCCACAGGAAAACAAGAAACGCCCCAAGCCCGATTGCAAAGAGCCACAAGAGATCAGGCTCGATCCAGACCGCCAGACCAAACAGCGCCACGCCCACCAATGCAGGGCGCCAGCGAAACATCAGTGCCGTGTCGTCTGGCGTTGTTTGTCGGGCAGGATCATCAGCCATCTAGGATCATCGTGTTTAAGTGCGTTTACCAAAATCTATGCGTTGACCTTGGGATTACACCCAAATTGGCTTAATTAGAACTGCAAAGCAAAAGTGTTTTCAGCGTAAAGGCCCGTTCCATGAAAAATGACATCCCTGCAATCGAGATTAAAACTGCCTCCGGCACCGTGCGCGTTGACCTTAATGAGCGTGTGCTGCCGGACGAAATTGAAGACACTGCGTTTACCAGCGCCGGCTATCCGTATGACAAAAAGCTCAAGCGCTCTAAGTATGAGGATACGCTGGAAACCCTTCAATATGAATTGGTGAAATTGCAGGCATGGATGCGCGAAACGGGCGAGCGTACGATCATCGTGTTTGAGGGCCGTGACGCTGCGGGCAAGGGCGGCTCCATCAATGCGTTTCGCGAGTATCTCAACCCGCGCCATGCAAAAGTGGTGGCGCTGTCAAAACCCTCCGACATTGAACAAGGCCAATGGTATTTCCAGCGCTATATTTCGCACTTCCCCACTAAAGGCGAAATCGTTCTGTTTGACCGTTCGTGGTATAACCGTGCGGGCGTCGAGCCTGTTATGGGGTTCTGCACGGATGAGCAACACAAGAAGTTTCTCAATGAAGCGCCCGATCTTGAAAAGATGATCACGCGCGAAGGAATTCATTTTTTCAAGGTCTGGCTCAATGTCGGGCAGGAAATGCAGATCAAGCGCTTTCATGATCGCAGACAGGACCGCCTGAAAACATGGAAGCTCTCACCGATTGATATCAAAGCGCTTTCTAAATGGGACGAGTACACGGCCGCGCGGAATCTGATGCTGGAGAAAACCCATACCGACCACGCGCCGTGGACGATTGTTCGCTCGAATGACAAACGCCGCGCGCGGCTGAACATTATCCGTCACGTCTTAAGCGCGATGCCCTATGCGGGCAAGGACGAAAAAACCATCGGCGAAATCGACCCGCTAATTTTAGGGTCTGGCCCAGAGTTCTTGAATGGTGATGGCGCTTAGGTAATGTAGCCCCAATCGATATGTGCTTGCTTTGAGAATTTGACCAGCGAGCCGCCAATCTTCTCGCCGTTAACAGTAAACCTTCGAATAGACTCAAGTATAACGTCTTTCTTGAAAGGAACGTGAATTGCTTGGGCCGTTCGATTGTTTATTCTTGCCGCCAAAGTGCTTGGCCACCTGCTGCTAAGAGCGCTTGGGTTTTGGATTGAGTTGTAACCTGCATACGCAACGATCAAAGGGAGTTCATAGTAATCTACGGCATTTTCAATTTCCCAAGAAAGCAAGCTTCCACTTCTTCGCGTGTCAGACGAAATGATCACCACCATGTTCTTAGACACAGCAAGTCTTTGCCGAATGCTGGCCTTTAAGGTTTCTAATTTGCTTGTATCGCGAACAGCACTTGCCTTGTCATGGCTGTTTACAAACTTGAAATCGATACCTTTGGCGGCATTCCAACCTTGTACCACGGTGTAGTACTTCAAATCTGACTTACTGCGATCAGCTTGCCCAAGGCCATCAAATGCAAAGTAGGTACCCGTTCTATTTGCCATCTGTCCAATTCCTAACGTGATTCTTTAGGTTTATTTCATTGGACTTATCTTTAGGGAGAACAATCATGATCTTCCCGGTGATACGTCCGTGTCGACTCTCTTCAATGACCGCAGTGATGATAAGGTCGACGAGTACGGAGTTCTTAATGCCAACCCTGGACATACCCGATCCCATTAGCGGGATGACTAGAGGCTCCATAGAGCAGGCTGCACGTGCTTCGCTGACCATTCCGCGAACAGCGCAGATCAGCATCTCAGCGTTTGCGGTTGTCAAATTGCTTTGCGCATCTGTTCTCCCGAGCGCTACAAACAGAAACTTCTGAGTCTTGGTGCAAGCACGAGCAGTGGTTCCAATTGGATACCGCGTCCGGTTGCCGTTCGAACGCCTCTCTGTCTGCCCCGTTCTTTTCCTCAGTGAACCGGAGATTTGTTTCTCCCAATCGTACCGATTTTTAGTCCAGTAATTGTTAAGTACGAAGCCGTGTAGGGATCGAGATGACACCAAGTCTTCATCAGCTATGCTGTCAAAAAAGTCATTTACAGCAATCGCTTTCCAGCCCATCTCAGCGAACAAATCGCCAAATTTGACGATGATTTTGGTGTCGTTGCTTGGGTTTGGAACTTCGACTTCTCGCTTCAAGAAGCCACTTATCCGATAACCGTCAACAAAGAATAGACCTAAGCCTGGCAATACACCCACCGCGAGAAAACAAAGAAATGGCATCTGAATGTTGCCATCGGTTAAAACCTCGTAAGCTTCGAGCGAGAGGAAAATCGCTCCGAATGAGCCCAGGATTGAGCGAGCCAATTCTCGCCAGTGTTCGAGAAGCCATTGCAATTATAAGCACCAAATCTGAAAGTTCATACTCTATATATAAGTACTGGCCAAACTCAAAACAACGAATTGATAAATGTCTAGTATGGGCCGCCTGCCGCCACTGGTTTAGGCGGAACAAAGGGTAGTTTGTCAGCATTGCTGACATTAGGGATATGTCTTGAACGGCCACCCTACTCTTGGGCGCGGAGTCTCACATAAACGATATCGAGCGTGTCACCTTCTCCAGTAATAGAGGCATTGTCGGTGATGTCTGTGTTGAGGGCGATATAGGTCTTGCTGGTGGTGTCGTGGTTTTTGTCCAGCGTGAACGCAAAGACGGAAGCCTCCGGCTGAACCCCGATGCGGAAGCGCTTGCGGCCGCAACCGATATTTTGCCCAAACATACACTCCACCGCAAATTGGGCAGGGCCTGATTTTCCAGAACGTGCAAAAATTTCAGCGGTGACGCGCTTGCCCCTGATCTGCTCGATCACACCGGGTTTCAAGCGGATCAAAATAGGCTCGGCCTGTTCTGCTCGATCTTCACTGTCACGCAGCGACAGGATGCGGATCATCTCAAGGCTTTGCTCGTTGATGATTTCAACGCGACCACGATCTGACACAACAAGGGCTGTCAGGTCACCTGGCTCCAGAATGTTGAAATAATCTTCCTGCTGCCGAGCTTGTTCTTCTTGCGTCGTGACGCGGTTGCCTGAGTTAAATCCAAACAGGCTGCCATCGGTCACCCCTAAAAACAGGCGATATCCAATCCATGCAACCACCGCAAGGATGGCAAGCAGAACGATGATCCAGATAAACGTCTTTTGCGACTTGCGCCGTTTTGCAAATGCAGGCGGCACGCGCACGTCTTCGTTAAGCTCGATATGGTCGCTTTGTTCCGGTGCTGTATCATATTCAACCGCGCCTTGATCCACATGCTGCGCCTGATCAATGTGAGGTGCTGCCGGCTCTGCAACAGGCGGCACCTGCGGCTCGGCAATCGCTTGTTTCGGCTGTGCTTGCAGGTCTGGTTGCGCGGCGGGGGTTTCCACCTGCGGTTGAGCAGACTGTTCATAGCGTTGCATGTCCGCACCTAAAACCTCTTCCAGTTCTGAAAACGGATCAGAGCGAACGGGTTGCGGTATGGGTTTGGGTGCTGGCGCTAATTGCTCATGCTCTTGAGGTGATGGCTCTTGCGGTGATAGCTCCTCAAACACAGGCTCAGGAATTTCCACCTGCTCGGGCTGATCATAGGGATCAATCGCTTCCGGCACGACAGGTTGCTCAATAACGGGTTCTTGTATTTCCTCTTGCGGCGGTTCTGGCGGGGGCGGTGGCGCGGTAAACTCGTATTCAATCTGCTGGATGGAATCTTCCAGTGATTGCTGCTCTTTAAGAGCCGTCTCAACCGTCATGGAACGGTTGGTTTCAATCAGGCGCGCGAGCGCGTTCCTAGACGACTGGTAAATTGCCGCCCGTTCCTGCGCGCTTTCTGCATTCTTAGCTAGAATTGCACCGCGAATTAGTTTTTCAAAATCTGCCACTGTAATGCCCGTAAAGCGAATGTGCTCCATTCGCAAGTATCATCGCAAGCTTCCCACTTGTGATCAATAAACTAAATGGGCACCCCAAAAACTTGCCCTAGCGGAAGGTTACCTACACTGTTTTACAGGAAATGCAACGCGTAAGCATGTTTGGCCTTGTTGATTTTGCTAAAACGCTCTATCTATCAACACCATTGACGTAAACGTAACTCACGGGGACTTTCTCTTGGCGCTTCCTGATTTTTTAAAAGACAATTTATCCATCCCTGTCGTAGGGGCTCCTTTGTTTATTATTTCGCATCCGGAACTGGTAATTGCGCAATGTAAGGCGGGCGTTGTTGGATCATTCCCGGCATTGAATGCGCGACCGGAAGCACAGCTGGATGATTGGCTGGCTCAAATTACCGAAGAGCTTGCGGATTACAAGGCAAAGAACCCGGACAAAAAAGTTGCGCCTTACGCCGTCAACCAGATTGTGCATACCTCGAATAATCGCCTCGAACACGATTTGAAAATGTGCGTGAAATATAAAGTGCCTATCGTAATTACATCGCTAGGTGCGGTTCCAGAGGTTAATGAAGCCGTGCATTCCTATGGCGGTATTGTGCTGCATGACATTATCAATATTCGTCACGCACATTCGGCCATCAATAAAGGTGCTGATGGGCTGATTGCCGTTGCAACGGGTGCAGGTGGACATGCAGGCATGTTGTCGCCTTTTGCACTTATTCAGGAAATTCGCGAATGGTTTGACGGGCCGCTGCTTTTGTCTGGCTCTATCGCCAATGGTGGCGCAATTCTTGCAGCCCAAGCCATGGGTGCTGATCTGGCCTATATCGGCTCTCCGTTCATTGCGACGGATGAAGCACGCGCTATGGATGAGTACAAAAACGCGATTGCTGAATATAAAGCAAAAGACATTGTTTATACGAACCTGTTTACGGGCGTGCACGGAAACTATCTGAAACCTTCTATCGAGAAATCCGGCATGGACCCGGACAATCTGCCAGAAAGCGATCCATCCGCGATGAATTTTGCATCGGGCGGAAATTCAGACGCAAAAGCGTGGAAAGATATCTGGGGTTGTGGTCAGGGCATCGGTGCGATTGACAAGGTTCAACCTACCGCAGACTTTATCGCGAAGCTAACAGCTGAATATAATGCCAGCAAGGAACGCGTATTGGGCTAGAGCGTATCTGGCTTGACCAGATACAAATATCGATGATGCAAAAGGCGGGAATTTCCCGCCTTTTTTCTTGCTCTAGCCGCGCCCGTGCGGGGCATCAAAATCAAGTTCAGCACCAATCGGCAAAATCCGATGCGGGTTAATCGTATCGTGGCTTTTATGATAGTGCAGTCGTGCATGATCCATATTGACCGTGCTGCGAATACCCGGCCACTGATAGAGATCACGCGTATAGGCCCAAAGGTTCGGGTAATCGACCAGACGTTTAAGATTACATTTGAAGTGACCATGATAGACGGCGTCAAACCGATACAGGGTCGGGAATAATCGCCAGTCTGCTTCGGTCGGTGCGTCACCCGTTAGAAAGCGTTTTTCTTTCAGAATGTGTTCGAGAAAATCCATCGTCTCAAAGAGCGGACCGATAGCATCATCATAGGCTTCCTGGCTAGTAGCAAAGCCACAGCGATAAACACCATTGTTCAGCGTGTTGTAGATGCGCTCGTTAAGTGCGTCGATCTCATTACGTTTATCTTGCGGGTAATAATCCTCCATATTGCCACCTGCCCGATTAAACGCAGAGTTTAACATTCTGATGATTTCAGAGGATTCGTTGGAGACAATCGTGTTGTTCTGCTTGTCCCATACAATCGGCACTGTTACGCGTCCGGAATAGTTTGGGTCTGCACTTTGATAGAGTTGATAGGCAAAGTCATGACCAAAAAGGTCATCCTTCACCAAGCCCTCGTCGTCGGGAGAAAACGTCCATCCGTTTTCTGCCATATACCAATGAACGATAGAAACACTGATATGGTCTTCAAGGCCTTTGAGGGTGCGATAGATCAGAACACGATGCGCCCAAGGGCAGGCATATGATACGTAAATATGGTAGCGGCCTGCTTCTGCTTGAAACCCTGATTGTCCGCTAGGTCCGGCTGAACCGTCTTGCGTGATCCAGTTTCTAAATGCAGAGGCAGATCGCTCGAACTTGCCTCCGCTTTTCTTTGTGTCGTACCACTGGTCTTTCCAGACGCCGTCAACCAATAATCCCAATGAATTTCTCCTTCAGCCTAGTGATAGAGAAATAGGAGGATGCGCTGAAATTTCCAGCGGTAAATTCAGGCCTTATCCTGAGAACTGGCTGTAGTCGATTTCCTGATTTTTATCGAGATTATTAGCAACCGGATCAAGAGGGTATTTCAAGCCTGTTGCGCAATTATATAGAACAGCGGTTTCGTCCTCTGTGACAAGACCTTCTTTCAGTGCTCGCTTATAGGCAGCAGCCGTTGCAGCACCTTCAGGACACAGCAACAACCCTTCCTGTGCTGCAATATCATTGCGTACGCTCATGATTTCATCATCAGACAAAGCCATGCCAAACCCACCGGACTCACGCACGGCACGAATGATCAAAAAGTCGCCAACCGCGATTGGTACGCGTATGCCAGCAGCTACCGTATGAGCATCTTCCCATAAAGGCGCATGTTCTTCGCCTGCTTCCCAGGCTTTGACGATTGGCGCACAACCTTCTGCTTGAACCGCAACCATTTTTGGTAAAGGCCCGTCAATCCAGCCAAGCTCTTTCAACTCGTGGAAGGCTTTCCACATGCCGATCAACCCAGTGCCACCACCTGTTGGATAGAAAATAACATCTGGCAGTTTCCAACCAAATTGTTCAGCCAGTTCCAGACCCATCGTCTTCTTGCCTTCGATGCGGTACGGCTCTTTCAGTGTGGAAACATCGAACCAGCCCACAGCTTCCTTGCCGCCACCGACAATCTTGCCGCAATCATTGATCAGGCCGTTTACCATCCATGTTTCCGCGCCCTGTTGCTGGATTTCACGGATGTTGATGTCAGGCGTATCTGCCGGACACAGTACGGTTGCTTTTTGGCCAGCGCGCTTTGCGTAAGCTGCCATCGCAGCGCCAGCATTTCCGTTTGTTGGAATAGCAAGATGCTCA
>CAZEPF010000036.1:0-4897 GCA_964514045.1 uncultured Rhizobiaceae bacterium | reverse complement strand
CCCTCATCCTTCACGATTGCTTTGCCCGGTTTTGCACCCAGCACGGATGCGCTGCGTTCCAACGGGATCAAAGGGGTCACAACCTCACCAAGAGAGATACGATTTTCCGCCTTTGTCACCGGAAGCATAGGTGCGTACCGCCAGAAGCCTGCCTCTTTTGAGTTTTCGATATCCTTGCGCGATACCGATTTTCCCATTGCCTCTAAATCGTAACGAACGAGAAGCGGACGGCCCTCATCGGACAAGCCGTGGACTTTACCAGCCTCATAGGTTTTTCCACTGATTGAGCACTCTAGGTGAGAAACAAACGTTTGTGTCATCGAACTGGTCTTTCAAAATATAAGAGAAATAATATCGGCTTTCGAATTTTTATCCGAAAACCGTAAATGTCTGAATGTAGCTATTAGGCGATTGCGAAGGTTGCTTCCACTTCGACACTTGCATTAAGCGGCAATGCGGCAACGCCAACAGCGGCACGAGCATGCGCACCACGTTCTGCCAGTATTTCGCCCATGAAGTCAGAGGCGCCATTGATGACTTTAGGATGATCTGTAAAGTCAGGCGTTGACGCTACAAAACCACCTAAACGAATACAGCGTGTGATCCGTTCCAAATCACCTTCGCAGGCGATTTTCACCTGTGCCAAAATATTGATCGCACAGACGCGCGCAGCAGCAGCACCCTGTTCGATTGATACGCCAGCACCCAAAAGGCCGGTTTGTGTTAATCCGCCATCTGCCAAAGGCAATTGACCTGAAATTGTTACAATGCCGTTGTGAACAACGTGGCCGACATAACTTGCAAGCGGAGCAGCAGGCTCCGGTATCACGACGCCCATGTCTGCAAGGCGCGATTCAATTGTGCTCATTTGATTTTCCTAAGTAGCGCGGGTGAGTTGGATATACCGCTCAAGATGATGATCGGTGTCGCCAAAAAGATGATCTATCATGATTATACGTTTTGCGAAATGACCAACCGGATATTCCCACGTCATTCCCATACCCCCATGTATCTGGATAGATTCTTCTGCAACCTGACGCCCAATCGTTCCACATAGATGCTTACAAGCAGAGATCTCCCGCTCACGAATAACCCGATCAGAATTAAGATTGCCGCTGGCATTGATAACCGCTGAGCGCATCTGCTCCAACTCAATCAAAATGTCAGCCATGCGATGCTGTAATGCCTGAAACTTTCCGATTGGCACGCCAAACTGCTTGCGCGTGTGCATGTATTCAACGGTCAAATCTTTGGCCGTATCCATCGCGCCAAACGCTTCTGCAGATATCGCGACGATACCCGATGCAATTGCTTTTTCCAGAATTGGCAAACCTGCGCCCAAGTCGCCCAGTAATTCACCTTTGGCATCCGTAAAGATCAATTCCGCAGCAGGATATCCATCCAGCGTTCCGTAATCCCTAATCTTCACCTGATCGGATTTTTCAATCAGAAATAGCGAAACTCCATCCTCATCGGAAGTTGCCCCGGATGTTCGTGCGGATACCACAAAATGCGTTGCTGTATTGCCACCCATGACAACCGACTTATTGCCCGTAATCGTATAGGAACCGTTAGCCTCTTTGGCTTTTGTTTCCACGTGGGATAATTCATAGCGCCCTGCTGGCTCACCGAACCCAAGCGCCAAAAGCGCTTCGCCTGCAATCGTATTTTCTATCAGGTCTTCGTGGCCGCCCACATCGGACAAAACACTGCCCGCAAGGAGTGTCGGCAGAAATGGCTCCACCACAAGATGACGGCCCAGTGCTTCAAACACAACCGTGATGTCATCTCCCTCGCCACCAAAGCCGCCAGCGCTTTCTGGAAAGAGCGCACCGATTACACCCAGTTCAGCAAACTTTGACCACATATCTCGGGAGAACCGATCATCCAACATTACGAAACCATGACGCTGATCAATGGCATAATTGTCCGCAAGAAAACGACTTAGCGTTTCCGCCAACATGCGGCGATCATCTGAAAGTTGAAAATCCATTTTTATAGTCCCAACTTGGTTTTCGTGATGATCGTGCGCTGGACTTCATTGGAACCTGCATAGATCGGCATTTTTCGGTTATTGAAATATTTGGCTGCAATCGGATTCGCATATTCAGGGCCGATAGGCTCTTCATTGTAACCTTCTTCCAACGCTTCTGACGAAAACGGCAATGCGTATGGACCCAAAGCCCGTCTTGCCAGATCGTTGATCTCAAGGCGCACAATCGTGCCCTTCACTTTCAGCATGGAACTTTCAGGCCCCGCAGCAGCTCCGGCATCCGCTTCAGCCAGAATGCGCAAATTCGTTGTTTTAAGCGCGTTAAGCTCCATTTCGACTTTCGCCATGCGCGCTGCAAAATACGGGTCTTCGTCCAGAGGCTTGCCTGATTTGGTTTGCTCTTTTGCAATCCGCTTGAGCTTTTCTAGTGCTGCATTGGAATTACCAATATTGGCCGTACCTGTGCGCTCATGGGTGAGTAGATATTTTGCGTAGGTCCAGCCTTTATTTTCTTCACCCACGAGATTGCCGACAGGCACTTTAACGTTGTCGAAGAAAATCTCGTTCACCTCATGCTCGCCTTCCAGCAAGATGATCGGGCGCACTTCAACGCCAGGCGTGTCCATATCAATCAGTAGGAATGAAATGCCCTCTTGTGGCTTTCCTTCTGTGGATGTGCGCACGAGACAGAAAATCCAATTGGCAAAATGACCTAATGTAGTCCATGTTTTTTGACCATTGACGATGTAATGATCGCCCTCACGAACTGCTTTTGTTTTCAATGATGCGAGATCAGAACCAGCGCCGGGCTCGGAGTACCCCTGACACCACCAATCTGTTCCATCAAGAATTCTCGGTAGATAATGTTTCTTTTGGTCTTCACTGCCAAACTTGATGAGAACGGGCGCAAGCATGTTGAGGCCAAATGGAATGGTACGAGGTGCGCCGGCAGTCCAGCACTCTTCATCAAAGATATGCTTTTGGACCGCACTCCATCCAGTGCCACCCCATTCTTCCGGCCAGTTTACAGCAAGCCAGCCACGATCATTGAGAATAGCGTGCCATTCCACCAGATCATCACGGGTAAGGCGTTTACCAAGGCCCGATTTTTCTTTCAGCCGAGCTGGAAGTTTATCGTCCAAAAATGCACGAACTTCCGAGCGGAATGTTTCTTCTTCACTTGTATATGCCAAATCCATGATGGGCCTCCTGTTAGGAAGATCATTACCGCATCAAACCGAAATTGCAATGTGAACGAACGCCCCCTTTGCGCGACAAAAGGCGGCTGATTTAAAACCCGCTCTCACGCACCAATATCGAGGCAACGCGTTGAGCCGCAGCCTTTAACATGCTTCTTGGCTCCGCAGAGACGGATATCACGCCACGCAAGCGATAGGGTATTTCGAAATCCTGAGTCTCCTCGCTTAACTTGAAACGGATTTGATAATGCGCCTCGCGTGACTTGCGTAATCCGCCGGATGTTTCAACGCTTGGGATTGGTCCGCCATTTACATCATAAAGGCTTGCCTCACTGATTTGATCAATTGGAATGCGGGCGACTGCTTCTACTTTAACGCGTAGCTTTCGTTCGGGAAATCCGTCGGGGAAGAACCAGCCCGGATTTCCCACTTCAAGCCGATCAGCCTGTGCTTCGCTTGCATAAGACATCACAAAATTGGAAGTCGGGTCATGCAGGACCGCAAGCTGATCCTGAATTGCTATCCATTGGTCTTTGACAGCACTTTCATTCACATTCGCAATTCTTGCAGAAACCGGAGCGATGATCACGCCCTGCGCCTTTTGCTGGGTAAGTGAACGATAGCGTTGTTTCTCTGCTTCATGCTCACTTGTGATAACCGGCAGAAGTGACAGATCGGTAGCGTTGGACGTTGCGCGTGCTAGGCGGCGTTTGAGAAGCGCTAGCTTTTTTCCGGATTGGCTTAGTGCATAATCAAGTTGCGGAGAATGTAGGTTGAGCAATTCCTCACCTGCACGGATCATTTTGCCTTGTTGCAGATTTACACTTTTAATCTGACCTGCAAACATCGGGAAAATCCGATACTCAGTTTCTGACTTTAGCAATGCAGGTGTGTTCACTCTTGCGGGCCATGGCGTAGCAACCAGGATAATGAGTAATCCGATTAAACCAGCCCAGCCGAACACACGGCTTGTTTGTAATGTTTCGCGTATTTTCCACCAGTGTGAAATCTCACGATAAATGGGCAAGCCGATGAACCAGAACAGCTCCGCTATAAACAGAATGACCCCAATGGCTTTGATGAAGAAACTATAGACAATGAGCGCGATGCCTAAAAATAAGAAAAAGCGATAGACCCATGTTCCCCACGCATAAGCAATCATAAAACGCCGTAGGTTCGAGCGAAGGTTTTCAGGTGGAGGGTCTGTTATTCCCAATAGCAGTTTTCGCAACCGCCACCGCGCCAGAGCAAAGCTGCGCTCCTGTAGGTTATCAATCTCCAACGCGTCAGAGAGAATATAATAGCCATCGAATCTCATGAATGGATTGAGGTTGATCAGAAGGCTCAAGGTCCATGAAATTGTAGCCGTTGTAAAAGCGATATAGCGTAAAGATCCATCGGGCAGAAAAACCCAGAATAGCGTTGCCAGAACCGCGACACCAAGTTCAACAAAGATGCCCCCAAAATCAATCAGCAATCTTTGACGAGGGTTTTTCAACCGTGCTGCGGCTGATGTATCCGTATATAGAATTGGAAACATCAACAAAAATGCAACGCCAATAGTGGGCACGGCTACACCAAACTTTTTTGCCATAAATGCGTGGCCCAATTCGTGCAGGCTTTTGAGAATTACCAGGGATATAAGATAGGCAAACATACCCTCAAAAGAGAGCAGGCTTGCGAAGGTGGAGAGAAACTCTTCCCA
>CAZEPF010000035.1:0-20311 GCA_964514045.1 uncultured Rhizobiaceae bacterium | reverse complement strand
GTATTTGTCTGCTCGACTTCGCCAGCTGATACGCTGTCCACGTAATCAACAGACAGGGCTAGCAGCACATCATTTGGACCACGATGCAGTGTACGGATTTCATTCAAACCTTCAATTGCATCTTGTTGTGCGATGATTTCGCGAATTTCTTCAACAATTTCAGGCGCTGCAGATTCCCCGATCAGCAGACCTTTGGTTTCCAAAGCCAATAGAAGTGCAGTACCAGCCAATATGATGCCGATGATAATAGAGGCAACACCATCAAGCACAGGCATGTTAAGTTTGACCGAGAGATAAATCCCGATCAGTGCCACAATCAAACCAAGCATGGCGGCTGTATCTTCAAACAGAACAGTAAAGACAGTTGGATCTTTTGATTCCTGCACCGCCTGAAAGATACCTTTTTTGCCTTTAACCGTGCTGAACTCTTTGTAAGCAATCCACCACGCAAAGCCTTCAAAGATCATGGCCAAGATCAGGATAATATAATTGATAGTCGGGTCGGCAACCGCGTGCGGGTGCAGAACTTTCTCAATGCCGTGATAAATCGAAATACCAGACCCAATAGAAAATATCAGGATTGCAACAATAAAGGCCCAGAAGTAGATTTCTGATGCATAGCCAAATGGGTGTTTTTCGTCAGCGGGGCGTTTTGATCGCGCAATTCCATAAAGAAGCAGACCCTGATTGCCTGTATCAACAACAGAGTGGATGCCTTCTGACAACATCGCGGATGAGCCTGTGATCGCAGCGCCAACAAATTTAGCAATGGCAATGAGGCCATTACCAATCATAGCTGCGTAAATTACTTTTTTAGAGCCCGACGCCATATGAATGTCTACCTTGTAACGTTGATAGTGTTGAACTATTGCGATCATCCCGTAAGGTCAAGACAGACAATAGCAGTGACAAACAGGATACTGATATGAAATTTACAATAATAGCGCTCGGAATATTAGGATTTGGCGTTCAGTCATCGCTCGCAGGAGAGGCAGATGTGCTGGATGTGAAGGTAAATGGTTCGGGTCCAACCTATCAGTTTTCAGTAACCGTCAAACATGCAGATACGGGTTGGGACCATTATGCAGACGGTTGGGATGTGATTGGCGAGGATGGCACAGTTTATGGCAAACGCGTTTTGCATCACCCCCATGTCGAAGAACAACCGTTCACGCGTTCGGGCAGCATAACGGTTCCAGTGGGTGTTAAAACAGTTACCGTTCGTGCGCATGATAGCGTTGATGGATATGGTGGCGTTGAAATGACTGTCGATTTACCTGGTCGCTAAAAGCATATTGTAAGTGGACTTTCGCACGATCAATCAGACCTTTAGCGCCGAGATTGAAGAAAAGAAGTCTCGGTTTATTGCTACGCTTGTTCCTATTTCTGAGTTTGAAGGAACTCTAGATGTGTTGCGTAATGAACATCGCAAGGCAAATCATCATGTAACGGCATTTAGACGGATACTCGATAACGATCAGATACAAGAAATTGGCAAAGATGATGGTGAGCCATCCGGCACGTCTGGAATGCCTGTATTGAAAACCATGATCGGCGCTGGGCTTATGGATTCCGGGTTGATCGTCACACGCTATTTTGGTGGCGTAAAACTAGGCACGGGTGGTTTGGCGCGGGCTTATAGTGGCGCTGCAAAAGAGGTAATACAAACAGCACAATTGGTAGAGTGGGTTCAGTTAGCGCAACATACTATGACAGTGCCGTTTGATCGTATGGGTGACGCAGAGCAGATATTCTCAACACAAGATGCCGAAGTGCTGGAGCGTTCATATACTCAGACTGGAATGCAGATCAGGTTTTCTGCCCGAAAAACTTCAATTGAGTCTATAGTTTCTCTTCTGACACCTAACCGATAAGAGCAACAAGTCCGTCAACTACAAACTGTACAGACAGTGCTGCAAGCAAGACGCCGAGCAGGCGGGTCAGGATCATGCGACCTGTCTTGCCCAAATATCGGTCAATCCTGTTTGCTGCAAGAAATGCAACAGCAACCAAAATCAATACCACAATGATGACGCCAAACAGGGCAAGCTGCCACTCAATTGATGGGTCTTCTGATGATAATAGAATGGCTGCGGAAATTGCGCCCGGGCCTGCGATCAAAGGAAGTGCCAGAGGAAAGACGGCTATGTTAGCGATCTGATCTGAGGAGATTGCTTCATCTGAGGCTTGTTGTTTGCGCTCCTGCCTTGAGCCGAAAACCATCTCGAATGCGGTGTAAAACAGCAGCAATCCACCTGCAACGCGGAATGCGTGGATGGTGATGCCAAGTGTATCAAGGATCAACTGGCCTGCAATCAAGAACAGTGTCATCAAAAATAATGCGATTAGCGTTGCCCGCGTAGCAACTGAACGGCGTTCAGCACTGCTTAACCCATCGGTTAGCCCAAGAAAAATTGGCGCCAGACCGATAGGGTCAATAGTGACAAACAGCGTTGCAAACGCATTCAACAGTTGATCAATTCCAAACATGAAAATCACTTATCAGCCGCTTTTACATCTGACCACCCCAAATAATTCTACGGCGGTTAATTTGAGGTGTTAAAGTATTGAAATAACGATGAAAATTATACATGCAAATTTTGTGGTGATTTGTTCTGAACCGTAGAATCAAGTATAATATGGATACCTAATTCACATGGGAAAATTCCTTGTCTGACGAGTCAAACACACCAACAGGTTCTGGCGCTAATAATGGCGGTGGTTCTGACATAAAGCCAATTTCCATTATCGAGGAAATGCAGCGTTCTTACCTTGATTACGCAATGAGCGTGATTGTCAGTCGCGCGCTCCCAGATGTCCGTGATGGCTTAAAGCCTGTGCATCGCCGTATTTTATACTCTATGCACGAAAACGGGTATGACTGGAATAAAGCCTATCGTAAATCTGCGCGTATTGTCGGTGATGTAATCGGTAAATATCATCCCCATGGTGATACTGCGATTTATGAGGCCATGGTCCGCATGGCGCAGAACTGGTCTTTGCGTGTTCCCTTGGTTGATGGTCAGGGTAATTTTGGTTCCGTTGATGGCGACAAAGCAGCTGCGATGCGTTACACGGAATCCCGTTTGGCAAAGCCGGCGCACGAGCTTTTATCTGATATCGACAAAGACACCGTTGATTTTCAGGATAACTATGACAATTCAGAGCGTGAACCAACGGTTCTGCCAGCTCGTTTTCCAAATCTTCTGGTCAATGGCGGCGGTGGCATCGCGGTTGGCATGGCGACCAATATCCCGCCTCATAATCTGGGCGAGGTTATTGATGCATGTCTACAACTGATTGAAGACCCTGCAACACCATTATCTGACATTATGCAAATTATGCCTGGTCCGGATTTTCCAACAGGTGCGCTCATTTTAGGGCGCTCTGGCATTCGTTCAGCATATGAAACAGGCCGCGGCTCTGTGATGATGCGAAGCAAGGTCGATACGGAAGAAATCCGTGGTGACCGTATGGCGCTTATCGTTACGGAAATTCCATATCAGGTAAACAAAGCAACAATGATCGAAAAAATCGCCGAGCTTGTGCGGGATAAACGCGTTGAGGGTATTTCTGATATCCGAGATGAATCAGATCGTGATGGGTATCGCGTTGTGGTTGAACTCAAACGCGATGCTGTGCCCGATGTAGTTTTGAATCAGCTTTACCGATATACATCGTTGCAAACGTCTTTTGGCTGTAACTTTGTTGCACTTAATGGTGGCAAGCCTGAGCAGATGAACCTGCTGGACATGCTGCGTGCGTTCATCGCCTTCCGCGAAGAGGTGGTTACTCGCCGTACTAAATTCCTGCTCAATAAAGCGCGTATTCGTGCGCATGTATTAGTTGGATTGGCGATTGCGGTTGCAAATATTGATGAGGTGATTGCCCTAATCCGAAAAGCACCTGATCCGGCAACTGCGCGCGCGCAATTGATGGAACGCGATTGGCCTGCAAAAGACGTAGCACCCTTGGTTGAGTTGATTGATGACCCACGTCACAATCTGAATGCTGACGATACTTATAACCTGTCTGAGGAGCAGGCGAGAGCCATTCTTGACCTCAGATTACAACGCCTTACTGCATTAGGCCGCGACGAAATTGGCGATGAGCTTAAATCAATCGCTGATGAGATTATCGACTACCTTGATATTCTTTCATCGCGTGTGCGTGTGATGAAAATCATTTCGGATGAACTCACAGAAGTAAAAGAAGAATTTGCCACCCCACGCCGTACGGTAATTACAGATGGCGGCTTCGACATGGAAGATGAAGACCTCATCGCCCGTGAAGATATGGTGGTGACAGTATCGCATAATGGTTATGTGAAACGTGTTCCGCTTGAGACGTATCGTGCGCAGCGTCGTGGTGGTAAGGGGCGCTCTGGCATGTCCACACGCGACGAAGACTTTGTAACGAGAGTGTTTGTCGCCAATACGCATACGCCGATGTTGTTCTTTTCTACGCGTGGAATTGCCTACAAACTAAAAGTCTGGAAGCTTCCGCTTGCGGCACCTCAGGCACGAGGTAAGGCGCTGATCAATATTCTCCCATTGCAGCAGGGGGAAAGCATTACAACTATTTTGCCACTTCCTGAAGATGAGGAAAGCTGGGCAAATCTGGATATCATGTTCGCGACAACACGTGGAACTGTGCGCCGTAATAAACTTTCGGACTTCCAACTCGTCAACCGCAATGGCAAAATTGCGATGAAACTTGCCGAGGATGATGGCATTGTGGGTGTCGAAACCTGCACGGAGGACGCAACCGTATTGTTGACCTCTGCTAATGGCCAGGCAATTCGCTTCCCTGTTACTGATATTCGAGTATTTGCAGGGCGTAATTCGGTTGGTGTGCGAGGCATCAATCTGGCTGAGAGTGATCATGTAATTTCAATGACCATTCTAAATCCAACGAAAGCTGAGAGTTGGCAACGTACAGCGTACCTTAAGCGTCGTCGCGCAATGCTGGCTGCTGAAAATGGCGAAGAGATCGAAATTCCTGCTGATGAAGAAGAAGTTGGCGATGATCAACATCTCACGGAAGAGCGCTATGTCGAAATGAGCGCGTCAGAACAGTTCATTCTAACCTTGTCAGAAAAGGGTTACGGCAAACGATCTTCTAGCCACGAATACCGCGTTTCTGGTCGTGGCGGTAAAGGCATTGCCGCAATGGCTGTGAATGACCGTAATGGCCTGCTTGTTTCATCTTTCCCGGTAGAGGAAACCGATGAAGTAATGCTCGTTACCGATGGCGGTCAGCTTATTCGGTGCCCAATTGCTGATATCCGCATTGCGGGTAGGTCAACGCAAGGGGTTACGGTTTTCAAAACATCTGAAGGCGAAAAAGTTGTAAGCGTTGAGCGTATTAGTGAAACTGAGGGTGAGGATGAACCAGAAGATGGTTCTGATGAAGCAAGCTCAGGCGAGGCGCCCTCTACAGAATAATACAATATTCAGGTAAGAGCTTAGCGGGAAACGTAGAAGAATTTGCTATGCCGTTTTGCGGGTAGCCATAAATACGCCAAGGCCCGCAATCAACATTCCAAGCCATGCTATCGGCGGCATGGTTTCGTCTAGTACGATCCACGCAAATGCTGCTGCCAGAGGTGGCACGAGAAAAAACAGAGCAGAAACTTTAGACACATCGCCAGCGCGGATCATCGCTAATAACAATCCAATGCCGATGAGTGAGCTTGCAACAATCAGATAGGTAAGCGACCCGATTAGGGGCAGAGACCATTCGATGTGCATGGTTTCAAAAGCAACCATAAATGGCAATACGCCCAGTAAGCCCGCAGAAAAGCTAATCAGATTTGTTGTCACCGGGTGATGGGAAATACCGAACCGCTTTTCCCATAGTGATCCTCCGGTAATGCCAATCAAAGCGAGAAGACTATAGCCCAGCCCAACCATTGATCCTGCAGAAATTTCTGAACGCGCTACAATCACAATCGATGCACCTGTTAAACCAAGCACAAGGCCGATCCATGCGTGCCAGCCAACGGTTTCCCCACTCCATCTTGGTGCAATCAGTCCAACAATAATGGGTTGCATGGCAAGAATTAGTGCAAGCGTTCCAACCGAAAAACCTGATGTAAAGGCCATATAGCACATGCCAAAATACATCGCCTGTAGCATGAATCCGACAATCGCAACGTGCATCCATTCATTGAGAGACTTAGGCAGTGGTGGGCGAAGCACCAGAAAGAATGCGGCCATGATCAAGATGATACACCCAAAACGTAGCGTTAGGAATGTCATTGGTTCGATGTAACCCAGTCCAAACTTCGCCGCTACATATCCTGTTGACCAAATAAACAGGAAAATTGCAGGTGCTAAGACGAGCCATAGAGGTTTTTCTGTTTCCATAAATGCGTTCCAAACCGGACCTTATAGTAACAGTCTCACTAACCAGCGGATGAATGGATAGGGCCAGAGTTGATGAATTTAAAACCAGATCAATTCTGCAAAGAATGTTGATCCACCACGCGCTGCACTATTGGTGCAAAATGCAAAAAATCTGGAGTTTCCATATCAGGGTCTTTTCCCGCTTCATCCAGATACCGGACCTTTATAATATCATTTAGGTTTGGGTTTTGCTCAAATTGTGCAATTTCTTGCGAGCTCATAGGCCCGCCTTGAAGATTGAGAGAATGGATTGAGGCTTCGGAAAGCCGCTCAAAATATTCAGGCTTTGTTGCACATAGATAGCGCTTGGCAGCCACATGATAACGAACGCAGTCGATTACTACTGCTGGAAAAAAATCTGCCAGAACTTCTGCACCCGCATCTTCATGAAACCGATCCTCAGTATCATCCATGCTAAATGTACCAAACTCACTGGTGAAATGCCCTATGTCGTGGAGTAGGGCAGCAACGATAATCTCCTCCGGTAATTCTGCTTTTTCAGCCAGAGTGGCACCCTGCAACATGTGTTGCCCCATTGTGACAGGCTCACCTAAATATTCCTCATCACCACACCGATCAAAAATACCACCCAGAAACGCAACAATATTGTCTTTCGTAAGTGTTGTGGATGCTTGGCTCATTCCGCTGCCTCATGGATTTGAGCATTTAGAGAGGAGAGAGTTGAAAGTAATCCATCTTTGTCAGCGTAACAGCCTTGCAGCCAGCGCGATCCTTCGCCGGAATATCCAACACGCCCATGCAATACGCGCGTATTATCAACGATAAAACTTTCACCTGGTTCAAGCTTGAAGGTGATACTCATGTCTGGGTCATCTATGATTTCAGCAAATTGGCGATAAGCAGCGTAATACTCTGCCATGTTATCAAAAGGAATATCGGTCAGGGGTGCGGTCGAACGGTTGTTAAATCGAACAGCAATAAGCTGACCATCGGGTGTTAATTCAATCATTGGTCGCTTTGAACTTAGGTGCGTTCCAGCACTGCCACTATATTCAAAGCGCGCCGGATACCCTGCTAGTAATGCAAAACCTGCTGGGTTTTCATCGCGAAGTCGCTCTGCGGCACGGAACCCATCTACTACAATAGAATCTCCGCCTTTAGCTGAGTTTTCAAGGCAATATAGAATTTGCAATGTAGGTGAGGGATCGCGGTAAGGGTTATCGGTATGCGCCTGAAGTCCAAGCCCTGTATAGGCGAGATTGCTTGGATTTACTTCTGTTCTAACTTCAAAATGTCGTCCGTAATTGGTTTCACGAACATACCCGAATAGATCAACCTGATCAGTCAGACAGCCATTTTTAATGTCTCCACCTGTGAGTTTTGCAAAGCCGTGTTGTTTTATTGCGTAAAGCCAATTTCTTCGTTCGTTGATATTCTCCTGAACGTCCGGCCACTCAAACACGGACGGTTTTTGTGTTGCATCCCAAGTTTGGATGTCCTTCGACACCCAACCCAAGGACTTGGAGAGTGAAATGTCATATGCATTCTCGCGCAGCCACTTTAGCGGAAACTGGACTGTTTTATTTTCTGGCTGAAACGTGACTGACAAAGTTTCATTTGCAATATTTGCAGCAGAAATGATGGCGTCCTCTGGAACATCCTGAATGGTAATCAACCGCTGGCCGTTATCTTGTGAGCGTGTGTCTGCATCAAGCGCATTGTCGCGTAACCAAAGCGCATGAAATCTCGTGAGTTTATCCTCACCAAGGTGAAGCGCAACAATCGTACCATTCTCAGAAATTTCGACAGTATTGATCATCGCGAATCTCATTCCGTATGCAACAAGATTAGTCTACATCGAAATAGGGATTTCTAATATACGAGACCTGAAATACGCGTTGACAAATTCCCGATGCTCAAGCTTGGTTGCTATGCAACACAGGGAAAAGACATGAGTACAACAGAGTTACTAACTTTCATATTAGCGGTATTTGCAATCGTGCTTGTGCCTGGCCCAACCATCACAGTGATTATTGCAAACTCACTTAGGAAAGGTTCCATTGCGGGATTGATGAATGTGGCGGGAACCCAGGCAGGATTGGTGCCGATGATCCTGATTGTTGCCGCGGGGCTGCAAACTGTGGTCGAAGTAATGAGCTATGCGTTCTTCTGGATTAAACTTTTGGGCGCAGCTTATCTGATCTGGTTAGGCATTAAATTATTGCGATCGGATGGCACCTTAGGACAGGCCCAAGCAAAGGAAATGTCACTTTGGGGCTATTTTTGGCAAGGTGTATTGGTAATCTGGTCAAATCCCAAAGCACTTTTCTTTTTTGGCGCGTTTATTCCTCAATTCATTGATCCAGCTTCACAAACGACCTTTTGGGATACGATATTCCTAGGTGGGGTATTTATTGTGATTGCTACAGTGTCGGATGCAGCCTATGCGCTTCTCGCTGGCAAAGCAGGTTCGATGTTGACAAAAGCGCGTGTCCGAATGGTCGAGATCGGGTCTGGCATCTGTTTGATAGGCGGCGGAATTTGGTTGGCGCTGGCCAGAGGCACAAAGGCCGTTTAGCGTCTTTTCTCATCAGCAAACACGGGCGCGGTTTCTTTATGCAGTGCGCTTAATGTTGTCGCTGCCATCAGTGCCGACATGGATAGTGCAATTACGATCATAAGCATGTTACGTCTCCTCACAAAGTAACGCTTATAATGCACTGGAAATCTGAATGTTGGCTGAAACCATTGCTTCAAATGCGTTCAGAAACAGTAGCAAACTGTTAGGGTAGGATAACATCGCTGCTTTTTCTTGCCTGTTCTGCCCAGTCGTGACAAAACACATTCATGAATCGTATCGCATATTATCCAGGCTCATTTGATCCATTGACCAATGGTCATTTGGACATACTTTCGCAAGCTGCAAATCTTGCCGATAAAATTGTAGTTGGCATTGGAATTCACCCGGGCAAGCAGCCGATGTTTTCCTTTGATGAACGGGCTGCTTTAATCAGCAAGGTCGCTTCAAACTTGGGTGTGAACGTCAGTGTGCAATCTTTTGATAATTTAGTGGTGGATGCCGCGCGTGACGCAGGCGCAAACGTGCTGATCCGCGGATTGCGTGATGGAACAGATCTTGATTATGAAATGCAAATGGCAGGCATGAATGGTTCCATGGCACCAGATATTACCACTGTGTTTTTACCAGCAAGCCCGATTGTGCGCCCCATTACTGCCACGCTGGTGCGCCAAATAGCCAAAATGGGCGGGGATATTTCCCAATTCGTACCATCAGAGGTACAAGCAGCCTTGAAAACTAAACTTGGCTGAACCTTATAAAGCTTCAACAAACAGGAATTCTCAGATGAAACGTTTCACCTCATTCTTTATTGGCCTGATCATGGCTGTGGCTGTGATTTCGGGCCAGGCATTAGCTGCGTCTACAACACTTAAAATGCAACTGAAAGACGGCATTGTGGAGATGGAATTACGCCCTGACGTGGCACCAAAACATGTTGAGCGGATTACAACTCTCGCCAATGAAGGATTTTACGATGGGATCGTTTTTCACCGCGTAATTGAGGGATTTATGGCTCAAACGGGTGATCCAACCGGAACAGGTGCCGGTAGTTCAAAATTGCCAGACCTTAAAGCAGAGTTTACCGCAGAGCCGTTTGATCGTGGTGTTTTGGGAATGGCGCGTTCGCAGTCACCCAATAGTGCTAACTCACAATTCTTCATCATGCTTGATGAGGGCTATTTCCTGAACAACAAATATACGGTGTTCGGTAAGGTGACGAAGGGCATGGAATATGTTGATGCCATCAAAAAAGGTAACAGAGACCTAAATGGTAAAGTCGACAATCCAGACAAAATGATCAAAGTCCGCACCGCAGACAAATTTTAATTTAGAAATAAGGAAACCATAGAATGGCTGACTACAAAGACCCAGAGAACACATTGGTACTCGAAACCACAAAAGGAAATGTGGTGATTGAGTGTAAACCTGATGTGGCTCCAAACCATGTGGCACGCGTAAAAGAATTAGCTCGTGAAGGCTTTTACGACGGTATCGTTTTTCACCGCGTGATTGAAGGGTTCATGGCGCAGTGTGGTTGCCCGCATGGTCGCGGTACAGGTGGATCAGATAAGCCTGATCTTAAAGCTGAATTCAATGAAGAGCATCATGGCCGTGGCACATGTTCAATGGCTCGCTCGCAAAATCCAGATTCAGCAAATTCACAATTCTTCATTTGCTTTGAAGATGCAGATTTTCTAAATCGCCAATACACTGTCTGGGGTCAGGTAATTGATGGAATGGACAGCGTAGATGCAATCAAGCGCGGTGAGCCAGTGAATGATCCTGACTCAATTGTCTCCATGAAAGTTGCTGCTGATCTTTAAGATCGGTAGCTCTGATTATGAAGTTAGAGGCCCTCATCTTGTTTCGAGTTCAGGTGAGGGCTTTTTCATGCGTGTAGATTTATTCGACTTCGATCTTCCAGACGAAAACATTGCGTTGCGACCCGTCTCACCTCGTGACAGCGCAAAGATGCTTGTTATAGATGATAAACTTACCGATCACTCGGTTCGTGAACTTCCCAGTTTTTTGAAATCTGGCGATGTGTTGATATTTAACAACACGAAAGTCATTCCAACTCAGCTTGAAGGAGTGCGAGAACGCGATGGCGCTACAGCTAAAGTTTCTGCAACATTGCATACCCGCCTTTCTTCCAATAGCTGGTTATGCTTTGCAAAGGGTGCAAAGAAGTTAAAAACGGGCGACCGTATACAGTTTGGTAGTCACTTAGATTGCTCGGTTTTAAGCAAGGATGATGCGGGTAATATTGAATTGCAATTTGATCTATCAGGCGCTGACTTTGATGAAGCACTGATGAAGGTCGGTTCAATGCCTCTGCCGCCATATATTGCAGGCAAACGCCAAACTGATGCTCAGGATATGTCTGATTATCAGACGATGTATGCAAAAGAAGAAGGCGCAGTTGCAGCGCCCACTGCTGGATTGCACTTTACGCCAGAACTTACACAAGCCATTGAAGAAAAAGGCATAACTCTAAAATACGTGACGCTTCATGTAGGCCCAGGAACGTTCCTACCTGTTAAAGCTGAAAACACTGAAAATCATCAAATGCACTCTGAATGGGGCATTATTGATCAATCAATTGTAGATGCAGTCAACAATGCCAAACAATCAGGTGGCAGGTTAATCTGTGTTGGTACAACATCCCTTCGGTTGATCGAAAGCGCTGCAAGTGACGATGGAAGCATTCAGGCTTGGGAAGGCAATACGGATATTTTCATCACGCCGGGATATCGCTTTAAGGCTGTTGATATGCTGATGACGAATTTCCATTTACCCAAATCTACACTGTTTATGTTGGTGTCTGCATTCTGTGGATTAGAGACCATGCAGTCCGCATATGCATATGCCATAAAAAATGCCTATCGCTTCTATTCCTATGGCGATTCCAGCCTGCTATATCGCCGCCCATGACTATTCCTTTTTCATACGAAGTTCTCGCAACAGACGGCAATGCGCGGCGTGGCGTAGTTAAAACATCGCGCGGTGATATTCGCACCCCTGCATTTATGCCCGTGGGTACTGCGGGTACCGTCAAAGCGATGTACATGGATCAAGTCAAGGAACTTGGCGCTGATATCATTCTTGGTAATACCTATCACCTGATGCTGCGGCCGGGTGCCGAGCGGGTAGCAAGACTTGGCGGTTTACATCAGTTCGGTGGATGGCAGGGTCCAATATTAACCGACTCTGGTGGCTTCCAAGTTATGTCCCTATCGTCATTACGAAAGATGACGGAGGAGGGGGTAACCTTTCAATCCCACATCGATGGCGCAAAGCATTTTCTCAGCCCGGAACGCTCCATTGAAATACAGGGCCTTCTAAGTTCTGATATTCAAATGCAATTGGATGAATGTATTGCTTTGCCTGCAGAAGAAAAAGAAATTGAACGCGCCATGGAATTGTCGTTGCGTTGGGCGGAACGCTCAGCGACGCAATTTGGCGATCAACCGGAACGCGCCATGTTTGGCATTGTTCAAGGCGGTGACAATGAGCGCCTGAGGCTCAAGTCAGCACAAGCACTCTCCGATATGAACCTGAAGGGGTATTCTATTGGCGGTTTAGCGGTCGGTGAACCTCAAGAGGTTATGCTTCAAGTTTTAGACTACACTTGCCCTGCATTGCCTGAAGATAAACCGCGATACTTGATGGGGGTCGGTACGCCAGATGATCTGCTGAAGTCTGTTGCAAGAGGCGTGGATATGTTTGACTGCGTAATGCCGACACGTGCAGGGCGGCATGGTCAGGCATTTACACGATATGGCAAGATCAACCTTAAGAATGCCCGCCATGCAGAAGATCACCGCCCATTGGATGAAACATCGTCTTGTCCGGCAGCGCGGGACTACTCACGTGCCTATTTGCATCATTTGATTAAATGCAATGAGGCGTTGGGCGGTATGCTTCTGACTTGGAATAATCTTTCTTATTACCAAGACGTGATGCAAGGCGCGCGCGACGCAATCGAGGCAGGGCGCTATCAAGACTATTTGAACAGCACCACGGATGCTTGGACCCGTGGCGATATTGCTGCTCTATAAAAATTGTAAGCTGCTATGAAGTCTGCGGCTTCTTATTGCGAGGGCGACGATTAGGCCGACTTTGTTCTCCGCCTCGTCTTTCACCACCGCCGCTATTTCCTGATTTGGGTTTGCGATTGCGTTGGCTAGAGTTGTCACCAGGCTTTGCGTTGCGATTTGAACGCCCTTCGTTACCTGAGCCAGCTTCGCGAGGGCCGTCACGGCGTGGTTTTCTGGGACGTTTGAAGTCGCCTTTTGATTTGCCATCCGGTTTAAAGTTACGGTTTGGCCTATCTTCACGTTCGCTGCCAGTGTCACCAGCATCATCATGTCTTAGTCTTCTCGGACGCTTAAAATCACCCTGTGGTTGATCGCCATCCTGCGGTTTGCGGTTGCGTTTTGGCTTCCCACCCGTAAAGGAATTACGCCGATCGCCTTGTTCGTCATCTCTGTGTGGTTTGCCACTTCTGGATGGTCGGTTGTTCTTTTCTGATTTCTCACCATCTTTCGACTTGCGATCATTGTCACGACGTCTGGCATTAGAACCGGGTCTGTTTCTCGATTTCCCCCGATGTGGTTTTTTAGGTGCGTCCGAAGCGGGTTCAACCACATCACCTTCTGCTGAAATCTTCATTTTGATGAGTTTTTCAATCGCACGAAGTTTCTTGATTTCGTCAGGTGCGCAAAATGCAATCGACAAACCAGAAGCACCAGCCCGTGCAGTTCGCCCGATCCGGTGAACGTAGACTTCCGGCACATCGGGCAAATCATAATTCACCACAAGGCCCACATCTTTAATGTCGATGCCACGTGCCGCGATATCGGTAGCGATTAAAACCTTACAGTCACCTCTGGTGAATGCTTTCAATGCACGTTCACGTTGGCCTTGGGTTTTATTGCCGTGGATTGCCCTTGCATCAATGTCTTGTGTTGCGAGCCATTTAACAATCTTATCTGACCCATGTTTGGTACGCGAAAACACGACAATCCGTTTCTCATCATACTGATTGATAAGATCGCCAAGGCGGCTTGTTTTTGTGCGTTGCGGTAAGTGAATGACAGATTGGTCGATATTCTCTGCAACACTGGATTGACGAGCAATACTGACTTCAACCGGATCCGTGAGGTAGTTGTCGGCAAGCTCTGCAATTGCTTTCGGCATGGTTGCGGAAAACAGTAGCGTCTGACGCTCTTTTGGAAGCTGGGCAATGATGCGCTTCACGTCTGGCAAAAAGCCAATGTCCAGCATGTGATCTGCTTCATCCAGAACAAGCGCTTCAACTTGGTCCAATCGCAATGCGTTTCGTTTTGCCAAATCAAGCAATCGACCGGGTGTGGCAATCAGAATATCTGTACCACGTGACAGGATATTCGCCTGCTTTCCAATCGGAACACCACCTACGGTGCACTGTGATTTTAGATTGAGTGATTTTCCATATTCACGTGCTTTTTCAAAAATCTGCGCTGCAAGTTCGCGTGTTGGCGATAAAATAAGAATACGGATCGGCCGAAATTTAGCTCTGAATTTCGGGTTATCAGCATTCTCTAGCAGTGGCAGCAAAAACGCGGCTGTCTTGCCTGTTCCTGTTTGTGCTAGGCCAACAATATCCTTGCCTTCCAGAACAACTGGAATGGCTTGGGTTTGAATAGGGGTTGGTTCTGTATGGCCGATTTCTTCGAGCGTGCGAAGAATAGTCTTGCCAAGTCCAAGTTCGTGGAAGTTCAAAATCAGTTCTTTCCAAAAAGTGTCGTAAACGCGCCTTGTATCCACTGGGTGAATTGAGCAAACAACTCGAACCAGTTTAAGCGGTAAGAAAAATTGGATTATGTGTCTAAATCAGGTCAACCATAGAAAAGTGACCTAAATTGAGGCGCGATGCCAATTCAAGTGTTGTGTTTGACATAACTCACGGCCTAGTCAAGTGCTAGGATGAGGTCTTTTAATGATTAGGTGCCTTTTATGACAAAACTAGTTTCAAATCCATATCGTAAATCCACTAAGGCAATTGAAATTCCTTCTGAAGTACCATTTCCATCGGTAAATGCAGAGGCACCAGCCTTATTGCTCAAGTCATGTCCGGCTTACATCAAAACACCCTTACTTGCCTTACACGATCTTGCTTTGGAAAGTGGCATCGCCCGTCTTTACTGTAAGGACGAAACACAACGTATGGGGCTTGGTAGTTTTAAGGCTCTTGGTGCTGCTTATGTAATTGCTCACGAAGCAGCTAATTCTGGCAAGGAAGATCTATCAAAAGCCTTGCAGGGTAAAGCCTACGTAACCGCAAGTGCTGGCAATCATGGATTATCTGTTGCTGCAGGCGCAAAAATATTTGGCGCAAATGCTGTAATTTATCTATCAAAAACTGTGCCGGAGGCATTTGCGGACCGATTACGCTTTCAAGGCGCTGAAGTTCGCATTGAAGGCGACAATTATGAGATGAGCATGGCGGCAGCGATGAACGCTGCCAAGAATGAAAACATGATTTTGCTCTCAGATACATCATGGGGCGAATACACGGAAATGCCTCAACGATTGATGGAAGGGTATCTTGTTTCTGCCAGTGAAACTGTTGAAGAAATTGACGAGGTTCCAACGCACATTTTCCTTCAGGCAGGTGTTGGTGGATTGGCATGCGCGATGGCCGCATATTTTAGAAAAGCATGGGGCGATGAGCCAACCATCGTAGTTGTTGAACCGACAGAAGCACCAGCTTTACAAGCAAGCATCGAAGCTGGAAAGTCGGTTTTTGCAGATGGTGGCGTATCCAATATGGGGCGTTTGGATTGTAAAGAACCCTCATTGATCGCACTCAATGGTCTAGCACGTGATACGAATTTCTTCTTAACAGTCACTGATCTACATGCCTCGAGTGTAACCAATAAACTGGGTGAATATGATGTTCATTCCACACCATCTGGCGTAGGCGGTTTAGCCGGATTGCTCTCCTTAGAAATGGCGGGCGAGATGGGCTTGAATGCAGATTCAGTGGCACTTTGCATCATTAGTGAAGGTGCCGAATAATTATGTCGCAGGTTTTCCCAAAGCAAGAGTTTGAAGACCGCCTGAAACGCGCCCAAAAACTAATGGGTGAGAATGGTTTGGATGCCCTACTAGTAACCACACATCCAGATATTTTCTATTTTTCTGGCTTTCTAACGCGCTTTTGGGAAAGCCCATCCCGGCCTTGGTTCTTGATATTACCTCAAAAAGGCATGCCCATAGCAGTTATACCGGGAATTGGTGCGGCTCTAATGCGATCAACTTGGGTCAAAGATGTTAGAACGTGGACCGCACCCGATCTTACCGATGATGGCGTTACGCTTCTTGCCGATGCGCTTAAAGAGGTTGGGACTGGTGGCAAAGTTGGAATTCCTGATGGGCACGAATCCCATTTGAGAATGCCCATTGCTGATTTTGAACGATTGAAAGCAATGGCCGGAGTACCAGAAATTTCAGGTGATTGCGGATTTGTTCGTCAGTTGCGAATGGTCAAATCACCCGCGGAAATTAAGAAAATTCGCAACGCTGTGGAGATTGCAGGACGCGCTTTCGAGCGTGTGCATGAGTTTGCCAAGATCGGTGAATCTGCAGCAACCGTATTCCGTCGCTTTCAAATGACCTGTTTGGAAGAGGGCGCAGATTTTGTGATGTATCTTGCTGGCGGAATTGGGGAAAACGGATACGGCGATGTTATTTCACCGGCAGATGAAACAAAGCTCTTACCGGGTGATGTGCTGATGCTTGATACCGGACTGACACATGATGGATATTTTTGCGATTATGATCGTAACTTTGTGTTGGGCACGCCAATGCAAATTGTAAGTGACGCGCATCAAAAACTCATTGAAGCCACTCAAGCTGGATTTGAAGCGACCAAACCAGGTGCAAAAGCGTGCGATCTGTACCATGCAATGGATAGGGTTTTAACTGGCGGCACTGGCAAGAATGATAATGGCAGGTTGGGTCATGGACTTGGTATAAATCTGACTGAATGGCCTTCGCTAATTCCCACAGATGAGACTGTATTGGAAGCAGGTATGGTACTTACCCTAGAGCCAGGTATCGAAACCGAGAATGGTAATATGCTCGTGCATGAAGAAAATATTGTTGTTACTGAAAATGGCGCGGAATTCCTCTCCAACCCGACACAAAATCTGGTGCAAATATAATGACTGAATTCTCATATACCTCAATTCCTGAAAGCGATAGAAAACCTGCTGTTGGATTGATCGTTTTGCAATCTGATGAAACTGTGGAGTCAGAAATTCAGCAATGGCTGCCGCCTACGCAATATGATGTTTTGGTTTCGAGGGTTCCAAACAGTACAGACGTTACGCAAGAAACCTTGGCTGCAATGGCGGATCATATCACCAATTCGGCGATGCTTTTGCCGCATGCAAAAAACTTCTCTGCAGTTGCTTATTGTTGCACATCGGGAACGTCTGTTATCGGGGCAGGTGAGATTTCAAATTTGGTAAAGTCAGGTTGTAAAACCAAAGATGTGACAAATCCTTTGTCGGCCCTCGTGAATGCTTGTAAACGCAGAGGAATAACACGTCTTGGTTTCTTATCGCCCTACATAGAAAGCGTGTCGCAACATCTTCGCGATGTGGTTAAGCAGGCAGGAATCGAAAGCCCTGTATTTGGAAGTTTCAATGAAGCTGAAGATACAAAAGTGGCCTGGATTGATCACAAGTCCATTCGTTCAGCTGCAGAGAACTTGGCGCAACAAGGTGGTATTGATGGTTTGTTCCTATCCTGCACAAACCTAAAAACCTATGGCTTGGTTGATAAACTCGAAGAAGAACTTGGCCTTCCGGTTCTGTCGAGTAATTTTGTTCTCGCAGAAGAATTGCGAGAGCTGGCACGTTAGAAATTGATAGTCGTGATCGCTATGTAGCAGCGCCCGTGTAAGGCTCCATCTTCACACCTGTTATTTTCCAGATGCCATCTGAACCTTGGCGAAGTGTGTAAACTGCCTGCCACTGTTTGCCTTTTTCATCTGTCGCGATGACTTCCTGATGGATCGTTCCATCCATATTGAAATTACGACCAAAGATGTAATTGTCCGGATTGTAGAGAGGCTGATATCCGCTTTTTACCATGCGGATGAAATTTGCCGTATCGCGAAAAATAGCGCGTACCGTGTCATCTGCATGTGAAAAAGCACGTTCGTGATCTCCGGTTTGGAAGGCGTTGATCTGATCAGCAATTACCTGTTGCGTCGCTGTTTCAAATTCTGGTTGAACAGATTGCGCATGGGCTGGGAAATACATTGAAGCAGATGAAATTAGAAAAACTGCAGTTAAGACAAATGCATAGGCTGTTGAAGTGAATCTATTGATCATAAAAAGTCCCTCTATACTAATTAAGTAACGCCCAGATTTGCAGTTTGGTTTCAGCTATTTCCTTCTTCGCGGATCATCTGCATAGCCATGCCGGCAAGCACAGGCACTGCTGCGCCATACAATTTTGCTTTTTGTGGATTGGAGGCATTTCCATCAACCGACCTTTTATAAACGCCTTGAAGAATTGCACCCAATCTGAAGAATGAAAACGCAACGTAGAAAAACCAGTTGTCAATTTTGCGTAAATTTCTCCGCTCGCAGTATTTTGCAACATAATCTGCTTCGGTTGGAAGCCCGCGCTCAATACGATCAACGCCTGCCAGTCCTCGAAAGTTTCCTGCATTTGGCAGACGCCACTGCATACACTGATACGCAAGGTCGGCGAGGGGATGGCCTAGGGTTGAAAGTTCCCAATCCAGTATGCCCAAAATTTTAGAACTATCATTGGCAAAAGCCATATTATCCAATCGGTAATCGCCATGAACAAGAGATACAATGCCATCATCTGCGGGCATCTCGCGTTCAAGAAATGCAATCAATTCATGCATATCATCGTTACGATCTATCTCGCTGGCATAATATTGTTTTGACCAGCGTGAGACCTGTCGCTCGAAGTAACTGCCAGGCATACCAAAATCAGAAAGCCCAACCGCATTGTGGTCAACAGAATGAAGCGCGGCGAGTGCTTCATTCATTGCATCATAAATATCACCACGTTCTGCATTGGCATTATCAGGCAGTTCAGACAGAGCAGGGTCCCAAAGAATGCGGCCGTCAAGAAACTCCATCACAAAGAACATGCGTCCAATCGGGCTATCTTCATCAGCCAAATGCAGCACTTTGGGAACAGGAACATCGGTGTTCTCCAAAGCCTTCATCACTTTGAATTCACGATCGATCTGATGGGCAGATTTTAACAACTCACCGGGTGGTTTCGCGCGTAAAACGTATTGTCCAGTGCAGGTTGTGAGTTTGTAAGTTGGATTTGATTGACCTCCAGAGAATTTTTCAATCTCCGTCAATTTGCCAAAGTCTGGAATCTTTTTATCCAAATACGGACCGATGTCATTGATATCAATATGGTTTGCTTGATCATTCATTGACTTGTATTCCGCCTTCATTCATTGGGTATTTTTGAATGTTAGGCAAAGTGTTGTTCAAAGCAACTTATTTCAACAATGATCAGCCAATTCCTCACTGTTTTACGAAACGCGAATCCAAAAATATGGCTGCAAGGGTTTGTCCTAATCGGCCTGCTTATCGCAGCAGGTTATCTACTCAAATCGGTTGATCTCGACGCGTTTTTTAAGAGCCTGCCATTCACCCAAGATATCAATCGAAAATGGTATTACGGGCCAATTGGTTTCACTATATTCAGCATCTTGGCAATTTGTCTGAGTTGCCCTCGGCAAGTTGTAAGTTTTTTCGCCGCATATTTTTTTGGATTGTGGGAAGGCTTCTTCACAGCTTGGTTTTCAGTAAGTGTCGCTTGTTTTTTTACGTTCCTGTTTGCTCAGGTTTTTCAACATCGTGTAAAGCGTTTTGTAAAAGGACGAATTGGTATTGCGGTGCAATTCTGGCGCGAGAATGTATTTCTAGCCACTATGATTTGGAGATTCTTGCCTGCTGGTTCAAACCTGATCACAAATTTGGCTGCCGGCGCTTTGGGTATCCCTGCAACAGGATTTATGATCGGATCAGCAATTGGATATATCCCACAAACATTTATTTTCGCGCTAATCGGTAGCGGGGTAAAGGTTGAGTCGGGAACGCAAGTATTGGTTTCAATTGGCTTATTCGCCGTATCTATCATACTGAGCGTGTTTCTCTACGCTCGATATAAGAAACGCATTCGGTTAGAGAAATAAAATCTTGAACGTTATGAGTGGTTGATACGCGATCTAGAGCGTATGTGGCTTGGATTGAACCGTTTGAACGCCGTGGCGTTTGTGCTCCTGACTAGGCGC
>CAZEPF010000034.1:0-20411 GCA_964514045.1 uncultured Rhizobiaceae bacterium | reverse complement strand
AATCAAAAATCCAACCCATCAAATCGATGCAATCCAAGACAGACACGCTCTAGAGCCATTTATTTTCCGTCAAAATCAATCAGTGTTCTAACGGGAATCCCTAAATCAGATATCTTTTTGCGGCCACCAAGTTCCGGCAAGTCTATCACAAAACAAGCAGCAACAATTTCAGCGTTTAACTCACGTAGCAATTCAATCGCCGCAATCGCAGTGCCCCCTGTAGCGATAAGATCATCAACCAGCAATATACGATCACCCGGTTCAAATGCGTCTTTATGAATTTCAATTTCATCAACGCCATATTCCAGCTCATAGGTCGTTGAAATAGTGTCGTATGGCAGTTTCCCTTTTTTGCGAATGGGTACAAAGCCACAAGACAATTGGTGCGCCATCGCACCTCCCAATACGAAACCACGTGCCTCAACACCCGCCACGTATTTTATGCGTGATCCGCTGTAAGGATACACCAACTCGTCGACAGACCTTCGGAATGCGGAAGCATCCCCAAGAAGGGTAGTGATATCGCGGAAGACAATCCCCTTCTGCGGATAGTCCGGTATCGCCCTAATGGCCTTTTCCAACTGTGCTCGCAAAGAATGTTCCATAATCAATTCCTGTTAGCTTTGTATCGAAACAAACAAAAAAGGCCTTGGGTTACAAGGCCTCTTTTCAAATTGTGTAGTGATCGGGTTAAGCAGCTTTAAGCTGACGGAAAACCTGTTTCTTGGTGAGGTATAGAAGCACCGAGAAAATCAAAAGGAAGATAATAACCCGAAAGCCCATCGCCTTACGCTCGATAAGGTATGGCTCTGCCGCCCACATCATAAACGCAGAAACGTCTTTAGACTGTTGATCAATCGTTGCTTCGGTACCATCGTCATATTCAACATCATCACCGTACAAAGGCTGCGCCATCGCTAATGCTGAACCGGCGATAAAGTAGGGGTTGTAATATGTACCGTCCTGCACTTCTACGTCTTCTGGTGGCTCTTTATAGCCCGTCAGAAGTGAGTAGATATAATCCGGGCCGTTCTCTGCATAGAGTGTGAAAATATCAAACACAAATGTAGGGAAGCCACGCTCAACCGCACGCGCCTTTGCAAGCAGAGAAAAGTCTGGCGGAACCGCACCATTATTAGCAGAAGCAGCCTCCGCACTGTTTGCATATGGACCAGGAATTAGGTCTGCAGGAACAGCTGGACGCTCGAACATTTCGCCATCAGCATCAGGGCCATCGGTTACTTCGTATTCCGCAGCAATGGCTTTGACCTGTTCTTCACTGAACCCAAGCTCGCTTAGATTACGGAAGGCAACCAGTTCCATACTATGGCAGTTTGCGCAGATTTCTTTGTAGACCTTAAAGCCGCGTTGAAGCTGACCCAAATCCCATGTTCCAAAAGGTCCAGCAAAACTCCAGTCTGCTTCTCTTGGTTTGTTCTTTGGATAATCACCTGCTGCATAAGCTGTGCCGCAAAGAGCAACAACCATAACAACCGCAAGGCCGGCGAGTTTTGAAATTATTGTTTTCATAATAAGTCTCCGGACCTTGAACTATTCAGCTGGCTGGGCAGCAGAACTGCCAGACTTGCTACTATCACCCAATACTGCATCAGCAATACTTGGCGGCACTTTTGCAGGTTTCTCGAATTTTCCAAGCCAAGGCAGGATAATAATGAAATGCGCAAAGTAATATGCCGTCAAAATCTGCGACAGTAGCGTGTAGATGCCTTCAGCCGGACGCGAACCAAGATAACCCAGCCCAACACATACAACTGCAAACAACCAGAAGAACTGCTTGAAAAGCGGACGGTAAGAACCTGAACGAACCTTAGATGTATCAAGCCATGGCAAGAACAACAGAATTGCAATTGAACCGAACATCGCGATAACACCGCCAAGTTTCGAGTCAATCAACACGATGTCTGTAAACGGGATACCAATGTTGAACGTTATTGCACGAAGGATCGCGTAAAACGGTAGGAAGTACCATTCCGGCACGATGTGTGCTGGCGTCTTAAGCGCATCGGCTTTGATGTAGTTATCCGGGTGGCCCAGGAAGTCAGGCAGATAAAATACAAACCAGGCAAACATGATAAAGAAGATTGCAATGGCCAGCGCATCCTTAATGGTTGCATATGGCGTAAATGGCACTGTCTCTTTCTTCATGTTCTTAACTTCAACACCTGTCGGGTTTGTTTGACCCGTCACATGAAGTGCCCAAACGTGGAGAATAACCACACCGGCAATCATGAATGGCAGAAGATAATGAAGCGAGAAGAACCGGTTCAGCGTAGCATTATCAACAGCAAAACCACCCAGTAGCCACTCTTGAATGCCTGTTCCAACCCATGGAATAGCTGAGAAGAAGCCCGTGATAACAGTCGCGCCCCAGAAGCTCATTTGGCCCCAAGGAAGAACGTATCCCATAAATGCAGTTGCCATCATCAACAAGAAGATGAGAACGCCGAGTATCCAAAGGACTTCCCGCGGTGCCTTGTAGGAACCGTAATACATGCCACGGAACATATGGATGTATACGGCGATAAAGAACATGGACGCGCCATTGGCGTGAACACTTCTCAGCAACCAGCCATAGTTTACGTTACGCTCGATGTGCTCAACGCTTTCAAATGCAAGCTGTGTTGAAGCCGCATAGTTCATTGCCAGTGTTACGCCCGTCAGGATCATAACAACCAGCATCACCATCAAAATAGCACCAAACGTATACCAGCTATTCAGGTTACGTGGCACAGGGTAAGCAACAAAGCTGTCATAGACGAGACGCGGCAATGGAAGCCGTTCGTCTAGCCATTTAGAGACACCATTTGCCGGGGTGTATTCAGTATGTCCACCACTCATAATAATGCTCCTTTTTAACCGATTTTGAGCGTGTCGTCTGACACAAACTCAAATGGAGGGATTAGAAGGTTCTCAGGCGCAGGGCCTTTGCGAATACGGCCAGCAGTATCGTAATGCGAGCCATGACATGGGCAGAACCAACCACCAAAGTCACCAGAAAGACCCACAGGAACACAACCAAGGTGAGTACAAGAGCCGATCATTACGATCCAGTTTTCCTTACCTTCACCACCAGAGCGGTTGAGGTCTGTCGCAGGATCGCCGCCGTCGGCGTTCTCGTTACGTGCAACAGGGTCTTTCAGGTCAGCCACTTCAACAGATTTGGCTTCATCAATTTCCTGCTCCGTACGGTTACGGATGAACACTGGCTTACCGCGCCATTTCACCGTGATCGCCTGACCAGGTTCAATAGCGGAAACATCTACTTCAATAGATGCTAGCGCTCGCGTTGATGCGTCCGGCGCCATTTGGTTTACCAATGGCCAAACAGCTCCCGCTGCGCCAACGGCACCCATTGCACCAGTTGCGATGTATAGAAAGTCCCGGCGTGTAGGTTCGGGGGCTCCAGGTTTTTTCTTGCCAGCCACGGGCAGTATCCTTTCTGCTGAAGGGGATGTTGGGGTGATCGATCAACATACGAACGATCCCTCGAAATCCACTGAAGAAACCAAGTTTAGAAGCGTTCTATTCCGCTCCTTATTAAGTGTCTAGGTCATTTGGCAAAAAACGGCAGTTTGTCGCGGGATATTCATATAATTTCTCCCACTTACTATGCGGAATATGCCCCATGGCAAAGTCAGCATATTCCACTAGCGGATAAAACATTCCCGAAGCTTGATTCTAGGCGAATCTACTGATTTCAAACGATGATTAAATTTTCTTGGAGAAATTACCTCTTATACGCTTCTAACCATCGTAATTTGCGGGTATGCCGTGCCTATGGCATCACCGATCTTATATCTCAGAGACATTTACCTTACTTTTGGCGGGACACCCCTGTTGGAAGGTGCCGATCTGGCAATCCATTCTGATGACAGGCTTTGCCTTGTCGGCAGAAACGGGTCGGGCAAATCCACTTTGATGAAAATCGCTGCAGGCCTGATAGAACCAGATAAAGGCGAGCGCTTTGTTCAGCCCGGAATAACCGTTCATTACCTACCGCAAGATCCGGACCTTAAAGATCACGCGACTATTGGTGCATATATAGATGCAGGACTTGGCCCACAGGATGATCCACACAAAGTAACACTATTACTGGCTGAACTTGGAATTGATGCCAACATGCCAACCAAAAATCTGTCCGGTGGTGAAGCCCGTCGGGCAGCCTTGGTGCGCGCGCTCGCACAAGAACCGGACATTTTGTTTCTCGACGAGCCAACCAACCATTTGGACCTACCCGCAATCGAATGGCTGGAAGGTCACCTTCGCACAATTCGATCTTCGCTTGTCCTCATCAGCCATGACCGGAAATTCCTCGAAGCATTATCAAAAGAAACCGTTTGGATGGATCGGGGGAAATCACGCCAACTCAATAAAGGATTTGGCGCTTTTGAAGATTGGCGCGATGAGGCCCTGGAGCAGGAAGAATTAGACCGCCACAAACTATCGCGAAAGATTGTGCGTGAAGAACACTGGATAACCCATGGCGTATCCGGCAGACGAAAGCGCAACATGCGCCGCGTCCGTGAACTCGCTGGTTTGCGTGAAACAAAAGCGGGCGAACGCAAGGTTCAAGGTGGCGTTAACATCACCATGGCAGAAGGTGAAACCTCTGGAAAACTGGTCGCCAAACTGTTCAATATTTCAAAAAGTTTTGAAGACCTAACCATTGTTTCAGACCTATCGCTCATCATGTCACGCGGTGACCGCCTCGGAATTGTGGGCCCGAATGGTTCCGGCAAAACGACTTTGATCAAACTCATCACCGGAGAACTCACACCTGATGAAGGCAAAGTGAAACTGGGTGCAAACCTTGAGCCTCTCATCATTGATCAGAAACGCGAAACGCTTCAACCGGAATGGACGCTAAAAGACGCAATGACAGACGGGCGTGGCGAAACCGTCGTGATCGGTGAAGAAACAAAATATGTCTACACTTATATGAAAGACTTTTTGTTCCTGCCCGAACAGGCCCGCACACCTGTACATGCCCTATCCGGCGGCGAACGCGCACGCCTAACACTTGCCAGAGGCTTGCGAACACCCTCAAACTTCTTGGTCTTGGATGAACCACCCAACGATCTCGACTTGGAAACGCTAGACCTACTGCAAGAGTTTTTAGCAGATTATCCCGGCACGGTTTTGATCGTCAGCCATGATCGGGATTTTCTGGACCGCGTCTGTACATCTGTTCTAGTGAGTGAAGGACATGGCAAATGGAATGAATATGCAGGTGGCTATTCAGACATGCTCGCCCAGCTCGGCAAGGCACCCGCCAAAGTTGAGAGCAAACCATCTAACCCCAAGCCAAAGACAAAAACTTCACCTCAAAAACCAAAACCGGACGACACTTCAAGCAAGCTGAGTTTCAAGCAGGAGCACGCTCTTAAAACCCTGCCAAAAGAGATCGAGCGACTTGAATTTGAAATCGGCAAACTGAAAACAGCCCTAGCAAAGCCGGGCCTGTATGACGTAGACCCAAAGAAATTCAACGCTTGGGCGAATGAACTGGGCAAGCGTGAAACCCTTTTAGCAGAAAAAGAAGAAGAATGGCTCGAGCTTGAAATCCTGGCCGAAGAAGCTAACGGATAAATAAAAAAACCGGTCCTGAAAACAGGACCGGCCCACATACCAGCAATTTGTCTGGAACTTATTTTGGTAGTAACACGTCGTTTACAACGTGGATCACACCATTTGACTGGTTTACATCAGCAATTGTTACTTTTGCTGCGCCACCGCTTTCATCAAAGATGAATACACTTCCACCATTCAAACGTGCAGTAAGTGCATCGCCACTTGCTGTTTGCATGTTGAAGTTACCGCCATGTGCTTTGATTTTTGCAATCAGGTCACCAGCAGACAATTTACCAGGTACGACATGTGCAGTTAGCACTTTTGTCAGTGTACCTTTGTTTTCTGGCTTCAATAGCGTGTCTACTGTGCCGTCTGGCAATTTGCCAAATGCATCATTGGTTGGTGCAAACACTGTAAACGGTCCCGGGCTTGCTAGTGTGTCTACAAGACCTGCTGCTTTCACAGCTGCCACAAGCGTTGTGTGGATAGGTGAATTTACTGCGTTCTCAACAATGTTTTTTGTTTCCAACATTGGCGCACCGCCAACAGTTGGGTTGTCTGCCAATGCAGCGCCGACTGTACCTACTGCGAGTGCTGTAGTCGTTGCGATGGCCAGAAGGCCTTTTCTTAGAGTGCTCATTTTTCATGTCCCTTTCAGAGGTAAAAATTACAAACTGTTCCGGTGCAGTTGTGATTAGTTACGCGGCAGAATTCGAAAGGGTTTCAAAAAAAGTTAATAGAATCTTAAAATTAAAAAAGCCGCAGCGAATATTGAAATTCGCTGCGGCTGGATGAGGTCAAAAACCGGAAATTCCAGTCTCTCCTCCCTGACCATCACCCGGAACGTATTCAAACCCCTCAGCACTGAATAGGGGTTCCGGAATGTAATTGTGGCCACAAAAACTATTACATCACTCACTATACTGACCATGCGGCAATTTAGCAATTAAACTGCCGCATGGACCAGGATTTTATAACCCCTGAAACTTCCCGACCGCAACTATTGGACCCGTAGCGACACCATTAGGCGCACCACCTGGTGGTTCCATTGAAATAGCAAGCGTACCGCCCTCGCCAAGAAGAGGAATGAAATCATCAGAAATTTTCACGACATCCGGTGCCGCCTCGTCCATCACGCCAAGAGATAGCACCTCACCTTTGCGGTCCCCTTGTTCAGGAATCAACCAGATTTCAGGAACACGGTCATCTGCATCAGATACAGTAGTTCTGATGAGCAAAGCCTGTTTCAACGGATCATATTGTGCGATAAATGCAGGCGCATCCCCACTTTGTGTAAGCGATGCAACCAAAGGCTTAGCCTGACTGATGGTCTGACGAATTTCCGCGACCTCAGCTTGTGCTAAAACCAAATCTTCCTTAGCGCTCTCAAGTTCGCTTCTAGCAGTTTCTAACTCACCAATACGAGTAGCAAGTTCTTGTTTAACATCTGCTTCAGAAGATGAAGCCGTTAAAAGTTGATCTTTCAAAGATGCTAGTTCAGCACGGCTGTCGGACAGCCCATCCTCGGCTTCAGCAAGAGATTCTTGTGCGCTGGCCAATTGCTGTTTTGCCGAATTTAATTCCTTGCCTGTAATGTCTCCGCCCGTGACAAACATGAAAGCGCCAAAACTGGCGACCGCAGCCGTCGAGGTGATGGCCGTCAGCATTTTCCAGAACCCGATGCCAAACCCTTCGCTTCTGGTCTCTTCTTTTAAAGGCATGATCTCGCGCTCAATCCCGCTCCATACCGCTTTAGGAGGTTCAACCTCGTCAACCTCATCTAACAGAGGTTCCAGCTGGTTCTGCCAAGATTCAACTTCACGGCGGAACAATAAATTTTTGTCCACGAGACGTTGTGCTCGGCTCTTATCTTTAGAGCCAAGAACACCAAGGGCATATTCTGCCGCTAACCATCGATCTTCTTTTTTCAAATTTTCCATTTTACTCATCGATTCAGACATTCACGCAGACTAATAAGACTACGACGGACCCACGTTTTCAGCGTATTAAGCGGTACATCCAATTCCTGGGCGGCCTCATCATAAGTCCACCCCCCCAAATACACGCTCTTAACAGCAAACGCGTGACGTTCTTTAAGCTCCGATATGCAGCTGTTAAGCCGACCTACTTCATTTGAAAGCACTGCATTTGCTTCAGGCGATGGCGCTTCATCAGCAATAACTTCAGCTTCAACAAGTTCCGCACTTTCGGGCTTGCGTCGGCGATATCGGTCAATAGACGTATTTCGCGCGATGGCAGCCAGCCATGATATCGGACTTGCGTTGCCTGAGGCATATTTGTCAGCGTTACGCCAAACCTTCACAAATGTTTCTTGCAGAGCCTCCTCTGCTTCGCTTTCATTATTTAATATACGCATGCAGATGCCAAAAAGTTTCGCGGAAGTTGCAGAATAAAGCTTTTCAAAATGCGATTTGCTACCCAAAGCAGTGCGAGCAATCATTTCTTCAAGATCTTCTCTTGTATTCATATGCGCAACAAACCTTAGACTAAATTAGGCGAAACTGAGCACAAAGCGCATCAGGGTTTCAGCTACATTACAGATAATTGCCTGACCATCAACAGGCTAGACTACGCAGAAAGTTTTTGTTTTTGCGTCATATTGGCTCGCACCGAATTACCATTCGCATCTTACATGACCGATCAAATTGGCGCTGAGTTAATCATTGGCTCGTGCAGCTAACTGATCTGTCGCATCCACATTTGCGAATACAGGCCTTGCAACGCCATAAGATCATCATGTGAACCCTGCTCTACAATCTTTCCCTGATCCAGAACCAAAATATGGTCCATGTCCCGTATGGTCGAAAGGCGGTGAGCGATTACAAAGACAGTTCGCTCTTTCATGTAATCAATCAGATTATCCTGAATGTGCTGTTCGGTTTCCGTATCAAGCTGACTGGTCGCTTCATCCAAAATCAAGATAGGCGCGTCTCGATAAATTGCCCGTGCAATCGCGATGCGCTGTCTCTGCCCTCCCGATAGCTTCACGCCACGCTCGCCTACTCGTGCGTCGTAACCTGCATTGCCTTTGGCATCTGAAAGGGTTTCGATAAACGCATGTGCATCTGCCATTTTTGCAGCTGCAATAACATCATCCATATTTGCGTTAGGGTCTTCGAGCGCAATGTTTTCCAATACCGAACGATTGAACAATTGTACGTCTTGCTGAACGAAGGAAAAATTACGCCGCAGGCTTGCCTGTGTAACATCTCGCAAATCCTGTCCGTCAATCTTGATCGAACCGGACGATGGATCAAAGAACCGCATCGCCAAATGCATAAGCGTGGTCTTGCCACATCCTGAACTGCCAACAATCCCGATCTTCTCGCCAGACTTCACCTCGAGAGACACACCACTGATCACGCCGTCAAGCTTGTCATAACGAAAATGCAAATCCTGAATGTTGATATCAGCATTCAAAACCTTAATCGGCGGTGCACCCTCTGCATCACGCACCTCATAAGGTTGAGCGACAAGCTCCATCGTGTTTTGGGTGACACCCACATTTCGGAAAAACCCGTTTAGATTTCCAAGCAGACGATTGGACAGGAGTTGCAACCGCAAAGTCAGCGCCATCACAAAGGCAACTGATCCAAGCGAAGAAACTCCAGATAGCCATAAATCTATCGACACCCACGCAATCATACAAACGATCACACCATTCACCGCAGCCAACGAGACCCGCATAGCAGTCAACGTGCGCGTAAACCTGAAAATCGCCGTTTGGTGGGTCTTCATAGAGGAAAGCACAAGGTCTTCGTGTTGTGCTTCGCTACCATACAGTTTGACGGTTTGAATATTCGCGTAGGCATCTACCATACGCCCGGAAACGCCTGATGCTGTTTCCGCGCTCATGCGGGCATGATTACGCACCATTGGCACGTAGTATCTTGCGATAAGAATAAACACCGCCATCCAGATCGTAATGATCAAACCCAATTGCCAATCAAGCGCAAACAAAAGTCCTGCCGTTGTGAACGCATAAATCACCACAAACCAGATCACTTGAAGCAGCGCGATCATCATATCGCCCGTAGCCATACCAGATTGGAAAACCTTCTGGCTGATACGCCCTGCAAGATCATTTTGGAAAAATGAAAGCGATTGTCCGATCACATATTTATGGCTCTGCCATCGCATCATGATGAAGAAGCCGGGAACGATCACCTGTTCCTCAATCAGCGCCCCAAAAGCAACCACCAAGGTTCGTAAAATACCAACGACCAGCAGCATGGATATAAGCGTCACACCATGGCGTTGTAATAGACCATCCCATCCTTGAGCTTTATCGCCATCCCCATCAAATTGAGTGAGAATATCGACCAGTTGCCCCACATAGGAAAACACGGTTGCCTCAATGAGCGCATTGACCAATCCATAAATCAGCAGCGCTACAAATGCCCATCGTGTCTGCCCAACATAGTGCCAGACATAGCCTAGCAGTGTGTTGGGAGGTTCATACGTATCACGAGGTTTGAACGGATCAATCCAGCCTTCAAACAGGCGCAAGACCGGATCAAAAATCTTCATTCGATTTACGCCACGCTGTCTTCATGATCATGGGTTGCCAGAAATCCGCCAGACTGCCTTGCCCATAGATCTGAATAGACGCCTTCTTTCGAAACCAGTTCATCATGGGTGCCGGATTCAATAATTTCGCCCTGATCCATAACGATCAATCGATCAAGCTGCGAGATCGTCGAAAGCCTATGCGCAATGGCGATAACCGTTTTACCTTCCATCAAGTCAAACAGGCTTTCCTGAATAGCCGCTTCAACTTCTGAATCAAGCGCAGATGTTGCCTCATCCAACACCAAAATAGGAGCATTCTTCAGGAAAATACGGGCAATCGCAATCCGCTGCCTCTGTCCACCAGAAAGCTTCACACCGCGCTCACCCACTTGTGCTGCAAGACCTGTATTGCCTTCATTATCCACCAGTTCCTGAATAAACTCCCAGGCATTGGCTTTCTTCGCGGCAGCAATGACTTCCTCTTCACTGGCATTGGGTTTGGAATATGCAATATTATCCCAGATAGAGCGGTGCAAAAGGGACGTATCCTGCGTTACCATTCCGATATTCTCGCGCAGAGAATCCTGCCTGATGGTCGCGATATCCGTACCACCAATCGTGATCTTGCCACTCTCCACATCATAGAACCGAAGCAGGATATTTGTGAGCGTAGTTTTTCCCGCTCCCGATCGGCCAACCAGACCAATCTTCTCGCCCGGCGCAATAGTGAGGTTAAGCTTATCCATCACCGCACCTTCACCGCCATAGGTGAAACGAATGTTCTCAAACTGGATCGGTTGATCGCTTGCATCCAACGAACCCGCATCGGGCTCATCCGTAACAGCCATATGCTTGGACATCATATTCATGCCGTCCTGCACAACGCCCAAAGCTTCGAAGAAACGCGCCAGTTCCCACATAATCCAGTGTGCCATACCGTTCAGCCGCAAGACCAGCGCAATGGCCACCGCAACGCCACCAATCGTGCCTTGCCCATTCATCCAGAGCCAGATGCCTACACCACCAGCCAGCACTAATAACATCCCACTTAGGAACTGCACCCAAAGTTCAAACTGTGTGGAAAGGCGCATTTGCGGATGAACCGTTTGCAGAAATTCATCCATCGCATCTTTTGCATATTTTTCTTCGCGGTCGGCATGGGCAAACAATTTTACAGTTGTAATATTGGTGTAACTATCCACCACCCTACCCGTCATCAATGAACGGGCATCCGCCTGTCGTTTGGAAACTTCACCCATTCGAGGCAGGTAATGAGCAAGCACAAATCCGTAGGCGATTAGCCACGCCAGAAACGGCATTGATAACAACCAGTGGAAGGTCCCCACCAAAATCATACCACCAGCAAAATACACGCCCACAAATACCATGACGCTTAGCAGTGTCATGACTGAATCGCGCACAGCCAGCGATGTCTGCATGACCTTGGTCGCAACGCGACCCGCAAATTCATCCGCAAAGAAGCCCATTGACTGGCGCAATAAATACCGGTGCATTTTCCACCGGATAATCATACCGAAATTACCCATCATGCCTTGAAGTTGAAGCAGGGAATGCAACAGCCCTAAGAGCGGGATTACAATCACAGCAACAAACGCCATACTGGCAAGCTTCCAACCTTCTTGGGCTAGAAAAGTCTTCGGATCGGAATTCGTAAGCCAATCGACAACATTGCCAAGAAACGCAAACAGGGACACTTCGACAATCGACAGAACAACAACCGCTGCCACATTGAGCGCCAAGAGCTTCCAAACTGGTTTACAATAATAGGCATAGAACGCCAGCAATGATCCCGGCGCTTGTTTTGGCGGATCATCAGGGTACGGATCAATGAGACTTTCGAAATATGCAAACATTACGATCAGCACCTATCCATGAACGTGATATGGCATACAAAACGACAATAGGTTCGAGGAAAAGCTTGATTGCAATAACCGAAACCATGGTAGAGAGCTTTGACACTGCAAATCGCTGTCATAGTGGCACGTCCTTTACTCTCTCGTGTTCGTTAATAGGTTTTGGCCCACTTTGTCAGGCCATATGTGTATGTAATGCTTGAAGGATAGGAAAACCATGCCTGATCTGGTTTTGTTTCAACCCGACATTCCAGGCAATGCGGGAACGCTTTTACGGCTTGGCGCTTGTACCGGAACAACGGTCCATATTATTGAGCCTGCAGGTTTTCGCATGGATGAAAAAGCCTTTCGTCGCGCTGGCATGGATTATCTTGATCAGGCCGCATTAAAAAGACATCTAAGCTGGACAGAGTTTGAAAACTGGCGCAAGGCCCAACATCGCCGCCTTATTCTACTGACAACCCGCGCTGAACAATCCTATACGCAATTCACATATGAAAATAACGACTTACTCATGTTAGGGCGTGAAAGCTCTGGCGCACCAGAAGAAGTGCATGAAGCAGCAGATCACCGCGTTATCATTAACATGAAAGCAGAAACAAGGTCACTTAATATGGCGCTATCCGGCGCAATGGTGTTGGGCGAAGCCCTGCGTCAGGTTGAGGATCAAACTAAAAACTAAACGTAAATTCTAATCCGCACTTGGCAGCCTGCGAAGCGTAAATTCAATCACGTCATTATCCAGCACACGCCAGCTTTCAACTTCACTCCAATAGGCAGCCTTTGGATACTTCGTAAGATAATCTTTTGCGAGCAATCGTGCGTCTTCACGCGGCAATCTATGCGTCTCGCGTTTCCAACCATCGGTCTTTTCAACCGACTGCCGCATAGCACGTCGACGGTCTGCCCAGCTTTTGTTAGCCTGACGAGAATTATCCAAAGCCTCACGGGCGCGGCGCGTGTCAGTTATTGAATATCGTGCTGGTTTATCTCTATCATGTGTCATTGGTTTCACTTCCACCGATAAAGATATGAAGTAAAAGCGGGCATATCAAGATATCGCCTTAGAACGCTGCAAACGGCGGTTGCATCACACTGAAAAATATGGACAAGTCCAAATTCAATTTTAGAAATTAGGATCAATCCATTGACGAGCGGGCACACACCACCCCCACCGGGCCTCCCACCTGAACTTGACGAGAAAAAAGCAAGCGCCAAAGCTTGGTTTGAACAGTTGCGTGATACGATTTGCAAAAGTTTCGAAGACATTGAAGATGATCTTATCGGACCGAATGATGATCGTATTCCCGGCCGTTTTGAGCGTAAGGACTGGCTTCGTGATCAAGGCAATGGCGGCGGCGGCACCATGTCTATGATGTATGGTCGTGTCTTTGAAAAAGTAGGCGTTCACACCTCAACCGTACACGGAACTCTACCCGATGATTTCAAAGCGCAAATCCCGGGCGCTGACAAAAATCCTGAATTCTGGGCATCCGGCGTTTCTTTGATCGCACATCCTTGGAATCCAAACGTTCCTGCCGTTCACATGAACACGCGTATGGTAGTTACCTCAAGCCAGTGGTTTGGTGGTGGTGCTGACCTAACCCCTGTTCTGGATGATCGTCGCACTCAGGAAGATAGCGACACAAAAATGTTTCACAAGGCAATGCAGTTTGCCTGTGATCGCCACGCGGTTGCTGACTATCCAGATTACAAAAAATGGTGTGATGAATATTTCTATCTTAAACACCGTGATGAAATGCGCGGAATTGGTGGCATCTTCTATGACTACCTGCATTCAGATGATGAAGCTGGCGGTTGGAATGCCGATTTCAAGTTCACCCAAGATGTGGGGCGTGCTTTTAACGTTGTGTATCCAGCGATCGTAAGACGCAATTTTGCAACTGAGTGGACACCAGAGCAACGCGAAGAACAGCTTGTGCGCCGTGGCAGATATGTGGAATTCAATCTACTGTATGATCGTGGGACAATCTTTGGTCTCAAGACAGGCGGCAATGTAGAGACTATTCTCTCCTCCATGCCACCAGAAGTGAAATGGCCCTAGGATCCTGACCCTAATCAAGCTTTGAGAGCAGGTCTTCCCGCGTTAGCGCAAACCCGCTTTCTATCCATTCTTCTTCTAATGCAGACAGTCGCTCACCAACTTGCTTGCCGGGCGACATGCCAGTATCCAGCAAATCTTGACCTTTAATCGGCAATTCGGGCTTCTGCCAGTCTTGCACGTGTTTCACCAACCGCGCCATAGCCTCACTGCCCGCCTCATCATCACGGTTCTGCAGATGGACAATCTCAAGGCGCATGGCATCCAACATGCCCTGCTGATTGCCACGATATAACAGCTTTTCTAACTCACCCGTTTTGGTCTCTATTGGTGGAGCAACACTGTCTGCCCAATGGACGAGACGTGCAGTATCCGACTTGGATAGCAAAAGACGTTTGGCGAGTTGCATGACCGTCTCATCATGGGGGCGGATCATTGCCATCAATCTAAGCAATGGGTCGGCAGACCAACCGTGTGTTTGTTCATTTCGGAGCAGGCCAGGAATACTATCAATGCCCCACTTTACAGTCTCTGGCAAAATCCCACCTAAAATTCCGGTTGTGCGCATCCATAAAAGGCCACGACTTGGATCGGGAGCGGAAAGAAGTTTCTTGGTCTCCATCCAAACCCGCTCGACCGATAAACCCGACAAAAGCATTTTATTGGCATTGCATGCTTTAAGGCCAGCAGCGTCCGGTCGTCCTTGGCCGTACCATGCAAAAAATCGGAAGAACCGCAAAATTCGTAGCGAATCTTCTTTTATGCGGCGATCTGAATCTCCGATAAACCGCACCACTCCGGTACGAATATCTTCGACGCCGCCTACGTAGTCGTAAACATTGCCGTCACGATCACAAAACAATCCGTTCATGGTCAGGTCGCGGCGCTCGGCATCGCCTTGCCAATCCGTACCAAATTTCACAACTGCATGGCGACCATCTGTTTCGATATCTTCGCGAAGTGTCGTAATCTCGAATGCCATACTATCAATTACAGCCGTTATCGTTCCATGCTCTATGCCTGTCGGAATGGCTTTGTGCCCCGCATCCTCAACCCGTTTTGTCACTTCCTGAGGCAGTAAGTCGGTGCACAGATCAACTTCATCAACGGGCAATTCCATCAACGCATTACGCACAGCACCTCCCGCAACCATTGCGGTACCACCGTCCTTGCAAAGCAACTCAAACAAGGTGCGCAAGCGTGGCTCATGCAACCAATCGTCTTCGATGCGAATTCCTTCAACTGGCGTCATGTGAAAATACCCTGTCATGTAAAACGCGGATCATACCCGCCGTCACACCCCAAATATGATGACCATCAAACGGAATTTCGAGATAGGTCCATTGACGCTCGCCAAAATCACGCGTGGCGTGAACGTGATTATCTAAATTCATCAAAAACGAAAGCGGAACCTCAAACATATAATCGACTTCGTCAGGACTTATTTCAAAGTCAGCATGTGCTGAAACAAATCCCACCACTGGCGAAATCAGAAACCCGCTACCGGAAGAATAATTTGGCAACCGGCCCAACACTTCAACCTCGTTGATATCAAGCCCGATCTCTTCCCATGCCTCACGCAATGCGGCTGCTTCAGGTGAGGCATCATCTTCATCAATCTTGCCACCGGGAAACGCAACTTGCCCCGAATGGCTTTTTAACTTTTCGGCGCGTTTGGTGAGGATAACTTGCACTTCACCATCACGCATAACAAGAGGTATCAGTACAGCCGCCTGCTTCACCGCACGCCCCACAATATGATCGCGCATCTCTGGATTGAGATGATAGTCACCTTCTTGATCATCTGGATTAAAAATCAGACGATCAGCACAACGTGCTCTTATAGCTTGTTCTGAATAGATCGGTTGGTTCAAAGACTTCAGGCGCTCTTTTGTGCCAGTTCATCGGCAGGCATAATCGGGAAAACCGCACCATTGCTGCGCACTGCAAACATCACTGTGCCATCCACTTCGATCTCTTCACCATGTGCGATTAACTCATACATAACAGACCGCGCGAGAAGGCCGTCCAAACGACCGCGTACATTGACATAGGGTTTAACGCCTTCATTGTCATTGACGATCTCAAACCGGATTGCATGATCATCACCGGCTTCAATCACATCATCCGTATTGGTTCTAAACGTGATGACCTGTTCACCATCACGGTCATGCGCATTCATTTCTACAATTACAAAATGCGCATCCTCAACCGTAATACCAACGCGCTCAACAGGTGTGACCAGATAGGTCTTACCATCATCGTCCTTGCGTAAAACAGATGAGAACAGTTTCACCAGCGCATGACGGCCAATCGGCGTTCCCATGTAAAACCATGTGCCATCAGCACGAATTTCCATCGGAATATCGCCGCAAAAATCAGGATTCCATTGATCAACAGGCGGCAGACCTTTGCCCTGCTTGCCAGCTCTTGAAATTAGCGCTTCGAGGCCTCCAAGACCTTTTGCTACCGGATCACTTTTCAGTTCGCTCATAAAATCACCAGTTTTCACTCATAATTGTCCAAATCTTCTATGGACGTGACAGTTGAAGTCACACAATTGACCACTACCATGTTATAGGTAGCGTAACGTAATTGTCCAAAACCTAAATTCGGAGCTTTTTATGAGTGTAGCAGAACCAGCAATGACCAAAACACAAGAAAAAGAAGTCATTGTACTCGCGGAAAAAGCTGTCGCCGATATGGGCAAGATTCGCAAGAATGTCGCGACGATTATTTTCGGTCAGGAATCAGTGGTTGATAATACGCTGATCACTATTCTTTCTGGCGGCCATGCTCTCTTGGTTGGATTGCCCGGTCTTGCAAAAACCAAACTGGTCGAAACACTTGGCACGGTTTTAGGCCTGGACGATAACCGTATCCAGTTCACACCCGATCTTATGCCTTCGGATATTCTAGGTTCAGAAATTCTCCATCAGGAAGCAGATGGAAACCGCAGTTTTCAATTCGTGAAAGGTCCGGTATTTGCCCAACTTTTAATGGCGGACGAAATCAACCGTGCCAGCCCTAGAACTCAAGCAGCACTCTTGCAGTCCATGCAGGAGTATCACGTTACGATTGCAGGTCAGCGTTATGACCTACCCTCACCGTTTCATGTACTAGCAACCCAAAACCCTTTGGAACAGGAAGGCACATATCCACTGCCGGAAGCACAGCTTGACCGTTTCCTGATGCAGGTTGATGTGGATTATCCTGATCTGGAAGCTGAAAGAAAAATCCTGTTTGAGACTACAGGCACCAGCGAACAAACCGCAAAGAAAGCACTTAGCGCTGACCGGCTGATTGAACTTCAAAACCTTGTCCGCCGTATTCCTGTTGGCAACAGTGTCGTTGATGCAATCCTCGAACTTGTTCGTTCCGCGCGTCCGGGCAGTGGCGCAGGTGAAATGGTTGATTTTATTTCCTGGGGCCCCGGCCCTCGTGCTTCACAAGCATTGATGCTGACGTGTCGCGCACGGGCATTGCTCGATGGCAGACTAGCACCTTCTGTCGATGACGTCTTGGCGCTGTCAGGTCCGGTCCTGCAACACCGGATGCAGCTTTCATTTGCTGCACGGGCAGAAAACATTACGGTTCACGATGTCATCAATAATCTAAAAGAACGGATCGGTTAATGGCGCCACTAGGCTCCATAGCGCCTCGCGAGACGGGGCGGGAAACCATTGAACGCGCACGCGCGCGGGCAAGTCTGATTCCTGATTTACTAGTTGAAGCAAAGCGTGTCGCCAATTCGGTCTTTTCGGGTTGGCATGGCAGACGCAAGCGCGGCGTGGGCGAAAACTTCTGGCAATTTCGTCCCTACACTCCGGGCGAAAGCATGTCCCGCATTGATTGGCGTCGCTCCGCGCGCGATGAAAATTCAATCTATGTGCAAGACAAAGAATGGCAGGCAACGCACACCGTTTGGATATGGGTGGATGAGTCGCCCTCCATGTTGTTTAAATCTGATGCCGCAACAGTTGCCAAACAATCCCGTGCCCTCGTTCTGGCGTTTGCGCTTGCAGAACTTCTTGCTCGCAGCGGCGAGCGGGTCGGGTGGCTTGGTGTCACCAAACCCATTCTTAGCCGTAATGCTGCGGAAAAACTTGCAGAAGCCCTGATCCTCAATCCCGCTCAAACTCAATTTCCTGAAATGCCCGATCTTGGTCCGTATAGCGATCTGGTTTTGTTCAGTGATTTCCTGGATCCAATCGAAACAAACAATGAGCGTTTGGAAAACCTGTTCAAACGTGGTGCTCGTGGCCATGTGGTGCAGATCGTCGATCCGGTTGAAGAAGTATTTCCCTATGCAGGACGTGTGGAATTCTCTGACCCAGAGTCAGGCGATAAATTCACCGTAGGCAATGCGGAAAGCCTAAAACAAGAATATGAGACGGAAATTCTGACCCGTACGGATGCGATGCGCCAAAAGACTTCATCCATGAACTGGAGTTTTATTCGCCATTATACAGATCGCTTGGCATCAGAAGCCCTCGGTGCGCTTCATATGCATCTTGGCGAGCGGGGGTAACGCATGTTCGGTCTTCCTATCGCATTTGCGTCTCCTTGGATTTTAGCAGCCCTTGTTGCACTGCCTGCAATCTGGTGGTTACTGCGGTTAACCCCTCCAAAACCTCAGCAAGAGGTTTTTCCACCTACACGCATTCTTGCACGCCTCAAAAAACAGGAAGAAACACCAGCCCAAAGCCCGTGGTGGCTGACACTGCTACGCCTTACCATGGCGGGTTTGGCAATTCTTGCGATGGCAGGGCCAATTCTCAATCCTGAGGATTCTTCCGTATCAGGCGATGGCCCTGTGCTTTTGGTCATGGATGACGGCTGGGCCTCGGCAGCAGATTGGCAAGAACGCCAACGCACTGCTCAAGCAATTATCTCTGATGCACGGGATAAAAACGTTCCAGTTCTTCTGGCAAGTTCTACAGGCAATCCGGTTTGGGAAGCCAAACCGCTTACGCCCGATGAAGCCTCAGAACTGGTTCTGGCCACCAAGCCTCAGCCCTTGGAACCCGACCACGCAGAACTTGCAACGCGCTTGTCGGCACAAGGCTATGCAAGCCAGATCGGGGATGTTGCATTCCTATCAGACGGTTTACAGCGCGACGGCAGCGATACACTCGCCAATCACCTTTCGGGAAAATCTGCAGAACTTGGATTATATTCCGCCAATACAGATACATTACTGATCATCGAAAAAGCAGAAAACTCGCCGAAGGAATTATCCGGTATACTTACCCGCGCAAACCCGATTGGCCCTTTGGACGTTTCAGTTCTAGCCAAAGATCAGGCTGGACTAGTAATTGCACGAAGCAAGGCCCTATTCAGCATCGGAGAAACAAGGGCAACTTTCTCATTCACCGAACCGGTTGAATTGAGAAACCAGATTGCACGCATTGAAACCGAACAAAACCGAAATGCAGCATCCGTGCAACTCTTGGACGAAAGCAATCGCAGGCGGTTGGTCGGTTTGGTGTCAGGTGCAACCTACGATCAGTCGCAGCCCTTGCTCTCACCTCTTTATTATATTTCACGAGCATTAGAACCGTTTTCAGATATTCGCCGTGCCAATGATGCGAACGTCTCGGCCTCGGTTCCTGATCTCATCAATCAAGGAGTGTCGGCAATCGTATTGGCTGATGTTGGTGTCATTCCTGAAGAGACCGAAGATCGTCTGCAAAAATGGGTCGAAAAAGGTGGCATGTTAATCCGCTTTTCCGGCCCACGTTTGGGCGCAACGCCAGATGTATCACTCTTACCTGTAGAAATCAGACCAGGCGACAGAAACCTAGGGGGTGCGTTATCGTGGGAAACGCCAAAGCCACTTGCAGATTTTGGTGTCACAAGCCCTTTCTTCGGATTGGAAGCCCCCCGAGATGTGTTGGTGGAGCGCCAATTGCTTGCTTTGCAGGAGGCTGATCTGGATAAAAAAACATGGGCCGTGCTTGAAGACGGAACGCCCCTTGTAACCGGAGACCAACGTGGTGTCGGATGGATTGTCTTGTTCCATATAGGCTCTGACACCCAATGGTCGAACCTTCCTCTTTCCGGCACATTTGTTGAAATGCTTCGCCGTACAGTAAATCTGGCACGATCTGGTATTGCACAAACCGCAGCAGGGGAAGAAACTGTTCTGCCACCTCTGCGTCTGCTGGATGGTGCTGGTAGCTTTGTAGAGCCTACACCTTCGAACAAGCCTTTGGTGTTGAAGTCCGGTTCGTCACCCATCGTTACTGTAGAAAACCCGCCGGGCCTATATGGTGAAGCTGACGGATATGTTGCTCTGAACTTGTTTGAAAGTGAAACTGAATTGACACCCCTTGATGCTTCAACCC
>CAZEPF010000033.1:0-20688 GCA_964514045.1 uncultured Rhizobiaceae bacterium | reverse complement strand
GCACAAACGCCACGGCGTTCAAACGGTTCAATCCAAGCCAGATACGCTCTAGCACTTTACTTGTTTATCCAGTGAAGTCATTACGCCCTGTTTGCAGCAAGGTTAGCCTCTTCAAACGCTTGCCTGAAAATTTGAACCGAATACTCCATCCAAACCGATTGTGAAGTATTGACGGCAATTTCTCTTTGTGGTCTATGCAGCAAACCAATGGACATGAATTGAATTGTCTATCGGGCGATTAGCTCAGCGGGAGAGCACTACATTGACATTGTAGGGGTCACTGGTTCAATCCCAGTATCGCCCACCATTAAAATCAAATACTTAGTGGGAAATTTGGAAAACTGATAAGCTTGGTTTTGAGTTGTGGTCACAACATTAGATTTGTATTGCTATTTTCAAATGAGAGCTATGATAACTCTTTCACCATTTGCCAATAATGAATTGCGTATGCCGAAGCTTTGATTTCCAAGCCACTTGAATGCAAAATTGATCGTATAACAGGCTCACTGTATTTGTTCTGTAATCTTCGCTCAAATTCAGGCTCTATGTCATGGGCAAAAGCAAGTAAACCACGAAGATAGTATATCTTTTCAAAATCCAACCCAACGGTCAGCCATTGGTGAATTAGTGCCTTAATTTCACGTTTCCGAGCACGCCCAATGGATAGTTTATGATCGCTAGTAACTATTACACCAGTTATGCTTCGCCGGTATTTCTTTGATAGGTAGGATGTTTTTCGGCGATTAAGTCTTAGGTGCAGGTAGCTTATGTCACGCTTGATGGTTTGAATAACATTCTCCAGCCCAGTTAATTGGCCCGTATCATATGATGAAATGAAAATGTCGTCAGCGTAGCGGGTGTAGACAAGACGGTGTTCTCCACAGTACGCGGATAAGGCTTTATCGAAATCAAACATCATTGCATTTGTAATTTCTGGTGAGCTCGGTGCTCCAATTGTCAATCCACCTTTTCTGCAAACTATTTTGCAAACAAAATCCAAATCTTGCTTATCCAATTCCAAACCTATCTCAGGGCACCTAGCACTTAAAAACTCAGCGATGTGTTTCTCCTTAAAGGAAGGAAAAAAGTTGGAGAAATCATATCGGTTTGTATAGCGAGTGAGTCTATGCATCTCAGCATTTTCTCTTATGCCAGAGCCAACACGGTATGCAGTCGAAAGTTCGGAATTCAGAGTTGCCAACTCTCAGGCTTTATCCGCATTGTAAGGGTCTTGAAACCGTTCCCAAAGCTTTTGAAATCTAGTACGTTTGCCTACTGATAATTCCTACTGCATTTGGATGGTGCTTGTGATTGCTTTCGTCCAGATCGAGTATTTTCGCTCTCTTGTCTCTTCTGACATTTCTGGTTCAAAGCGTTGTTGCAACCGCCATGATTTTGCAAATTCTTCCATATCGGGATAGATGCCAGCTTTCATACCAGCAAGCCATGCAGCACCTAAGGCGGTGGTTTCCAGAACCGTTGGCCGATCAATCGGAGCATTGAGAATATCTGCCAAGAATTGCATTGTCCAATTGCTTGCGACCATGCCACCATCAACCCGTAGTACGACATCACTCTCTTTGCCTGAGTTACTGCTGCCCGACCCATCTGATTGCATTGCCTGCACCAGATCGCGGGTTTGGTAGCACACGGCTTCCAATGCTGCGCGCGATAGTTCTCGCGGGCCCGTATTGCGGGTCAGACCAAAGATTGCGCCGCGTACTTCTGGTTCCCAATAGGGCGCGCCAAGTCCTGCAAATGCGGGTACCAATACAACATCCTGGCTGTTGTCTGCTTCTGCGGCCAAGCCGCCTGTTTGGTTAGCATCTGAAATAACGCCCAACCCATCGCGTAACCATTGTACGGCGGCACCTGCAATAAAGATGGCGCCTTCAAGAGCGTAATGGGTTTCGCCGTTCAAACGATAGGCAATGGTGGTGAGCAGGCGATTTTGGGAGCTAACAGCCTGTGTGCCTGTGTTCAACATCATGAAACAGCCTGTGCCATAGGTGGCTTTTACCATTCCGGGTTTGAAACATGCTTGTCCAATGGTTGCTGCTTGCTGGTCTCCCGCAATTCCCAGAACAGGGATTTCCGCACCTAATAAATCAGAAACGGTTGTGCCAAATTCAAATGCGCAATCTTCGACGGAAGGGAGCATGGATGCAGGTACTTCTAACAGGTCCAGCAAGTCCGGATCCCACTCGTTTGTGTGGATGTTATAAAGAAGTGTTCGTGAAGCATTGGTGGCATCAGTGCGATGGTGTTTCCCGCCCGATAAACGCCAAAGCAGATAGCTGTCCACGGTACCAAAGAGCAACTGTCCGGCTTCAGCTTTTTCACGGGCACCTTCCACATGGTTGAGTATCCAGCGTACTTTTGTGCCTGAAAAATATGGATCGAGAAGCAGTCCGGTTTTTTCAGTGACGGATGTTTCGTGTCCGGCTTCTTTGAGCTTGGCGCAGAATTCCGAAGTGCGTCGGTCTTGCCACACAATTGCGTGATGGATTGCCTTGCCTGTTTCCTTGTCCCAGACGATTGTGGTTTCGCGTTGATTGGTGATGCCAATCCCTGCAATGTCTGAGGCTTGAATGCCTGCTTTTTGAATTGCATTACGGCAGGTTTCTATGACGCCATGCCATATCTCATCGCAGTCATGTTCAACCATTCCTGATGAAGGGAAATGCTGGGCAAACTCTTTTTGATCGGATGCAATCGGAAGCATACCATCATCAAAAACAATGGCCCTGCTGGACGTTGTACCCTGATCAATGGCTAGAATGTATTTTCCCATGCAATCCTCCCGCAAACTTATCGACTGATATCAGCCCAGCGGTAGTGTCGCATGATCTCAACAGGTTTCAAATGAATATTGAAAAGTAAACCAGTTTTGTTTTCCGGTTTGGATTGTTGCAGAATTAGCTACGCTTTGCGCGGCGCTTCTTAGTGTATGACAAAGTGCGGCGCATGACTTCTGTGTGGAACTTTGTATCTTTTTCAACGGATGTGTGGGTGATGCCACGCACACCGCGCACGTTGATGTTTTTCAAAGTGCCTTTAAAGCCTGGAGCTTTACGGACCATGTTGCGGTTGTCTTCCAGTGGAAGATAGAAGTTGATGACCCGATTGATATTCTTGCCAACGAATGTTGGAACGGTCGGATCAAAGGCAACTACGTATTGCACCTTAATGCCGCGATCACCCAAAAACTTTGCCATCAAAGTGGACGCATTTGCGCCAAGGGAATGGCCCATGATTACGATAGGGTATGAGACTTGCTTACGTTTTGCGCGGGCAACAATATTATCTGCCAATTCGCGCCAAGCACCGTGATTATAAACGCGTGCATCCAGTCCGTTACGAACCATTTTAGCGCCCAGTGTGTCTAGGCCGCGCGAGAATACGTTTGCCAGTCCACGTAAGAGGTACACTTCACCAGTGCGTGTAATTTTGCCTCTTACATTGATGTTGATTTCGCTTGGTCGCTGCGCAAGGGATGCGGTTACGATTGGCTCAACATCAACAGCTACTTTTTTCTGTGACGTTGAAGACGCAGAACAAGATGCCAAGAACAGGCTGCTCACAGCTAGAATAGACAATTTTTTTGCCGTGGCAGGTAGTTTTGAAAACATGAAATTTATTCTCTGATGTAAATCAACGATGTTGAACTAAAGGCTTTATGCTTAATGAAACGCTAACATGCAATCTAGTTTTGGTTATCTGATTATGTTTGCATCTATTCGTAATGCATAATCCAGTATGAATGTTGCATGAATGCCGCAGTTTGGTGTTGTGGTAATCAATAAATACCGGGAAGGATGCGTTTGGTGCGCCCCATATACGCATCATATTCTTCACCAAATTCCTGACGCATCATTTCCTCTTCCTGGCCCACCCGTAAGAAGAATAAAGTGCCAAAACCAATGAGGCCGGAAAGGCCTGCAACCCAGTTTGGGATCAAAAATGCAGCACCGAGTGCCCATGCCCAGAAGGCTGTATACATCGGGTGGCGGACCTTTTCATAAACGCCGCTGGTGACAAGACGATGCCCTTCACGCAAGTCCAGACTATGGGACCACATACGGCCCAGTGCTTTGTGCGTTAGACGGAACATCCGCAATGACGCGATCAAGATCAGGGTTCCGATGATCATCAAAATCCAATTTGGTGCGTAATCAAAACCGTCAAATATATTGGTGAAAATCCATGCCAAGGGAATATAGCCAAGACCCAGAGAAGAAATTACCATGGATAGGCGCTCTTTCATCGGGCGCGCAACTGTCGATATTTCTGTTTTTCTGGATTTTCTATTTGGCTGCCAGCGGATAGCCACCCATGCCACGATGAAAACACACCAGATAATTTTTGCGACCAGTTCAAGATCGAATGTCATGTTGTTAGTTCTTTCGGCGTTACCAGTGGCGTATCAAAAGCCAGCTGGGTGTTTCGGGCAAGTTCATCAGCAGCAAATGGGCCAAAAATCCGCAATTGGTAGTCATGATGAACTGGATTGTCGCAATAAAGGATGTATTGGCGATGGGCAAGATACATAGAGCGCATCATTTTGCCATGACGTTCTTTGGTCAAGGCGTCCTTAAACTTTACGCGGTGAATGATCGCTTCAGCTTTGCTTGGCGTGATATCAAGCGGCTCGAACGGATCAGATTTATAAAATGAAACAAAATCGGTTTTGGTTTGAATTTCGTGCCACAGAAGATTGGGCAGGGATAGGATCTGCTCCATTGCGTCGCGCAAGAATGAAGCTTGTTTGACCAATGCGATTTTTAACAGGCTAGAGCCAAGCGCCAAAAATGTGATCTTCCGATTGACGATCAATTCGGGCGCGTTTTCTTTTAATCTGGCTAGCGCCATACTTGCCCAGACAGAGCCAAAACTATGCCCAACGATGATGATTTCGCCCTCACCAAAATTGTCTACTTCTTCTTTCAGGTGATTGGCAAAGAGCGTGTAGCGTGCGTCAATCTCCGGATTTGACTGAAGGCACATATCACGCGCAAAGGCCCAGTCATTGACGGAAGTATTCAGATAAAAACGGTCGCCGGGAAATTTACAAAGAAGTAAGAACAAAATACAAGCGATAACGGCTTGGATAATGAAAGAGCTGCCCATCAGGGACGCAACTGCGCCAGACACAAACCAACTGAGGATCGCGAAGATGATCATCAGCAAAATGGGATAGATGGTAAACCCCCAGTAGCGGCCACTGGTTTTCATATATTTGAAGACAGTTCCATCAAGAAAAAATGCCAGATAGGGCGGCATGTGGCGAACAAGATTGAGCGGGAAAGAAACGCTCTCATATTTCTCAATGATATCGCCCCAGTTGAAATGCACGTAGCGTGTATCGGTCTGCCAGGTTTCGGAATGACTTTTGAACTGCGTTACGGTTTTGTGTTGGTCAGGAAATTCTTTGACCTCGCCAGCCTCAAGATCAAACCCCCAAAGTTTAGCAGTTTTTTCCCCACCACTGGACAGTCTGCCAATTTGCCGGATTGGGCTTGTTGGTTCAAATCCGGGGAAGTTAAGAACGAGGCGCTTGATCGTTTTTGTCATGGTACCAAGAATAATGCTTGCAGAATCAAACCCTGCATACGCAAGGACTTCCATGCATATAGCATGGTAATTGCGATGTGTCAGAGTGCAATTCTAAGTTAAGCGGTTCTGGCAGCAGCGATCAAATATTTCCATAGATAGTCCGAGAACGAGCGCCAGCATTCGATGTGGAATTCATGTTCGCTTTTGCGCCATAAAATAACTTCTGCTTTTGCGATAATGGTACGCGAACATGCACCAATTGGAAATGCTTCCAGAGATAGATCACGCGGGCAACCACTATTGAGGGCATTTACGGTATTCGGTCCAGAAATCATAATTGCCGTGTTACGGTGATCAACCGGTACGCATGAAAACAGACCCGTTTTCACTTTGTTGATTTTGTCTTCGAGACCGGTTCCCTCTGGGGCGGTAACGAACCATTCATCAGGGCCAATCCAAAGTGCGGCAATGCCAGCTTTTTCAGAGGATGTGCCAGGCTTGGTTGGCAGTTTTGTTCCAATTGCCTTGCTCAAGCCAGTAATTGCTTTGTCGTTAGCGCGCAGTGAAATTCGTTCAAAGGACGGCGCTGGTGTTAGTGTCACGCCATTATTGCCATATACTCTGTCTTGAAGCGGTTGGATGCGAAGTGCGTTAGCCATTTGTCCGACCTCCCTCTGGGTCGTAGAAAATTGGCGAACAAATCTCCGCCTTTATGATTTCGTCTGGCATTGGAATGAAAATCGTTTCACCCATGCGGCTATGCCCGTTGGTGACAAGCGCCATTGCTATTGAGTGACCCAGACATTCCGACCAATAGGATGACGAGACATGTCCGATCATTGGCATTGGAATAGGATGGTTTGGATCATCTACTATCTGCGCCCCTTCTTCCAATACAATTTTAGGATCGATGGTTTTCAAACCCACAAGTTCCTTGCGACCATCACTGGTCAGGTCCGGTCGTTGAAGGCCTTTAATGCCTACAAAGTCGGTTTTCTTTTTGCCAACTGCCCAACCCACGGCTGCATCAGCTGGTGTAACTGTGCCGTCAGTATCCTGACCCACAATGATGAAGCCTTTTTCTGCGCGTAGGACGTGCATTGCTTCTGTACCGTAAGGGGTGAGGCCTATCGGTTGGCCGCGTTCCCAAATTGCTTCCCACACGCTTTGCCCATAATCGGCAGGCACGTTGATTTCAAAACCCGCTTCACCTGTGAACGAGACTTTCATCAGTCGGGTTGGAACGCCACAGATTTTGCCTTCACGAAGGCTCATATGCGGCATGGCTTCGTTGGAGAGATCAATGTCTTCAATCAAAGGTTCAATGATTTCACGCGCCTTCGGCCCCTGCACTGCAATTACAGCCCATTGTTCGGACGTAGAGGTTAGCCATACATCCCATTCAGGAAACTCTGTCTGCAAATAGTCTTCCATGACATTGAGGACGCGCGGTGCTCCGCCTGTCGTGGTAGTGACGTGAAAGCGATCTTCTGCAAGACGTGCCACAACACCATCGTCATAGACGTATCCGTCTTCGCGACACATGATGCCATAACGGCAACGGCCAACGCCAAGCTTGTCCCATGGGTTTGTGTACATCATGTTCATGAACTTAACTGCATCCGGCCCGACAACTTCAATCTTGCCAAGGGTTGAGGCATCAAAAATGCCGGCTGCATCACGGGTTGCTTTACATTCGCGATTTACTGCAGCGTTCATGTCTTCGCCTGGTTGAGGAAAATACCAGGCACGTTTCCAATTGCCGACATCCTCAAATACAGCGCCATGGTTTTCGGCCCAATCATACATGGGTGTGCGGCGCGTAACGTCGAACAGTTCGCCCTTATTGTGTTCCACCAGCATGCCAAATGTCACCGGAGTATAGGGCGAGCGGAATGTGGTTAGGCCCACTTCAGGGATTGGTTTATCGAGCATTTCAGCGGCGATTGCCAATCCGTGCATGTTGGACATTTTACCCTGATCTGAGGCCATGCCGTTAGTCGTGTAACGCTTTACATGCTCAATGGACTGGAAGCCCTCGCGCACTGCGAGACGAATATCTTTCGCGGTCACATCATTCTGGAAATCAACAAATGCTTTGGTGAAGTCATCTGGACCCGCACCCTTTGACGAACCGATTTTATAGCCTGTCATGGAAGATGCGTTTTCAACCTTCGGCGCTTTGGCAGCTTTGCCACCCACCGCGTCCGCGGCGGTGCTTACTGCTTCTGATAGGGCAGAGGCCATATCAAACGTGCCGTTGCTGCAGCCGATAGAAGCACAACCCTCGGTATAGAGATCCGGCAAGAACGTGCCTGTCTCATCATCAAATCTGACGCGACCCCGGGATTGGGAGAACAGGTGAATAGAAGGTGTCCATCCGCCTGACATCAGTAGACAATCTATTGCGAAGCTCTCGCTTGAAATACCGTTAACCGGCTCAACGGTGATTTCTTTCACCCGCAAGCGCCCTTTAGTTTCCGTAACCGTATGGCCTTTGAGAACACGGATGCCCAATTCACTGGCACGGTCTGTAAGTGTACTAGAAATGTCATCGCGCATGTCGATGATGGCTGGCACGTGAACGCCTGCTTCTTTCAGATCGAACGCAGTCGCCCAAGCAGAATCGCATGAGGTGTAGACCGCAACATTTGCGCCCGGCGTCACACCATATTGGTTGAGATAGGTTGATGCAGCAGACGCCATCATAATGCCCGGGCGGTCATTGTCCGGGAATACGAGATGGCGTTCAATTGCGCCTGTTGCCAGAATTACCTTGGCAGCACGAACCTGCCACATGCGCTCTCGCGGAAGATCCGCATCAGGATTGGACATGTGTTCTGTCACGCGTTCGGCCAGCGTAACCATATTATGGTTGTAATATCCAAATGCAGTGGTGCGGGGCAGGACGGTAACATTATCCAGTGCCGCCAGTTCTGCGACAGTTGATGCCGCCCATTCAGTACCCGTCATCCCATCAAGGATAATGGAAGCATCGGATAGAAGACCGCCGCCCATTACCGGATTTTCGTCTGCAATAATGACACGCTTGCCGGATTTTGCTGCAGCCTTGGCAGCCGTTAGGCCAGCAGCACCTGCGCCAACGATCAACAGATCACAATGGGCAAAGCGGTTTGCGTAATGGTCGGGATCAGCTTCGGTAGGGGATTCACCCAAGCCCGCAGCGCGGCGAATAATTGGCTCGTATAATTTGTCCCAGGCCTTTTGCGGCCACATGAAAGTTTTGTAGTAGAAGCCTGCCGGAAAAAAGCGACCCAATCCGTCATTGATTGCACCCACATCAAATTCCAGGGATGGAAAGCGGTTCTGACTTTGTGCAGTCATTCCGTCAAAGACTTCCTGGCATGTGGCGCGCACGTTTGGCTGATAGCGTGCTTTATCGCGCGAGATGCCTATCAGTGCGTTTGGTTCTTCTGGCCCTGCACCTAAAATTCCGCGTGGGCGATGGTACTTGAACGAACGGCCAACGAGGTGGATGCCGTTTGCCAGAAGTGCTGAGGCAAGCGTGTCGCCTTCCAGTGCATTCAGGGTTTTACCATCGAATGTAAAAGTAACGGTTTTAGCGGGAGACAGGCGACCTTTACCTGCGACACGATTAGTGCCGATGTTCACAGAAGATGCGCTCATTATTTCTCACCCTTTTCAATCGTCCAGACGGCTTCATTAGCCGGAGTGGATTTGGCAGGTGGCAGCACCGCATTGATTTCTTTTTGAGTTATCTTTGGTTTCTTCTCGCCAGCCTTGTAGGTCTTGATAAATTTGTCTGAGACCGAATGACGGGCGGCATTAAAGAAGCGGCCACATCCATGTAGGTGGCGCCAGCGCTCAAATACAATGCCTTTATCATTGTCACGAATGAAGAAGAATTTTTCGAAGTCCTCGTTTGACAGTTCTGCCATGTTGGACGGGCGTTCGATATGTGCTTCGCCTTCGCCATGGAACTCAAGCTCTGGTCGATCTTCTTCGCAATAAGGGCAGTAAATTTTTAGCATTGGAGTGTCCTTAGTGTGCGACAGCTGCAGCTGCAGCTTCGTCGATCAGGCGACCGTTATGGAAACGCTCTAGTGTATAACCGGCGTTGATTTTGTGCGGCATGTCCTGTGCGATTGTATGGGCAAAGACATGACCAGAACCCGGCGTTGCCTTAAACCCGCCTGTGCCCCATCCGCAATTGACGTAGAGACCTTTAACAGGGGTCTTTGCCAAAATAGGCGAGCGGTCGGGTGTTACGTCCACAATGCCGCCCCAGGAGCGCAGCATTTTCATGCGGCTGAAAATCGGGAACATTTCACAGATTGCTTCCAACGTGTGGGTTGCAATGTGTAAGCCGCCTGTCTGAGAGTATGAAATATATTGATCCGTTCCCGCGCCAATCACAAGCTCGCCTTTATCGGATTGCGAGATATAGGCATGAACCGTATTGGACATTACAACACATGGGAAAATCGGTTTCACAGGTTCGGATACGAGTGCCTGTAGAGGATAGCTTTCAAGTGGCATACGAACGCCAGCCATATCCATCAAAACGGATGTGTGTCCGGCGGCAACCACGCCCACCTTTTTGGCGTTGATGGTGCCGCGTGATGTGTTGACGCCTGTCACGGCACCAGAGGCATCGCGGTTGACGCCTGTTACTTCGCATTGCTGAATAATATGCACGCCCATAGCAGCAGCCTTACGAGCATAGCCCCAAGCAACCGCATCGTGACGGGCAACGCCCCCTTTTCGCTGAAGTGCGGCACCCATTACCGGATAGCGTGCTGACTTCGAAACATTCAATGGTGGGCAGAAGTCTTTTGCTTCTTCCGGTGTGACCCAGGAATTGTCCACGCCGTTCAAACGATTGGAATGGACGTGACGCTGGAACACCTGAACGTCATGCACATTATGCGCGAGCATCATGACACCACGCTGCGAAAACATGACGTTGTAGTTCAGTTCCTGACTCAAGCCTTCCCACAGCTTCACAGCATGATTATAGAGACCCGCAGATTCATCATAGAGATAGTTGGAGCGGATAATGGTTGTGTTCCGGCCCGTATTGCCCCCACCAAGCCAACCCTTTTCAAGCACAGCTACATTGGTAATGCCGTGAACAGATGCAAGATAATAGGCCGTTGCAAGCCCGTGACCACCTGCACCCACGATGATGACATCATAGGATGATTTTGGCTCTGGGTTTTGCCACTGCTTGTCCCAACCTTTATGGGCTCTGAAGGCTTCCCGCGCGACTGCAAAGGCCGAAAACTTACGCATGGTTTTTTTCTATCCTGATGGAAAATACTCTAGAGCTTATACTCTAGTTTCAGGTTGCAATAAATTCGGAAACGGAAAAAAGGTTGCGACTTTTTGCGACGGTATGGCTTTTAATTACGACTTGCGGATTTGCGGGGCAATTGACAAGAAATTGCTTACGGACTAAACCCACATTCATAAAAGCGCGTCCGCTGAAAAGTTGGCGCGTAAATTATTGGAAGAGCCAGCTTAATAAGGTCTCGTAACCCACTAACGTACGGAAATAGTACCATGAAGATTAGAAATTCTTTGAAGTCCTTGAAAGGTCGTCACCGCGCAAACCGCGTTGTGCGTCGTCGCGGACGGGTTTATGTAATCAATAAACAAAACCCACGCTTTAAGGCACGTCAGGGTTAATCCTGATACTATATCGAATTTAAAGGGTCGCTTCTGCGGCCCTTTTTTATTGCTTTTACAATATTGCTTTCGTGTCATTACGAAATTGGGATTTGACGTTTTGTAATCCTGCGATAAGTTTTAGCTCATGAGATATTTGCTAAATGCTTTGATTTCCGGATTTCTATTTGTCGCGTTGGTGCAGGCAAGTGCTGCCCAAGAACAGCCTGAAAAGCTGGAAAGCCAAAAACAAGCTGAGCCGATTATGCCGCCGGAAAACAATTCTGTTGTTTCTACGGGTGAAACTCTGGATCGGCTGTTTGAAAGCCTGCGTAAGGATATTGATAGCAATTCAGCCAGTGCAACTGCTGGCATGATCTGGCGTGAATGGAGTTCTTCCGGCTCTAAGAGCATTGACCTGTTGATGAATTGGGCAGGCAAGGCGATGGGTTTGCAGGATTTTGCCAAGGCGCAGGATTTGCTTGATCATGTTGTTGTCATCGCGCCAGATTACGCAGAAGGGTGGAACCGACGCGCCACGCTTTATTTTTCGATGAATGATTTTGGTCGTTCACTCGCTGATATTGAAACCACGCTTGCGCTGGAGCCAAGGCATTTTGGTGCGATTTCCGGTCTTGCTTCTATTATGCAGCGTGTTGGGAAGAAAAATGAAGCGTTAGAAGCTTGGTATCGGGTTCTGGCGGTTTATCCTGCCAATAAACAAGCGCAAAAAGCGGTGATTGATCTTGAAGAAGAATTGGCTGGCAGCCGTATTTAGGTCAGATATACAATTCATACGTTTGTAAAATTCTGATACGGGAAATCTCAACTTGTTTCTAAAAATTCTGGGTATTGTTTTATTTCTGCTGATTGGCGGATTGTGGCTTGCGTCTACTCTGATTGCGCGGAGTATCGAGCGTGAATTTCCCGCGATTGGTCAGTATGCAACCGTAAACGGATCACGCGTACACTTTATTGATACGGGTGCTGTTGAAAATGGTGACAAGCCAGCGATTGTATTCATTCATGGTGCAAGTGGAAATCTGCGGGACCAAATGGCGGTCTATCGTGATCGGCTCCAAAATGACTTTCGAACCGTTTTTGTGGACCGTCCGGGGCATGGGTATTCGCAGAGTTTTGATGGATCCAATGATCCCAAAGCGCAGGCTAATTCAATCGCGGGAGTGTTAGACAGTCTCAACATTGAAAAGGCCATCATCGTGGGGCATTCATTTGGCGGGGTGGTGACAGGGGCTTTTGGCGTATTGCATAGCGAAAAAACCGCGGGTCTTGTCTTTCTTGCTCCGGTTAGCCATCCATGGGGAACGGGCGTGGACTGGCATTATGACCTCGGCAATACGCCTGTTTTAGGTTGGTTGTTCTCTCGTCTTATTGCGCCCGTTGCGGGAACTTTCATTTATCCAAAAGCGGTAGAGGGTGTCTTTAGGCCAAATAAAATGCCTGAAAATTACAAGGAAGTTTCCGGAACAAAATTGGTGCTTCGCGGTAAGAATTTCCATGAGAATGCAAAAGACGTTGCGCGGGTGGTAAATCACGTTGAGACGTTTAACGAACGCTACAAAGAGATCACAGTACCAACAACAATTTTCCACGGCGACACGGATGATGTTGTCAGTCTGGAGATTCATTCCATCAATGGCCTGTCAAAAGATATTGCGGGTTCAAAACTCGTGATTTTGCAGAATACCGGGCATAAGCCTGATTATGTGGCGGCAGACCAGATTGAAGCTGAGATCAGACGGATAGCCAATCTATCAAACGGCTGATTTGCCGTCGCTGCTTACGAATGCAATCCGAACCATATTGGTGGCACCCGGTGTGCCGAGCGGTACGCCTGCGGTTACGATGATGCGATCTCCGGGATGCGCAAATTGTTCTTCTGCTGCAATCCGGCAAGCGCGGTCCACCATATCGTCCAAACTCTTCGCGTCTTCTGTAATAACACAATGAGTGCCCCATACGATTGCCAGTCTTCGCGTTGTTTTCAAAACAGGTGACAGGGCAATAATGGGAATGGGCGAACGCTCGCGTGCTGCTCTTAGTCCAGTTGTGCCGGATGATGTATAGCAGACGATGGCGGATAGATTGAGCGTTTCAGCAATTTGGCGTGCGGCAAGCGAAATAGCGTCGGCGCCTGTTGATTCAGGTTCGCTGCGTTGGGCAGCGATGATGTTTGGATAGTTCTGATCTTGCTCAATTTCGGTGGCGATCTTGTCCATCATGGAAACCGCCTCGACGGGATAATCACCTACTGCAGATTCAGCCGAAAGCATGATCGCGTCAGCGCCCTCGAATACGGCTGTACCAACATCAGAAACTTCCGCTCTGGTTGGCATTGGTGCGGAGATCATTGATTCCAGCATTTGCGTTGCGACCACTACCGGTTTGCCAGCTTTACGACATGCGCGTGTAATTTGTTTTTGTAAGCCTGGCACTTGCTCGATTGGCATTTCAACGCCCAGATCACCGCGTGCGACCATGATTGCATCAGAGAGTTCGATGATCTCATCAAGTTTTTTAAGGGCCTGTGGTTTCTCGATCTTAGATAGTACGCCGGCGCGACCGCGTGTGATTTTACGAACTTCAGCAACATCTTCCGGCCGTTGCACAAAAGACGCTGCGATCCAGTCCACATCTTCTGCAAGAGCGGCATCCAAGTCTTTATAATCTTTTTCGGTCAGAGAACTCACACCCAGTTCTGTGTCTGGGAGGCTCACACCCTTACGGCTTGAAAGCTTGGTGCCTGAAACAACCTCAACCACTGCGCTTTTGTGTGTCTCTTCAATGACGGTAAGCTCTACCTTGCCATCGTCAATCAATACCCGATGACCAACTTCCAATGCTTTTAGAATTTCGGGATGAGGAAGATGGACACGCTCGCTTGTACCTGGTGTAGGGTCCAAATCCAGCGTGATCTTATGACCTGCCTTCACCTTGATTTTCTCGTCTGCAAATTCACCCAAACGTAATTTCGGGCCTTGCAGATCAGCGAGAATGCCAATCGGGCGACCAATGTCTTTTTCGATGCCTCGAATAGTAGCAACAAGTTCTTTTAGATCGTCGTGCGGCGTGTGGCTCATGTTGATGCGGAACACGTCAGCGCCAGCCTCAAACAATGCCATTATCATCTCACGCGAACTGGTGGCCGGACCAAGTGTGGCAAGAATTTTCGTTCGTCGGGTGCGGTGCATATGATCTGGCTATTGCGCTGGGGGTGATTGGGATTGTTCGGTAAGACGCACCATCCAGTTTGCACGGTTGCCAGTATCGATCTCAAAGAAGCCTGTCTTCACATGGCCTCGTTTGAAACAATCTTCGACGCCTTGAATGCGAAATTCCTGCTCGCTGGTGCACAGGAAGATATCGCCGCGCCATTGGCCACCTCTATCGGAGTCCTCTGCATATATATAATAAAAGCGCGAACTCAGATCACCCTCGATCAGGGAGCTACAGCTTTCACCTTTTATCTGAAACCAGCCTTCTGAAATCCAGATGCCTTTTTCACGATATCCAAGCGATACGCCAACTAGGCTTTCTGTATCGTTGCAAATCCGGAAATCAGCTTGCGCACTACCTGGTTGGATAAAGCTTAATCCAGAAGCAAGTGTGAACACTAATAATGGAGTTGAAAGCAGAAGCCTGATGAATGAAATGGTTTTAATCATGAGTCCCGCGACTTTGATTCTCTACAGCCTGATTTGTTGTCGCCTAGCAGTCGAACCATGTCAACATGGACGGGGTACAGAAGATGCCCTGTCTTACTTATAAGACGGACGGGAAATCCACACGCCACATAGAATCAATGTGCCGCCAGCAATTTGTATCGGAGTCATTGCTTCATCAAATAGCAGCCATCCAAAAAAGGCGGCAGCAACGGCTTCGATGAAAATAACAAGGGACGAAAATATTGCACTTAATGTGCCGATGGCGAAGGTCACCAACCCCTGACCTCCGGCATGGGTTAAAACGCCTAGCGAAATCAATGATGCCCAGCCAGAACTTGTGTCTGGTATCAGCCTGTCTCCAGCAGCCAATGCTGCGATCAGTAATACAATCGTTGTGATGACAGTTGAGCCAAAGAACAACGCGCCGCTTTTTAAGTTTCGCCGCCCACGCCGCATGGCAAGAAAATAAAACCCCAAAAAGAATGAGGTGATCAAGCCGTATATGTCCCCGATCAGGCGTGAGGGATCAATCGTCAGGCTGGAGTTAATCAGCATCGCAAGCCCGATCAGGCAGATGGCCAGCCCAAGCCAAGCCTGTTTGTTAATCGGCTCATTTAAAAATATGCCAGAAAACACTGCCACCCAAACAGGTGACAGGCAGACCATAAAGGTTGCATTGGCCATGGTTGTATTGAGAATTGCGAGGTGCCAGAAAATCAAGTCGCCGGAGAACATCACACCAGCAAGCAAAAGACTTGGTGTTATCGCAAAAGACTTTGATGTCGGGTCCTGCCGTTTTTCAATTCTTGCCCACACATATAAAAGCGGTAGGGCAAACAACACTCGCCAGAAGGCACTTGCAAACGCGCCGACTTCTGCTTCACGCACAAAGACAGGCGAGAAGCCCATGACCAATCCACCGACCAATAGGGCGGCGAGGGCGAGACTGTGCGTATTGTCTTCGGAGAGATGCTTAAGTGAAATCATTTGCGGAATGTGTTCGGGTTAAGCGCAAAGGGCAAGAAATTTTTGGGGTTACCTGTGAATGAGAGTTTTATACTCCCATATCTCTGGTCTAAGGTAGATTTCGAAATCGGAGAATTTCCATGGATGATGCGACAAGAACAGAACTCGAAGCTGCGGCTTTTCGCAGGCTTGTTTCTCATATGCGTAAACGTACAGATGTTCAGAATATAGATCTGATGAACCTTGCCGGATTTTGTCGCAATTGCCTTTCCAACTGGTATCAGGAAGAGGCAAACGAGCGAGGTATCGAAATGGAAAAACCTGATGCGCGCGAGATTGTCTATGGAATGCCCTATGACGAATGGAAGTCAAAACATCAGACCGAAGCAAGTGCCGATCAAAAAGCGGCGTTCAAACAAAGTCATCAGGATCACTGAAGTTTAAATCCTGAACGAGTGGAGAGTAATTATGTCAGACGCAATGGTTGCACGTGAGCAATTAAAATCAGTGGTCGAGCGGATCGAACGCCTGGAAGAAGAGAAAAAAGCCATCGCGGACGATATTCGCGATATCTATGCCGAAGCAAAAGGCAATGGCTTTGATACCAAAGTTCTGCGACAGGTGATTAGCCTGCGTAAGAAAGATTTAGCTGAACGCCAAGAGCAAGACGCAGTGCGCGACTTGTATTTACAAGCGCTTGGTATGCTTCCAGATTTTGAACAGGCCGCTGAATAAGTGAAGCGTGAATCTTTGCTTGGGCTACTGGCTTATTGTGATGCATTCTATGAGAAATTGTAGCTGTCTTGATGGGTGCACGCTAGCACGTACCCACTTTAATTGAAGCGTCTGAAATCCAAGAATTCAATTGAACTTCCGCTAAAGCCTTGTGTGAAGGTGCGGATACGCTCGCGACTAAACCCGCGCGATAGAACCGTTTGTGGTAGCTCGCGAATGGCGTTGCGGCCATAGGCGGGTGGGTTGATGTCTGCGATGCGCGAAATTGATGTGTCCGCAGCCAATGCCCATTTTCCAACCATGCGATCTTTGATGGATGTTGGTTCCAACTGTTCAAGCTTGGCTATGCGCTGAACACTAGGTTCGGTTTTTGTTTCTGCCAGAAGAGGTGCTGTTTCAGCATCATCAATCTTTGGTGTGCTGTCAGAGGCTCTGGTTGCAGCAAGCGGCACAGGAATGCCGGTCACTTGAGTGCCTTCAGATGTTTGTACGGGTTCTTCTAACGCAGCCTCAGCATCAAGTGCTTCTTCTTTTAGTTTTTCGGCAATCTGTTGTTTTATAGGACTGCGCTCAGGCACGAAAGAAACCGCTGCGATTTGGGTTTCTTGAATTGTTTCTTCGACAGGTTTCACGATTGGTGAAATTACCGATGGTGTTTCATCCGGAATTAGCTGATTTTCAATTGCAGATGACCCCGCGGTAGGATCATTTGTTACGGTCTGGTTGATGCTCAACACATTTGATGCGCTATTAGATACTGGAGTTGTTGCCGGACCCAGACGCGCTTGTGCGATTTGCACATTTTCGGTCTGACCAACTGGCGCGGCCGGAATAGGTGCTGCGGGAACAGGACCAGAAGATTGCGTGTTTTTGGCAATCGGCGCGCTGAGTGTTGAATACACCTGCTGTCTCAAGTCTTCAATTTCAGTTGGTGACAGCGCTGCAGTTTGAACAGGCTCGCTGACAGGTGCGGTTTGCGTATCTGCCAGAACAGGCTCATTTTCGAGGGCGGTATCAACAGCAGGTTCAGCCACAGGCCTGCGTGTTGGAATGATAGAGGCGATCTCGATTGTGGCTTCTTCTTGAGGCAGTTCGTCTTTTGTCGCAAGTGCATCGCCCTCGGTCTGTGCTTCCGGCAATTCCGGCTCTTGTGGTGTCAGAGCAACGCCTTGATCTACAACACGGGGTGCAAGTCTAGGGACTGGCAGAGCGCTTGAAGGCAATGACGCCAAAATGGTTTCTGGTGTTTGTGGCACTGCTTCGGGTTCTGCAGGGGTAGGTGCTGCCGGTTCGTTAGGTAAAACAACTTCTGCAGGCTTTGGCTGCGGAGAAACCTGAACAGGTTTTGGTGCTGCAACTGGTGCTAAACTATTGCCATCTTCTTCGTCGTCACGACCCAACATCCGCGAGAAGAAACCAGGCTTTTTCTCGATCTCTTCTGCTTTTGCAACAACGATTTTGCCGCGTCCGGTGATCTTACGATCATACTCGGCCTTTGCGCGATTGTAACGGGCAAGCGGTTTGCCGTCTGTTGGTACGTGAAGGGTTTTGCCTTTTGGGAAAACTCGTACCAGTTCCTTGCGGGACATGCGTGGCCAATGGCGAACGCGCCCCGTATCCATATGCACGAACGGTGATCCAGATTTTGGATAATAGCCAACGCCGCCTAAGCCTTTTTTCAGGCCGATATTACGAAGTTTGCGAAGCGGAACGCCGGGAATGAAAAAGTCCATCGCTTTACCAAGTGTGTGCTGGCTTTTCCTGGCAACACCACGTCCGCGCTTGCGAAGTAGTTTATTGGTCGAAGGAGAACGATAGGCAGAGATAATGTGGATCGGTTTGCGCGATCCTGTCTCTTTATACACTTCCCAGATCAGATCGAGAAGGCGAGGGTCCATTTTGGTAGGTTCGTTACGGCGCCAATCGCGCAGGAAGCGATTGATTTTCTTCAATCCGCCTTTGACGTATTTGCCGTTGCGCTTGAATGTAATTTCTGCGCGTTCGCCTGTATGTAGGAAATATAGTTTGAGACTGCGTGTTTCAGCGGAAGCTGTGCTTGGTACAAGTACAGCGCATAGGCAAGCAAACGCTACCACCCACAGAAGGGATGATATCAATGTGCGCTTTGTTTTAGTGACTGGTATACAGTTCAACGTGCCCTAGCCTTAATCCGCTGACTTTTATTTCTCATAAACCATTATCGAAGATATTGGTTAACAGACCTTAACGGCCTGTACATCCTCTATCATAACTTTTATGCACCCAAATACGGTAAGACAAAGGCATAATCTCACCAATTATGGGGGTCTGTAGCTTGTGGGAAGCTGAATTGCATAAGTGTTTTGGGAATAGTTAATACAGTATTAAAATCCGCGGCGTTTTCTGCATCTAGGGCCCGGTCCCTAGTTTGCGTCTTCGTCCGTTTCAATGCCGAAGTGACGCAACTTGCGATAGAGCGTTGATCTTCCAATACCAAGTTTCTTTGCAATGGTAGACATATTGCCTGCGTATTTTTCTACAGCATGGGAAACAATACGGCGTTCTGCTTCTTCCAAGGACAGGATTTCTCCATCGTCATCCAGTAGTGGTTTGCTGCTTGTGCTGGAATGTTGAAGTGGTTCCATAGGTCCATCAATAGAAGGCGCGTTCTCGATGTGAGGCAGTTGTGATGTCTTTGGCGGGTGCTTAAGTTGTGGAAACTCTTCCAGTGTAAGCTCATCGCCTTCACATAAAACGACTGCGCGGAAAATTGCGTTTTCCAATTGTCTGATATTACCAGGCCAATGATGGGCGCTTAACAGGTCAAGCGCTTCTTTCGAGATCGAATTGATATTGCGGCCTTCTTCGGCAGAAATTCGTGCCATAAAGTGACGCACCAATTCCGGAATGTCTTCCTTACGTTCGCGAAGGGGTGGAATACTCATCGGGAATACGCTGAGGCGGTAATAGAGGTCCTCACGGAAATTTCCCTTTTCTACTTCTTCCAATAGATTTCGATTGGTCGCAGAGATCAGGCGAATATCGACCTTTACCGGACGGGTGGATCCAACAGGATCAATTTCCCCTTCCTGAATTGCGCGCAGAAGTTTGACTTGAAGATCAAGGGGAAGTTCTCCCACTTCATCTAAAAACAATGTGCCGCCACTTGCTTCCTGGAATTTACCTGTGTGTTTTTCGCTAGCTCCGGTAAAGGCACCTTTTTCATGGCCAAACAAAATACTCTCGACAAGGTTTTCCGGCAATGCACCGCAGTTGACCGTGATCAGTTTGCTGGAACTGCGTTCACTCATGCCTTGAACTGCGCGTGCGATCATTTCCTTGCCCACACCTGATTCCCCTTCGATCAGTACGGGGATGTTGGACTTGGCAGCCTTGCTGGCAAAATCTTTGACGCTGTCCATGTTAGGACTGGATGAGATGATCTCGTTTACCGTCAGCGTTCCGGCGCGTTTGCGCGTGACGCGTTTGAACTCACCTTGCAGGGCACCCATTTTAAGGGCGTTTTGAAGAGAGACTTTCAGTCGCTGAGGAGAGGCCGGTTTGATTACGAAGTCTATTGCTCCCGCCCGCATTGCTGTGACGGCTGTTTCCACGCCACCCTTTGCGGTTTGAACAATCACGGGTTGCGGCATCCGGTGAGCGCTCATTTGTTCGAGCACTGCCATTCCATCAATATCGGGCATTACAAGATCAAGAAGAACAGCCTTTATCTTATCGCCTTTTTTGCTCTGCAAAATGTCAAGAGCTGCCTGACCGCCATCAGCCAGAACTGCTTTATAGCCGATCTTTTCCAGCGTTGCTTCAAGCATCCGGCGTTGCACCGGTTCGTCGTCTACTACAAGAATTTGTTCAGCCATAATCCCGCCTGTTGTTCCGATCTGTGTCGGTATTGTCCCGTTATGAAACAATTCTTAAGGCAATTGACTAAACACCCCTTTAAGTAGGTGAGTTAATTGTACGTTCTTACATTTGATAAAATTTTAATGATCTCGCATCAATTGAGGCCAATCTGGCATGAGATAGCGTTGACAAGAATGCTGTCCCAATCCATCTAGAGCGTGTCTGTCTTGGATTGAATCGATTTGATGGGTTG
>CAZEPF010000032.1:0-21083 GCA_964514045.1 uncultured Rhizobiaceae bacterium | reverse complement strand
GAACGCGCCTAGTCAGGAGCACAAACGCCACGGCGTTCAAACGGTTTAATCCAAGATAGATACGCTCTAAGCCCTAAATTTTAAGATCAAGTCTAGGTTTCCAAAACGGTCTGAACAGTTCAATTTTCGGGCAGCGATCCATCACAACTTTTAAGCCAGCATCTTCCGCAATCTTTGCTGCTTCTGCGTTCACAACACCAATCTGCCCCCACAATACTTTGGCACCTACAGCGACTGCTTGTCTCGCGATTTCTGGCAAGTCTTCCGAACGGCGAAAAACTTCCACCATGTCAATCGGTCGATCGACTTCATGCATGGACGGATACACTTTTAGTCCACGGATTTCTTCAAGACCTTCACGCGGGTTGATCGGGATCATGTCATAGCCCGTCTCATGTAAAACCCTCAACACGCCATAGCTGAACTTTGTCTTGTCTGGACTTGCGCCCACCATTGCAATGGACTTTACAGATTTCAAAATGGTTTGGAGATATTCATCGCTATAGGGCTGGTCGTGATCCGTATGCGAGAGTTCTTCTAACGAAATCATCAGGAGTTTTCCTCTGAGGCAATGGCAATATCTGCTTTGAGTTCATGCGGCTTTAGCGGATCAAGAAACGGATTGCGATAGAGTTTGTCGTGGCTTTCCACACCAATCTCGAACGTACAATCCGACATAGGTCGTGCCACACACAAGATCACATAGCCATCCTTGATTTGACGGTTATTGAGAGCGACTTGTGCCTTCTGGTTTACATCACCTGCAGTGAGCTTGGCAGCGCAGGTAATGCAGCCGCCGTATTTACAGCCATACGGTAAATCTACGCCCTGATCTCGCAGGCTATTCAATAGCGGCTTTTTTGCATCTACTTCATAGGTCGCATTATCGCGATTGCTTATGGTGATCGTATACGTGGTCATAGCCAGATATCGCTTGTGCAATCGCCACCGGGATACCGCGCCTCATGGCACCGCGATGGGCCATTTGGTTCTTTCCCAAAATCAACAATAAAATCAGGATTGATCGACATGCCGCCATTTACCGGATCGCAATCGACCATCACCATGACGCCACCGCGTTCACGTATCTCAGGATAAAACTGATTATCCCACGTTGAGAAAAGCGAAGTGGTTACGTAAAGGCGTTTGCCATCCAATGACAGTTGGAACATTTGCGGCCCGCCTGCGACTTTTACACCGTTCACCTCTGGCGCTTTGCCCAACAGACCTCCCATCCATATCTGACCCGTAAGCTTCGGGTTATGGGGATCGGAAATATCATATTGGCGCATGTCACCATGAAGCCAATTGTTGAGATAGAGATATTTATCATCCATGGAAACTAGAATGGCAGACATAACGCCCGGCACTGGAATGGGCCAATCAGGATGAGGCTCATTATCCACATCAATGATCTTTTCCCATTCCCATTTACCCGTCTCACTTTTCCAGAAGTGGATAACGTTGGCGCTTAGGGCTGCGCCACAAAACCCATGGCTGCTATCAGGATCATGTTTGAACTTCACCTCAAGCGGGATGAGGCCATCTTCACCAAGATACATGGTCTCAACGGGTTCGCGCTTTGCAAAATCCCAAAGATGCAACTGTCGCCCATATTTCAAATGGCCTACTTCTTCGAGGTCAAAACCTGGCATAAATGTATTGGGTGCCGCCCACTCGGAAGACACCATCACATTATGACGAGGCTGATACCAGAAGTCATAGCCAAACGGGATATCGCCCATCGAGTTTTCCCAACGCCCTACAATCTCAAAATCTTTATTGAGGTGTAAGTATCCTCCGGGTGCTTCGCCTTGTGCGTCGCCCAACATGGAAATTATAATTTCAGACCCAAGACAGTGAACCGTATGGGGACCGGATAGATTGGTTTCAGCTTTTATCTGCGCACCATCAATAACCTTGTGCAATCTGGGCGCGCGTGGATCAGTTGCTGTATCAACGATATGAATGTTGTTTGAGCGAACACCCGGCAATAAAAGATATTTGCGTGACATACTGCCATCATCAAAACACGAGGAACACGCATTCCAGCCCATGTGGTGCAGTTCATCGCCAATGCCCGGCATTTCCAAACGGTGAATGACCTGTGAGTAGGTTGAGCTTTCAGGGTCCACATCAATTGTTGCCAGATAGTCTGGCTTTTGAATGCCAGTGCCTGTGTATATCGCAATCGTATAAAGCAGCTTTTCATTTGGAGCTTTGATCGCATCAGCTGGGGACGCATACCCCGGACCACAACATGCTTCTGACATACATTACCCTCTTATGTGTTCTGCAGCTTTTCGAACCTGCTTATATCATTATGCACTGGCATCTGTATCAATATATTGCTCACGGTCCATCACGTAATGCCATAGTTCTACTTCATCGTAGAAGCGTTCATACAGTTCTGGCAATAGTTCCTTTGCTTCATATCTGGCAGGGCTGGATACGCCCTTTTCCATCGCATCATGATCTGCGTAGGTAATGGCTAAAATGAGTGGGATGGTCGGGCCGTTTTCATCTTGCTCAATTCCATACAGAACGCGCACTTCTTGCGCGCAGGCAAATTTACGCCATAGCGGTGTCAGGTGCTGACTTACCCAGGCCCGCATTTCAGCTTGTTTGCCATCTTTAACCTTACCACCAAACATAGCGTAACGCGTGATCATAAAATTAGCCTCCGCGATGTTTGAAACTGTCGCGGCGGAATGAATAAAGCGCTGCTGGATCAACTGCCACATCCACTACTGCTGGCTCGCCGCAATCAACTGCTGCCTCAACGGCTGGGGCAACTTCTGCGAGTGTGTCAGCGCGAAAGCCCTTTGCGCCATACAGTTCGGCAAGCTTGTCAAATGGTGGGCTGGAAATATCTGCACCAATGTAACGCTGATTAAAGAAATCACGCTGATAGGCTTTTTCTGCGCCCCAGCACTTATTATTCATAACCACCGTTACCGTATTGATGTTGTGGTCAACAGCAGTGCTGAGTTCAGAAACCGTCATACCAAATCCGCCATCCCCCATCAAGCTCACTACCGGACGTTCAGGCATGGCGCATTTCACCCCAAGACCACAGGCAAATGAAAATCCAACGAGGCCAAAATCAAGCGGCGTGAACAGACTCTTTGGAGACCAATAATTCATCGCGTCCGTTGCCTGCAAACACAAAGTGCCCGCATCCATTGTGATCGCAGCTTCCTTAGGCAGCACATCGCGTAACGTTTTGAACAAACCGGAAGGTTGTGTGGGATGGGTCAAGTCCGCATCTTGATCACGCTTTGCCAGATAAGCACTTCGCTCCTGTTGAAAAGTTTTTGTCCAAGCGTCAGCAGTCTTACGGTTTTCAATCTGCTTTAAGGCTTCTACGAGTTGCAGTGCTGCCGTTGGCGCATCTGACCAGATGCCAATCTCAACCGGAAAGAACCGTGCAATTGCCGTTGGCTCAAGTTCAACCTGAATAATTTTTGCAGCCTGATTGATATTGTCATACGTGTAAAACGTTGAGTTAAAACCAAGCCTAGTACCGAGTGCCAAAATTACATCGGCTTCCTTCACCAAACGCGATGCAACGGGATTACCGCGTGGGCCCATCTGCCCTGCATTCAAAGGATGGCCAAAAGGAATGGCATCACCATGACCTGGTGAGGTTACGACCGGGCAATTAAGTGCCAGCGCCAAAGCAAGTGCTTGCTCATGGCCTTCGGTGTTTTTAATGCCGCCGCCAGCAATAATAACAGGCTGTGTTGCGCTGGAAAGAAGACTGGCTGCCTGTTTGATTTTATCCTGCGGTGCCGCAGGACGAGACGTGTTGCGATAGTCTTCAGGCTTTTGCATTGCCTTAAACTCTGCCTGTCCGGCAAGCACATCACGCGGCAAGTTCAAATGCACTGGCCCACATCTTGGCGAAAGCGCTGTTCGATATGCTTCACGAACAAGTTCTGGCACACGATCTGTAGATGGCGCAGTCCAGGTTTTCTTGGTGATGGGCGTTAGTAAAGCTTGCTGGTCAACTTCCTGAAACGCATCGCGATAGATATGTCCAGTTGCAAGCGCGCCACCGATTGAAACAACCGGAGAATACGCAGCTTTAGCCTGCCCCAGCCCGGTAACAAGATTGGTAACGCCGGGACCATTTTGTCCGGCCAGAATTACCCCTGCATTTCCTGATGCACGAGCATACCCATCTGCCATATGAGTGCCGGTGCGTTCATCGTGAACACCAATGAAGTTGATGTCTTTTGCATCATATAGCGCATCAAACATCTCCATAGTGGCAGACCCAATCAGGCCAAAAACGAACTTGGTATCTTCTGCTTGCAATGCTTCGACTGCGGCCTGTCCACCAGACATAGTTTTTGTCATGCAAGTGACCTTTCAAGGAATTTAAGAATGGGCGTTGTAAATGCATGAGGGTCTTCCATAAGGCCCAAATGCTGTAACTCAGGAACAACTAGAAGTTCAGAGGCTTTAATCTCAGAGGCAATCTCGCGACTCATATCCGGTGTACTGCCTGAATCATTTTCGCACGTCATAACCAGACATGGCACTTCAATCGGTGGCTTTGGGCGTATCAATTCACGCACGCCATTTGCTAATACCCAAGCAGCTTGCGCATAACTTTCCGCATCCACTTTTTCTCGCCAATCACGCACCTTTGAAGCACCACTGCCATTCGCCAAATAATCGGGCGTGAACCATCTTTTAAGGGCTGCATCAAACGTTGAAAAAGCCCCTTGTTCACGCACTTTGCGAGCTCGGTTCTCCACCTGTATTTGCGCTTCCTCACCACGATCATGGGGCGAGTTCAAGATCACCAGTTTTTCCAGCCGGTCACCATGATCCATAGCAAACCGTCGATTGATCATACCTCCGATTGAAAAACCAATGATCGATGCCTTGTCTATTTCCAGATGGTCCATGAGTCCCGCAAGCTGATCGGAATAAACTTTCAAAGATGCGGTTTCTTTTGGTGGCTTGCTATTCCCATGGCCATACAAATCATAGGTGACCACCCGATAGTGTGCAGACAATTGTAGAAGGTGATCATCCCATAATTCACGACACAATCCCAAGCCGTGAATTAAACATAGCACGGGTGCGTTTTGCGGCCCCGTTACACAATAGGCTGTCCCGTCAAGCGCTAGATCAAATTCACGCGTATCAGACACCTGCAGGATTATCCACGTCGTGCCCCATCTCTTTCAGGTCTTCATAGCGGTTACCAATACGGTGATTGGGGTGGCCGCCAATAGACGCGCCAAGGGCTACGATGACCTCATCTTCAGCTGGTGCATCCGGCACAGTAAGATGAATGGTCTGATAGTGCGAGCGCCGCCCAGCATCATCCTTATCCATTAGAGGGATCATCAAAGACGTACCCGCAGCACCGCGCGTATTTGCAAATACCAAGTAGGTTTTTGCGCCCACGGCATCGCGATATTTATTGCCAAACCATAGGGTATGCGTCAGCGCTTGGGCGTGTTCAATTTCACCACCCATGCCAACGACGGATGCCTTGCCATAACCTTCAACGGCGCCGCCAGTGGCTTCCATAATCATGTTGGTCAAAAGCTCACCAATCACGGGACCCGTTTCTCGAATTTCCGGGCGCAAGTCTTCCACAAACCCGCGGCCAAACCATGGGTTCTTTATAATTGCCAAAGCTGCAAAAAGCTTTGTCGGTTCATCAACTTCTTTACCGCCTTCTTCAAATGTGGTTTGCACATTCATCAATGTACGGCGAATTTCGACTGTCATTACAGGTCTCCGATTTAGGAAAATTCAGGCATAACTTCATCAATGAAGAGTTGCAGCGAGCGCTTTTGCACATCCATACCCAACCCCATTGATGCGTAATAAATAAAAGTATCAACGCCAATGCGCTCATAGTCTTTCAGCTTTGAAATGGCCGTTTCCGGCGAACCAAACATCAGGTTTTCTTCCAGCATTTTTGGTTCAACACGCACGTTGCCTTCAAGTTCTTCAAAGGGAACAGCATCAGGAAACCCATTGATGACATCGCCTTTCTTCATCATCAAGTTTCCGAATTTTCCCAACACATTGCGAACTGCGTAAATGGATGCTGAACGATCATCCTCATTATCGTAAATCGCGGTATGTCGCATGAGAGCAAAGTTACCGTTCCAAGTGTTGCCCGCTTTTTGAATGGATTCATCAAGCTGGGTTTTATATTTTTCAGCTTCGCTAAACGGCATGGTCAATGGCCAACACATGATGTTGCAATCGTTGGCGACCGCGTAGTCAAAAGTAATGGGCGAGCGCGCGGCAACCCACATGGGGACTTCATCTTGCAAGGGTTTGGGACAAGACGTTGAACGCGGGAACTGCCAGAATTCACCTTCGTGTTCAATGTCTTCTTTCCAGAGCCGACGCACAAGTGGCAGCATTTCCTGCATATAACGCCATGAATCTTTTTGATCCAATCCCGGTTTCATCCGGTCAAACTCACGCTGATATGCGCCTGAGCCAAGCCCCATCTCCAAGCGCCCACCGGAGATAACATCCAACATTGCAGCTTCACCCGCAATGTTGATGGGATGCCAGTAAGAAGCATTGGCAACACCGCAGCCTAGACGAATGTTTTCGGTGTGATCCGCCCACCATGTCATGATCTGAAACGGATTTGGCGCTATGGTCATTTCCAAGGCGTGATGCTCTGCGGCCCACGCTACTTGAAAACCAGCGCGATCCGCCATTTGGATCATCTCAAGCGTATGATCACGAACTGCACGAATATCTGTCGTCTCGTCCATGCGCTCCAAATTGATTGCAATGTGAAATTTCATAACAGGCTCCTTCAATCAACGTGGCTTAAATGGATTGGCAATTGGGTCATCGGACAGGTTTACCCAAACGGTTTTTGGACGCGTATAATCATACAATGCCTGCATGCCCGCTTCGCGTCCGTGGCCACTTGTTTTCATCCCCCCAAATTCAGCGATCGGTGAAATCACACGATACGTGTTCACCCAAATGATACCCGCCTGAATGCGCTTTGACATGCGGATGGAACGCGCACTGTCACGGGTGAAAATTCCAGCGGCCAAACCATGTTTGGTATCATTGGCCATCGCCACAACTTCGTCTTCGGTTTTGAAGCGTTGAACAGCAAGAACAGGACCAAAGAGTTCGGTATCAACAATCGTCATGTCTTGGCGGGGACACTCGATAATGGTTGGCTCATAGTAAAGACCTCCCATCGATGCCGGCTTCCCACCTGCCAAGAGTTTGCCGCCTTCTTCGAGGGAAAGTGCAACCTGTTGTTCGATGTGATCGAACTGTCCCTGTGTGCAAAGTGGACCCATTTCGGTTTCGTCAGCCTGTGGGTCACCAATTTTGATGTTACTAGCAATCGCAGTCATTTTTTCTAGGAACGCATCCGCGATATCTTCGTGCAGATACAGCCGTGATCCTGCTACACAACTTTGACCCGTTGCTGCAAAGATACCAGCCACCGAGCCATTTACAGCACTCTCCAAATCCGCATCATCAAATACGATGAACGGTGATTTGCCGCCAAGTTCCAGCGAGACTTCTGCAAAGTTTTCTGCAGAATTGTGGATGATATGACGTGCTGATTGTGGGCCACCTGTAAAAGCAACGCGCGCGACTTTTGGATGGGAGGTCAATACGCGCCCGCAAGGATCGCCGTGGCCGGTAATGATGTTGATCACGCCTGCAGGAATGCCTGCCTGTTCCACTAATTTGCCGAATTCCAGCAAGGGCGTAGAGGCATGTTCTGACGCTTTGAGAACAATCGTATTGCCTGCCGCAAGAGCGGGCCCGATCTTTGTGGCACTTAGAAACATCTGCGAGTTCCACGGAATGACTGCTGCCACCACGCCAATTGGTTCGCGGTTTGTAAACACAAACATATCCGGCTTATCTATCGGCAAAGTATCGCCGTGAATTTTATCAGCTGCACCTGCAAAAAAATGCAGATACTCGGCAATGTAAGTTGATTGCCACGCAGTCTCCTTGAACATTTTGCCCGTGTCTTTGGTTTCAATCCTACCCAAATGTTCAGAGTTTTCTGCCAGCAAGTCAGCAAGCCTGTGCAGATGTTTGCCCCGTTGCGTTGGCGTGAGACTTCCCCATGCGCCGTGAAGTGCGGCTTGGGCTGCATCAACCGCCTGATTTACATCCTGCTCTGTTGCTTCGGGGATGGTTGCCCAGGACTCTTTGGTTGAAGGATCGAAGCTTTCAAAGGTCGCGCCATCGGACGCATCAACCCACTCCCCTCCAATCAGCATTTTGAAATGTTGCAGTTTGCTCATTGGAAGACCCTATTCTGCTGCTTCGACAAATCTCGAAACACAATGATATGCGCCATCCAGATAGGTCAATGGCCGCTCCTCGCCAGATTGGCAGGAAATCACTTTCCCAATAACAACCTGATGGCTGCCAGAAAGAACCGAACTGTCTAGCTCGCACTCAAAAATAGTTGCGCCAGCTACAAGTTGGGAAGTGTTTTCTATGCCTGCAAACCTGTTTGTTAAAGTCGCATCAAAGCGCCCTGCAAACCGATCTGCTAAATGCTGGCAATGTTCCGGCAGGACCGTAACCGTATATCTCCGGTTTTGCATCACGAGGTCTGCGATTGTCGATTGCGCGTTTAAGCAAACCAGAACCGTTGGCGGGTCGGCTGAAACAGAACAAAAGGCTGAAACTGTAGCGCCGTGACGTCCGGCAGGGCCGTCAGTCGTCACCACCGTTACACTGTTTGCAACACCGCGCATTGCATCGATAAATTGCTGTCTCTGTGTCATGTGCGAACACTCCTCTCGTCAGTGATGAGAATTTAGACGGAAATATAACTCTTGAAAAACGAATAATTTTGCATAGTAAATTCGAATTTTTCGAATTATAATTATTCGATGAATTTACCTGAGCTACAAACATTTATGGCCATTGTTGAAACGGGCAGCCTGGTGCGCGCATCGGAAACGTTGAACGTAACCCAATCAACGGTCACGGCCAGATTAAAGTCACTTGAAACCAGATTGGGGCAGACGCTGATAACCCGCCAAAAGTCTGGCGCAACACCCACTCCCGCCGGCCATCGTTTGTCTCGATATGCGCAAACTATTTCTCAGTTGTGGAAACAGGCGCAAGTTGAGATTGCCCTACCTGATGCAATGAGCAGTGTCTGTAATATTGGATGTGATCCTGACCTCTGGGACGGGTTTACCGAACGCATGCTGGATTATATTCGTCGTGAACTTCCGCATGTTGCAATTTCGGTTTGGCAGGGCAGTCAGAGAGACTTGAACACCTGGTTGCGTGATGACTTAATCGACATCGCAATTGGATATGCTCCAACTTCTACCCAGAAAGAAGAATTGATCCCGTCGATTGTTGATCAATTGATCCTGGTTTCGACAGATGCTTCAAGCCCGATCAAGTTTGATCCAGGCTATATCTATGTTGAAGCGGGAGAAGAATTTGGTCGTGAACATGCGGAAGCATATGCAGATGCAAATGTTGCGCGTACCAGTTTTGGCAACGCACAAATGGCGCTGAACTTTTTGCTGCATAATGGTGGCAGCGCCTATCTTCCGCGAAGGATTGCAGCTTCATACTTACAAGATAACCTTCTTTATGAACTGAAAGATGCACCTGTTTTCACCCGTCGCACCTATATCGCTATCAATAAAAATGCGAGGGCAGCATGGCCTTGGCTGGATGCTTGCTTAGAGACGATTTCTGAAAAACAATAATCAGGTTTGGTTCTCAACCAAGCATTCATTCAAGCCGGTCATGGATGTTTTGCCTATCTGGCTAAGCGTCAGGCTCGTTTCATCCATAAGGACATCCCAAAGCTGCTCAAGACCCGTTTCGCCATTTGCGGCCATAGCAAATAACATCGGCCGACCGAGAAATACAAAATCGGCACCCATAGCGTAGGCTTTTACGATGTCTTCGCCGGAGCGGATACCACTATCGAAAAAGATTGGATAGTTTGGCCCCAGCGCCTTACGGATTTTACGAAGTGCAATTATGGGTTGGATTGCGCTATCCAATTGCCGCCCGCCATGGCTTGAGACCTGTATGCCATCAACACCAGCCTTTTTTAACGCTTTTGCATCTTCAACACTCAGCACGCCTTTGACGACCAGATTGCCTTTCCATTGATCGCGAATTTCACGAAGTTTGTCCCAATCCGCAGAAGCACGACTTTCTGTGCGATCAAAACTAAACCCCGGGGTTTTGAAATTTGCCATGTCCGGCTTGCCGGAAAACAGGGTAGACAGCGACCATTGAGGGTGAAGCGCAAAATCAATAAATTGCCTTGGACCAATTTTGAAAGGCATTTTGAAGCCTCGGCGCAATTCGCGAGGTCGCCGCCCCACTTCCGGCACATCCAACGTCACCACAAGCGTCTCATATCCGCAGTTGGATGCACGTTCGATCAGGTGGGATGCGCTTTTTCCGTCACCACTAATATAGAGTTGAAACCAGGCATTGCCGTCGGATGCGTCCCAGATTTCTTCCAACGATGTGGATGCAACTGTGGAGACCCCAACAGGCACCTTAAATTTCGCTGCCATTTTTGCCAGCATCAAATCAGCTTTGGGAGCAGACAGATTGCACATGCCCATGGGGCTGATGCCAAACGGACATAGGGTCTCTTTGCCAAAGAGTTTGGAGCCGATATTGCGCTCTTTTACGTCGACCAGAATACGCGGCTGCAACCGCAAATCACGCAAGGTAGTCCGGTTGAGTTCTTCGCCAAACCCCTCGCCCGCTGCACCATCGATATAGTCGAAAACCATCCATGGCAAACGCGCCCGCGCGAGATCGCGAGCGTCAGAGGTTGAATGGATGTCACGATTGCGAAACAAAAATCTTCCTTAAGCGCTAACCGCTTTCATGAAGCGATCGCGGATGATAACAGGGTCCATAGTAATAACCGGAACTTTGATGTTTCCGCTCTCGCATTTGGAAACAATGATTGTCATCTTTTTGCTGTCGATTGCTTCCTGCAACACGGTTGGTGTTTCCTCTGCCTGACATTCAATCACGTTCTCACAGCCACAAGCTTTAGCGACAGCCGCAAAAATAGACACGTTTGAATATTCCTTTACTTGCATCACATGGATGCGGTGAGATCAAACTCTTCATCTGGATAATATTTAGCAAGGCGTACATCAGCAGCACGCGCGTGGCCTTCCATGCCTTCAAGGCGGGAAATTCTTGCGGTTGCTTCTGCGACTTGTTTTGCCCCGTCTCTCGTTGCGCGTTGCCACGTTACAATCTTCATATACTTATGGACCGAAAGACCACCCGTGTATTTTGCAGCACCCGATGTTGGCAGAACGTGGTTCGTACCCGATGCTTTATCGCCATATGAAACAGTGGTTTCTTCGCCCAAGAAAAGCGAACCGTAACATGACAAGCGGTTAAGCCACCAATCCAGATCATCGGCCTGAACAGTTAGGTGTTCGGGAGCGTATTCATCGGAAGTGGCTGCCATTTCTTCGCGATCATCGCACAGAATAACTTCCGCATAATCGCGCCAAGCCGCTTCAGCATTTTGACCATTAAGCTCTGGCAGGTCAGCAATAAGTTCAGGCACACGCGCCATTACAGTTTCGGCCAAGCCTTTGTCATTGGTGACGAGCCACACGGGCGAATTGTATCCATGCTCTGCCTGACTGACGAGATCAACGGCAACAATTTCCGGATCAGCAGAACTATCTGCCAAGATCAAACTGTCGGTTGGACCTGCAAACATGTCTATGCCTACACGGCCAAACAAAATGCGTTTTGCTTCTGCAACAAACTGGTTGCCCGGACCTACAAGGATATCTGCTTTGGGCAGATCAAACAGACCAAACGCCATGCTGGCGACACCTTGAACACCACCCAGTGCCAAGATTTTATGCGCACCACAAATATGCGCAGCATAAATGATAGCAGGCGCAATACCGATGCCCGGACGCGGTGGCGAACATGCAATAATGTTCTTACATCCCGCAACACTTGCCGTTGTTACTGTCATGATCGCAGACGCAATATGGCTGTAGCGTCCGCCAGGAATATAACACCCTGCTGTATCAACCGGGATACACTTCTGACCTGCAATAAGGCCTGGCACAATTTCCATTTCCACGTCATTCATGGTGGTCTTTTGCATTTCGGCAAACCGACGCACATTCTGATGGGCGAATTGAATATCTTTCTTCAACTGTTCTGGCACTTGAGCAGCAGCAGCTTCAATCTCTTCGGCAGTCAGCATGATGTTACCGTCATATTTATCGAACTTTGCCGCATACTCTATTGCCGAAGCATCGCCACCTGCTTCAATCGTATCCAGAATTTCCTGAACAGTGTTTCGAACATCAACAGAGTCACTGGTCGAAGTTAAATCAGCTTTTTTGAGATATGTAATAGGCATCGGTGCCTCATCCTTTCATTGATACAATTGATGGTGACATGCGTCACATCAGAAATAGTGCGGTTACGATCAACAGAGCAGCCAATAGCCCTGCCTTTCGGTAGATACTTAGATTTGATTCAGCCGTGAAGCCAGACATTCCGGATAAACCAAAAATGTAAACTGCAACAACTGCTATCGTTATGGCGATTGCGATCCAATGCACGCTAAGTCACCTCATCCATCATAATAGCGCTATGTAATAGCTTACATGAAATTATGCAAGCTATTACATTTTGAGTAAGTTAATCTCTGCAACTTCGGCTGAATATCTGATAGGTTACCCCCAACCATATGGAATCATTGCCCTTGCTGAAGAAGCGTAATCTGCCAACACTTGAAGATGTTGCCCGCGTGTCAGAGGTCTCAACCGCAACGGTTTCACGCTGTCTGAATGAGCCGGACAAAGTGTCCGAGAAGACCCGCGACCGCGTTATGAATGCGGTTAATCAGCTGAACTATGTTCCCAATTTTGGCGCCAGAGCGATTGCTGCCAATAGAACTGGTATCTTTGGCGTTGTTATTCCAACGATGGAGAATGCAATCTTTGCACGCGGTATTGAAGCGTTCCAGGAAGTTCTACTTGCAAAAAATGCTACCATGCTTGTTGCCAGTTCCGGCTATGACCCTGAGCAAGAAGCAAAGCAAATTCGCGCCCTTGTCGGGCGTGGTGCGGATGGTCTTTTGGTAATCGGATTTCATAGGGATCAGGCGATCTATGAGTTTTTATCTGAAAGAGAAATTCCAATCGTCTCAGCGTGGAATTGCACAACAGACAAAACCCAATCCTATGTGGGTTTCAACAATCAAAAAGCTTCGAGTAAACTTATGCAAACCGCCCTGTCACTTGGCCATAAAAGCTTTGCCTATATTGCAGCACACACCGAAATGAACGACCGGGCACGCGACCGATTGTTGGGCGCAAGATCAGCCATTGAGAATGCAGGGTTTGATGCTCATTCAATGCCAGTTATTGAAACCGACTACTCTATAAAAAGTGGTCATGATGCTTTTTTGAAAATTGCCAACATTACAAAAGGCAAACCACCAACACTTGTTATTTGCGGGAACGATGTGCTTGCTGTGGGGGCGATCCAAGCTGCCAAAGAGCTCGGTCTTGATGTTCCTGGTGATGTTTCTGTGGTTGGATTTGATGATATTGAATTATCGACGGTTATCAGTCCCAGCCTAACAACTGTTCACGTGCCTCACGAAAAAATGGGATCGATAGCTGCGGAGTGTTTGCATGACCTTGTTACCGGTGTTGAAACCATCCAGCAAATTGAGCTTGAAACCTATATTGTGAAACGGGATTCGCTGGCGCCGCCAAAGTATATTTGATGGATTCTATAGCGTAGCGCGCCCCCTAAACATCCAAAACGCTTCTGAAAATGCAGCACATACCCTCTACAAAAGAAGCGGGTTTTAGCAAACTCAGACCTAGCATAGAAAAACTGCCGCATAACTAAACTTCTTGTATGCTAAATCTCTCAAAATTTGTTAGAAGTTTCCACCAATTGAGTCCCTGAAATTGCGGCGTGGGCAAATCTGCCTGCATAGTCCGCTAAGACAATGGCGGTATGCAGACAAATGACTGAAACTTTTCGTTCGACAGAGCAAACTAATGAACAGCTCAACGCACGTGATTGGGTAACAATATTGGCCGGCTACCGTGAACCAGATACGCTGCGAAGTGTGTTTGAATTGTTGGTGACGCTCGGACCATTTATTGTGCTTTGGATTTTAGCATGGTGGTCTTTGGGAGTGAGTTATTGGCTCACACTCGCCCTATCTGTAGCCAGTGCTGCGTTTTTATTACGTCTGTTTGTTATTCAGCATGATTGTGGGCACGGATCATTTTTCAAGAATAAAGTAGTGGGTGACTGGCTGGGACGAATATTGGGAGTTTTAACTCTCACACCTTACGATGTCTGGCGGCGTGCTCATGCCATCCATCACGGCTCGTCGGGCAATTTGGGCCGACGCGGGTTAGGTGACATTCACACACTTACGGTCGATGAATATTTGGGACGCACACAACTTGAACGGTTACTTTACCGGCTCTATCGCCATCCAATCGTATTGTTTGTGCTTGGGCCTACTTACATATTTCTGTTGGAATATCGCTTGCCGCTAGGGTTAACATCGCAAGCCAAATATTGGGTTAGTTCTATGGCGACCAATTTTGGAATTCTTGCCATGCTAACTGTCGTGTTTTTGGTGGGTGGCTTGATGCCCATTCTTTTGATCTTCCTTCCCTCGACTATCCTTGCAGCAACCGCGGGTGTCTGGCTGTTTTATGTACAACATCAGTTTGAAACGACTCATTGGAGCGAGGATGAAGATTGGCAACTTCATGAAGCTGCACTTCACGGAAGTTCGTACTATGTGCTACCGAGTGTCTTGCAATGGCTAACGGGGAACATCGGAATCCATCATGTTCATCACTTGTATAGCCGGATTCCGTTTTATCGCTTAACCGAGGTTCTGAGTGATCATGCCAGCCTTGCTAAACACAATCGTATGACAATCCGTGAAAGTATTTCCAGTGCGCGACTTCACTTATGGGATGAAAAAACTGAACGGCTTTTATCTTTTGCAGACGCTCTTTCACATAACCGCGCGGTAAAGGCTTGAAGACTTCAACTCAACCACGCTATCTATACAGTAAACACTTTTCGATAAATTAGGTGCATTACTATGGTTCAGACTTTAACTGCGTTAATTTCCACTCATCCTGACGAGGCTCTGGCAATTGGTGCTGCGCAAAAAGAATGGCTTACCTATGGCGCACTGCGCGAGTTAAGTGAGAAAGTTCGTTCTGAATTAAATGCAGCGGGTATTGGACCGGAAGATCGCGTTGCGATTGTTTTGCCAAATGGCGCGCATATGGCGACATCATTTATTACCATCGCACAAGCAGCCACTACTGCACCGCTAAACCCGAATTATCGCGAAGAAGAATATGAGTTCTATCTTGATGATCTAAACTCAAAAGCAATCGTGCTTGAGCATGGTTATGATGGCCCAGCACTTGCCGCAGCACGCAGTCTATCGCTGAATATTTTATGGCTACACGAAGACCCGAAAACCGCAGGTAGTTTTACGCTAAAGCCTGAAGGTGATGTGAAGTCGGTTTCACCCCGCGATACCAATCAGGATGATGTTGCCCTCATCCTGCATACCTCTGGCACAACTTCGCGCCCGAAGATTGTGCCATTGCTGCAATCAAATCTCGCAGCATCAGCCAAGAATATTGCGCATTCTCTGAGCCTCAAAGCAGAAGACCGTTGTCTAAATGTAATGCCACTCTTTCATATTCACGGGCTGATTGCGGCGGTTACATCTTCGGTTGCTATGGGGGCTTCGATTTGGTGTACGTCCGGCTTTAATGCCATGACGTTTTTTGCCAGCATGAAAGAAGCAAAACCTACTTGGTACACAGCCGTACCCACTATGCATCAAGCGATCTTGATGCGCGCATCCAGAAATGAAGATGTCATTTCGGATATACCCCTGCGCTTTATCCGGTCATCGTCGGCAAGCCTGCCTGCGCAAGTTATGGAAAAACTACAAGAGACATTCAAAGCGCCTGTCATTGAAGCGTATGGAATGACCGAAGCAACGCACCAGATGTGTTGCAATCCGATGGGCAAGCAAAAACCGGGATCCGTTGGTCTTGCTGCCGGTCCCGAGGTCGCGATTGCCGATGAGGAAAACGATCATCTCATAGAAGGATCAGGTGAGGTTGTTATTTCTGGCCCGAATGTCACGCCCGGCTATGAAAGCAATGAAGACGCAAATGCTAAAAGCTTTTTTGATATTGATGACAAAAGATGGTTCCGTACGGGTGACAAAGGAAACTTTGACGAAGAGGGTTATCTCTTCCTGACAGGACGCTTGAAAGAAATAATCAATCGTGGCGGCGAAAAAGTAAGCCCGTTAGAAGTAGATGGCGTGTTGATGGATCACCCTGCAGTTGCTCAAGTCGTAACCTTCGCACTGCCCCATCCAAAACTTGGAGAAGAGGTTGCAGCCGCGATTGTGCTAAAGGATGGCGTGGACGCTAGTGACACAGATATCCGTGCATTTGCAGCCGAGCGTATGGCGGATTTCAAGGTACCTCGTAAGGTTGTTATCCTTGATGAAATCCCAAAAGGGGCAACGGGTAAAATGCAGCGCATTGGCATGGCAGAAAAGCTTGGACTGGTTGAAGCCTCATAAGGTAATCTTATGAAGATTTGTATTTTTGGTGCTGGCGCAATTGGCGGTTATATGGGCGCTAAACTGGCGCAAGCTGGTGCCGATGTTTCTCTCGTTGCTCGCGGTCCCCATCTTACTGCTATGAAAGAAAATGGCCTTCGCCTGATTGAAGATAGCGGTGAGACCAATGTCCGAGTAACTGCCTCAGATAATCCTAATGATTTAGGATCGCAGGATTATATTATCGTTACTCTCAAGGCACATTCAGTTCCTCCGCTTGTTCCAAAGATGGCCCCACTAATCGGTAGTCACACAACCATTGTCAGTGGCGTGAACGGTGTCCCTTGGTGGTATTTTCATAAGCTTGGCGGCCCACTTGACGGCAAGCGCGTGGCAAGTGTTGATCCGGGTAACGCGCAATGGAGCGGGTTTGGCCCTGACAATGTATTAGGGTGTGTTGTCTATCCGGCAGCCGAAGTGATTGAGCCAGGCGTCATCAAACATATCGAAGGAAACCGCTTTTCATTGGGTGAACCCGATGGCTCCAAATCAGAACGTGCCGTTACACTTTCAAAAGCATTATCGGCTGCTGGATTAAAAGCGCCTGTTCGCCCTAAATTGCGCGATGAAATCTGGATTAAACTTTGGGGCAATCTCAGTTTCAATCCAATCTCTGCGCTTACTCATGCAACCCTGGATGTTTTATGTACCGAAGAACGTACACGAAGTGTTGCTCGCAACATGATGTTGGAAGCGCAAGCGATCGCTGAGAAGCTTGGGGTTAAATTCCCCATTGATGTTGACCGTCGTATTGAAGGGGGAGCTGCGGTAGGCGCGCATCGCACTTCCATGTTGCAAGACCTAGATCAAAACAGGCCAATGGAAATTGATGCGCTTGTCTCATCCGTACAGGAATTAGGTAGTATTACAGGCACACCGACGCCCACTATCGATACGGTTTTATCGCTTATCAGATTACGAGCGCGTTCAGCCGGCCTCTACGAATAAGTCTCTATTGCACATAAAAAACGAGCGAATGACAGTGCACTCGCTCGCTTAAAATCAATAATACATTATTGCTCTAGCTTTTGATAGTTGGCAGACGCGGCACAAGTGCCTTTACCAAATCAAGCATATCCAGTTGACCAACGACTTTGTCATTTTCCATGACACGATAAATCTTATTGGTTTCACCATTGGATATAGCGATCATGGATTCAAGGTTGTCACCAATCTGAACATCACCAGCATATTTCGTATTCTTCTTGGTTTTGCCCATAACGGACCCAACGCGAAGAACTCGTGCGCGGTTAATATCGCTCACAAAGTCTTCGATGTACGGATCAGCGGGATTAAGCAAAATGCCCTGCGGCTCACCTTGCTGAACAATTGCACCGTCTTTCAAAATCACAAGGTGATCAGCCAGTTTAAGGGCTTCATCCAAGTCATGTGTAATAAAGACGATTGTCTTGTTTAGCTCGTGTTGCAGCTCAAGAAGTAAATCTTGCATATCGGTACGGATGAGCGGATCAAGCGCAGAAAATGCTTCATCCATCAACATGATGTCAGTGTTAGCAGTCAACGCTCTGGCAATACCCACGCGCTGCTGCATGCCGCCAGAAAGTTGTGCAGGGTAATGATTTTCATACCCCTTAAGCCCAACACGCTCCAGCCACTTCATGCCTTCCGACCTTTGCGTTTCCTCATCCATTCCACGTACCTTCAACGCCATGCCAGCGTTTTGAAGAACGGTACGGTGAGGTAACAGAGCAAATTTCTGAAAGACCATCGACATTTTGTTTTGACGCAATGTGCGAAGATCATCCTCATTCAGCTTCATGACGTCTTCGCCATCGACCAATATTTCACCATCGGTCGGGTCAATCAAACGATTGAGGTGGCGAATAAGCGTTGACTTGCCTGAGCCAGACAGACCCATCACAACCGTAATTTCGCCCGCCTGCATGTCCACATCAATGTTTTGAAGGCCAAGAACGTGCTGGTGTTGAACCAACAGGTCTTCTTTCCCTAAACCATTTTTAACGTGACTCAAAGCCGCTTTGCTGTCGGTTCCGAAGATTTTGAAAAGCCCACGGAGTCTTACTTTAGGTTCAGTACTCATTATATCCCCACCCCTAATGCGCGTTGTGGGTCATGTCGACCCGCGAAAGTGCAGCCTTTGAAACACGGTCCAAAATGACGGCAAGAAGAACGATACCAATACCGGCAACAATACCAACACCGAGTTCAAGGTTTCTGATACCGCGTAACACGTTCACACCAAGGCCAGGAGCCGAGACGAGTGAAGCGATAACCACCATCGCAAGCGACATCATAATAGTCTGGTTTACACCGGCCATAATGTTTGGAAGCGCTAGAGGTAGTTCTACGCCAACCAAACGCTGTTTGGAATTCATCCCAAATGCATTGGCAGCTTCAATTACGTCTTTGTCCACCAATCGAATGCCAAGGTCAGTCAAACGAATAACCGGCACAATCGCGTAAAGAATGATCGCAATACCATAGAGTTTTGACTCGGTCACCGAGAACAAGAAGATCAATGGAATGAGATATACAAATGTCGGAAGTGTTTGCAGCAGATCAAGGATTGGAACCACAGAACTTTGCAGCCTGTCAGACTTGGACATCGCGATGCCTATGGGCACGCCCAAGAGTACCGATATGCCAGTACAGACAAAAATAATGGATAGGGTTTGCATTGCAACATCATAGTGATCAACAAATGCGAGCAACAAAATTGAGAGGCCCACAAATGCAGTTACAAAGACAGAACGTGATGCATACCATGAAACCATCAACAGAAGCGGTATCATGATAAACCATGGAACAACTGCGAATGTATAAAGCGCTGCATCCAATAACCAACTCAAAGGTTGAGTGATTGGGTCAAGCACGGTTTTAAGAGCAGGCTTTGCAGCTAGAAATCCGTTTTCGATGCCTTTTGTTACATCACGGGTCTGGCTTAGATTGCTACAACTCTCGTTTAAATTATCTAGAGACGGAAATGGGAATATTGGACCTGATGCAGCCTCACCTTTTCCTTGTGCCATTAAGTCTGACATCGATAATGGAGCGTTGGATGTGCTTTTCCCGCACCATTCCTCAAGTCCTAATGCACTGAATAATCCATCATAAAATGCCATGTTTCCCCCCGGCAAAATTTACAAAAACCCTCCCGCAGTTAAGCGGAAGGGTAGTGTTGATTTGAAACTACTTAGTTAAGAATTGAAGCAAGCTTAGTTTTTGCGTCATCGCTCAACCAATCTGCCCAAACATCTTTATAGTTTGTAAGGAAGTAAACAGCTGCTTCTTCGTTAGAAGCGTTGTTGTCCAAGCGCCACGCAAGAACTTCACCCATTTGAGCGTTCGTGAATGAAACGTTTTTCAACAATTCAGCAATTTCTGGCTCGCGCTTAACGAATGCACCAGATGCTGCAGTTGCAACTTTAGCCGATGGGTATGCTGATACTTTTGGTGTTGCGCAGTCTTCTTTACCGTTACATGTGTGTGCATCAGCATTGTAGTCAGCAACTTTCACCTGAACCATTGGGTATTTACCCAAAACAGCTGTTGGTGCCCAGTAGTAACCAAACCATGGTGTCTTGTCAGCGTAAGCAGACGCGATTGAGGTTTGTAGAGTTTCACCAGAACCGTGCTGGAAGCGCTCAAGGCCAGTGCCGTCGATTTTAAGAGCTTTCAGGTTGTTGTTGTTGATGATGTCACAAGCCCAGCCTGATGGACAGTCATGGAACTTACCGCCAACAGCGCTTGGGTTCTTCATGATGCCTTCCCAAGTTGTTAACTCAGGGTTTGACTTAGCAAGATACTCAGGAATCCACCATCCTTCGACGCCACCGTCAGAAAGAACATTTGTCAATTCAACCAGTTTACCTTCGTCCAAAAGACCCTGGTATGCTGGAGTTGAGTTTGCCCATACTTCAGTCAGAATGTCTGGCTCGCCAGTTTCTGCCAATGATGTAAGTGCTGGTACAGTAGATGAAGGAACTTTTTGAACGTCACAGCCGTAGCCTTGTTCCATCAAAAACGAAGCAACCGCAGTAACAACCTGCGATGATGCCCAATCCATCTCTGTAATAGATACTTTCCCACACTCAGCTGCTTGAACAGGCGTTGCACCAAACTGTGCTGGGGCGCCACCAAGAACTGAAGTCGCGACAACAGCCGCTCCTAATAGATACTTTTTCATTTTCTTCTCCCATTTGGTTCGGTTTATCCGAACTCAACGCGCGAAAGAAAGCATATCTAAGTGAGTGTTGCGAGTAAAAAATCCAAATTACGTTATATTCTGCACTTGAAGTTTAATATTGTGGGTAAATGCAGGAAAACTAGAGCGTATCTGGCTTGGATTGAACCGTTTGAACGCCGTGGCGTTTGT
>CAZEPF010000031.1:0-21314 GCA_964514045.1 uncultured Rhizobiaceae bacterium | reverse complement strand
TGATGTGCAGGGTTAATGGGAAGCTAAGACCTTTTAGGTGAATATCACAATCTATGGGCGGCACATGCAATCAATTGCCAAGATTCAAGCAGCCACTCAATGACTCAGCATAAATAATGCAACGTCTACAATCTGGGCTTCAATAATTAGGAGCGCATTTGCTACGGAAAAGTTTGGCCTACTGTAATGCTATTTTTCCAAGATTTTGAGACTGGGAAAGAGCCAAAAGTCACCAATGTAGCGGTTTGCGAGAATGTCAGCCTGCGAGCCTATTCAGTCCCTAAAACACCAGTGGCCACAACCGTTTCAAAATACTCTACCTTTAAGTCGAAAGACTGGAGCAGTTCCTGAGTGCTCGGTTTTACAACAGCATCATCAAATTCACCTTTTTCAAAATGACCTGCTGATTCCAGATCTTTCCAGAAGCTGGTTACAACCAGTTCATAGTCGGTCCCCTTGACTTTTATTGCCAGCGCGGCGCCGAGGTGTCCGGGCAATAAGGCCATTTCTTCGAAAGTCGTTCTTTTAAGATGATCAGCGTATTGCTTTAAGACTTCTTCACTGCCTGCAAAAGCACGCCATAATCTGATAATCATGAGACCACCTAATTTGAATATCTCTAGCCGAACGTACCACCGAATGTTTAGAGCCGAAAGCGGTTGTTGGTCATATTGAATCTAGCGGCTTCTTTGTCCGCTCATCGGACATTGGGACTAATTGAATTAAACCGCAGCCTACGTCCGTAGGATAAACCACAAGCCTTAAATTGATATCTGAATATATAGAGTTGGCAGTTAGTGGCGGAGAGGGTGGGATTCGAACCCACGGTACGCTTGCACGCACGCCGGTTTTCAAGACCGGTACATTCAACCACTCTGTCACCTCTCCATTGGTGTTGTGGCTAGCAAAAAGGCTATGCGATATTCATAGCAATTTATCAAGAGGCAAAAATGAAAAAGGGGCATAAGCCCCCTTCCCCTTATTATTTTATGATCTGCCTTACTGAGGTAATTGATCATCTACGCCTTTGACGTAGAAATTCATGCCAAGCAATGTGCCAATGTCGGCTTTCTCGCCGTCTTTCAGCCATTCAGTACCGTCCTGCTTCATGATTGGACCTGTGAAGGGTTCAAACTCGTTGGCGGTGATTTTTGCCTGAGTTTCCTTTGCCATGGCAGCTACATCATCAGGCATGTTGGTGTAAGGTGCCATTGCAACACTACCGTGGTCCAAGCCATGCCAGACATCTTGTTGTTCCCAAGTGCCATCCATCAACGCTTTAACGCGCTCCAGATAGTAAGGTGCCCAATCATCAATGATTGCGGTTAGTTGAACCTTCGGGCCAAATTTAATCATGTCTGATGCCTGGCCAAATGCCTTGATGCCGCGCTCTTCAGCAACCTGAATTGCAGCAGTCGAATCCGTATGCTGCGTTATGATATCCACGCCTTGGTCGATCAGAGTTTTTGCCGCATCAGATTCCTTGCCCGGATCAAACCAAGTGTTCACCCAGATGACTTTCAGCTTGAAATCAGGGTTCACAGATTGCGCACCAAGAATAAATGAGTTGATGCCGCGCACCACCTCTGGAATTGGGAACGAGGCAATGTAACCTGCGATGCCAGTCTTAGATGTTTTTGCGGCGATCTGACCTTGAATGTAACGGCCTTGATAGAATTTCGAAGAGTAGGTCGAAACGTTATCGCTCTCACGCTTATACCCTGTTGCGTGTTCGAACTTCACGTCAGGAAATTTCTTTGCAACCTTATTGGTTGGGTCCATGTAGCCGAATGAAGTCGTGAAAATGATGTTACATCCTGAACGCGCAAAACGCTCAATAGCGCGCTCTGAGTCAGCACCTTCTTTTACGCTTTCCTGATAGGCAGTTTCGACACCCAGTTCTTTTTCAACGGCTAAGCGACCCTGCTCATGCTGGTATGTCCAGCCAAAGTCACCAATTGGGCCAACATATACGAAACATGCTTTCGTGTCGGCTGCATTTGCTGGTGCGGCGAATGCGAATGTGGACATGCCCAAACCGAGCATAGCTGCAAGTATTTTCTTCATTTTACGCTTCCTTGTGTTTTCCCTGTCACGCGAGAATTTTATCGATCCGGCACAAACCCTTTACCAAGCGAGGCCGGAGTGTTGATAATCGTTAGCCGCCTGTTTCGCGATATCACAACCAGAACTATGATTGTCGCCAGATAAGGCAAGGCTGACAAAAATTGTGAGGGTACTTTTACGCCTAAGGCCTGAATGTGCAACTCGGCGATGCCCACAGAGCCGAACAAATAGGCACCTATCAACACCCTATTTGGCCGCCAAGAGGCAAATACAACCAAAGCGAGTGCAATCCAGCCCCTGCCCGCTGTCATATTCTCAATCCATTGGGTTGTGTAAACCAGCGACATATAAGCTCCCGCAAGACCAGAACATGCCCCACCGAAGGCAACGGCCATGTATCGGACTTTAGCTACAGAAATGCCAAGTGCATGGGCGGATTCATGATTGTCACCAACCGCCCTTAGCACCAAACCTGCTTTTGATTTGAACAAAAACCATGTGATGCCAAACACTAATGCAATTGACATGTAAAAGATGATGTCTTGAGCAAATAGCAATCGTCCAAAGAACGGCAAATCAGACAGATACGGTATGATGATGGGTTGAAGCTTGATACCCGGAATACCCACGAACGCCTCACCCCAGAGACCTGAAATTCCAACTCCTAAAATGGTCAAAGCAAGACCTGTTGCAACTTGATTGGTGACAAGGGTAATCGTCAAAAATGCAAATAAAAGCGAGAACAGCGATCCAAATACAATGCCGCCTATCACACCCATATATGGATTTCCGGTCATTTGAGCGAACGCAAATCCGGCAATAGCGCCCATGATCATCATGCCTTCAACGCCTAGATTTAGAACGCCAGAACGTTCTGTGATCAATTCTCCTAATGCAGCAATCATCAATGGCGTTGCGGCGGTGATAATGGTGAGTAATACGGCTTGAGTGAAATCCATGCTTTACGCCCCCGCTTCTTTTGGGGTGGATGGATTACCAAACCTGATGCGGTGATGGATGAGCGTATCGGCAGCCAACACAAAGAAGAGCAACATGCCTTGAAATACACTTGCAATGCGGCTTGAAACATTCAGCGAAACTTGTGCGGCTTCACCACCCAAATACGAAAGCGCCAATATGATGCCCGCTGCAAATATACCCAACGGATTTAATCGTCCGAGAAATGCAACAATGATTGCCGAGAACCCATAACCCGGCGAAATTTGTGGTCGTAGTTGCTGGATAGGGCCCGCCACTTCACTAATGCCTGCAAGCCCTGCAAACGCACCTGACACTAAAAATACGAAAATAGTTGTCCGCTTTGGGTCAAATCCCGCAAAGCGCCCTGCCCGTGGTGCTTGGCCAACAACCGAGATTTCAAATCCCTTCATGGTTTTGGCAAAGAGAAACCAAACCAAAAGAACGCCGATAATCGCAAACACTGCGCCATAGTGGGTGCGTCCACTATCAAGAACTTCTGGCAAGACTTGCCAGCCCGAAAAGCTTCTGGATTCAGGAAAATTAAAGCCTTCCGGATTGCGCCATGGCCCACGCACCAGCCAGTCTAATAGACGTTCTGCGACATACACCAACATCAGGCTGGAGAGGATTTCATTTGCTCCAAACCGGGTTTTGAGCAATGCAGGAATATATGCCCAAGCCATGCCACCGAGCACTCCGCAAAGCAACATTGCAGGCAAGACTAAGAAACTATCAAAACCGGGCAGTAGTATTGGTATGGCCGATCCTGCAATGCCACCCATAATAAACTGGCCTTCTGCACCAATATTCCAGTTACCAGAACGAAAGCAGAAGCTAAGACCTGTAGCAATCAATATGAGAGGTGCGGCTTTAACGGCAAGCTCATGCAGAGACCATGTTTCCGTTAGGGGTTCGATAAAATATACGTAAAGCGCGCCAGCAGGATTTTTGTCCAAAAGCAAAAACAGAATTGCACCGATGAACAGCGTTAGCGCCAAGGCAATAAAGGGTGAAACGATAGAAAAAAACGTTGAAATAGAATCGCGTTTTTCCAATTGAATGGCAAAGCTAGGCCGCATGGGATTGACCTTCACCGTTATCGCCTAACCCTAAGCCAGCCATCAACATTCCAATCTCATCGCGAGATATTTCATTCACTGGTTTGGGATTGGATATGCGGCCTTCAAATATTACGGCGATGCGGTCCGAGACTTCAAATATCTCATCAAGGTCTTGGGAGATCACTAAGACGCCCGTTCCTTGCTCAGCCAAATTGATAATTGCCTGACGTATTCGCTGTGCTGCTCCGGCATCAACACCCCATGTAGGTTGATTGATCACCAGCAAAGCTGGCTGCCTATCAAGCTCGCGGCCAACGATAAATTTTTGCAGATTGCCACCTGACAGCGAGGACGCTTTGGGATCATCGCCACTCTTTCGAACATCCATTACTTCGCTAATGCGTTTGGTTGCTTTAGCGATCAAATGACTCTGAACAAGTTTCAAAGCACCGCCTTTTAGATATGCAACCGCATCCGATGCGTGACGCGAAAGGAGTAAATTCTCGCTTAATGACAATGCACCAATCGCACCATGGCCATTGCGTTCTTCTGGCACGAATGCAGCTGCAAGTTTACGCCGCTGATTGATGCCCAGTTTTCCTACGGAATGGCCTCGCAAAGTGATTTCATTGGCAGACGATGCCAAACGCTCGCCGCTTACCGCCTCAAATAATTCAGACTGGCCATTTCCTGCAATGCCAGCGATGCCTAATATTTCACCAGACCTAACCGTAAGATTGATATCTTTCATTGCCACGTTAAACGGACCATTGGCTGGGAGAGAAAGATTTTGAATCGTAAAGACGTCTGTTGTGGAAGCGCTACTCACAGGCTTGGTCACCACATCAACATCAGACCCTACCATCATACCTGCAATTGAAGCTGCTGTTTCTGTGCGTGGATCGCAACTCGCAACAACCTCACCAAACCGCAGAACAGTTGCCCGATCACAATGGGCGCGAACTTCGTCCAGCTTATGGGAGATGAACAGAATTGCTCTTCCCTCATCTCTTAAAAACTCAACTGTTTTGAACAGAGCTTCAGATTCTTGCGGCGTTAAAACAGAAGTCGGCTCATCCAAAACTAAAAGCTGGGGCTCTTGCAGAAGGCACCGAATGATTTCAACCCTTTGGCGCTCGCCGACGGATAGATCACCAATCACCGCATTGGGATTTAATTTTAACCCATATTTCTCGGAATATTCGACTGCTTGTTTGGCTATATTATTAATGCCGGAATCAGATGGCATAGACAGTGCAATGTTTTCTGCAACAGTTAGTGCCTCAAACAGCGAAAAATGCTGGAAGACCATTCCAATGCCAAGTTCACGCGCTTCGGACGGTGATTGAATAGAAACAGGCTTGCCTTGCCACATGATTGTGCCTGCAGTGGGTTGCAGTGAGCCATACAGCATTTTTACAAGTGTGGATTTGCCAGCACCGTTCTCGCCAAGCAGTGCATGAATTTCGCCAGGCTGAATATTGAATGAAATATCTTTATTGGCTGGAAATGTGCCGAAAAGCTTTGTCACGCCATGCACAGAAAGCATGGCAGTGTCGGGTCCTGAGTTAGCGTTGGAACCGTTGTTCTTCATGGAAAGTGAATAAACTGAATCAGACTTGCAAATCCAGCGGTAAAGTCTCTTGGCCCCAAGAAAGTTTACTGCGTCAGTGTCAGCGCAATTTTCCCATTAGTTGCAGGATAAATCCGATCACAAATAGATAGACGCTACAGGCTATAAACAATGCGTCTAGCAATATCGGATTGTCGAGATTGAAATAGACTGCAATCAATCCACTTACGCCCCACATAATAAAGGCGGCCAGATTTAACGGTCTTAGTATTTTCACCCGCCCTGGATGGATAAACATGATCGGTGTAAATGTAAGAATTGCTGTGATGAGGATGAAAACAAGCGAGAAGTTTGCGGATGGCGAAACCACGAACAGGGCAAAGACAACCATGTTCCAACACACTGGAAAGCCTTTAAAAGCATAGTCTTCACTCTTCATGCGCGTATCCGCATAGTAGATAGCGCTTGTAATCACAATCGCTGCGGCAGCTGTGAAGGAATAAAACTTGCTGGCGAGTTCATCCTTTTGGCCAAGAGCATTGGTCTGATCCAACAGGCCACTTTGATACAGGATAAAAGCAGGAATGATAACGTAAGTGGTATAGTCAATTACATTGTCTAGCGTATCACCGGACCAATGTGGCCACCATTTTTTCACTTCAAGTTTGCGGGCCAATGGTCCGTCTACACCGTCGACAACAAGAGCCAAGCCTAACCAAAAGAAAGATTGCCGAAAGTCGTATTCAGCCGCAGAAACAATGGACAAAAATGCTAAAAATGCACCGGATGCAGTGAGGATATGAACCCCGAAAGCCCAAATCGCTGAGCGAGATATGCCGAACATGAACGCCCCTCCCGTCGAAGCGTAATCAAAAACCCTTTTTACGGGTTAACACCCCTGTGCGCTTCTGTCATCTTTGAAAAAAGATATATAGCCCAAAATTCACGACTGAATGAGGTCAAGAATGAATAAAAATGCAGATATCGTCGTCGTTGGTGGCGGATTAGTGGGGCTGACCACAGCGATTGCCTGTCGCGATTGCGGATACGATGTGATTGTCTGCGCGCCAACACAAACCAGACAGGATCCACGCACTACTGCGTTTTTGTGGCAAACGGTTGAAACTTTCAAAAAGTTAGACCTATGGGAGGGCTTATCTGAACAGGCATTTCCATTAAAAGTGATGCGAATTGTTGATGGCACAAACAGATTGTTTCGCGCACCTCAGACGGATTTTAATTCAGCTGAAATTGGTCTGGAAGCGTTTGGATATAATCTAGCAAACCAAAACATTTTGGATGTTTTATCAAAGCGTATCGATCAAACCGACGGCATTGTGCTTGTTAACGAGCCAGTGGACACAATTGAAGTCAAAGATGGCTCCTATCAAGTTCATGCTGGCTCGAACCTTTATTCGGCAAATCTGATTGTTGGTGCTGATGGTAGAAACTCCATAGTCAGGGATGAATTATTGCAGGGCCAACGCCGCTGGTCCTACCCGCAAAAGGCAGTTGTGGTCGATTTTGATCACCAATATTCAACCCATTATGTGAGTACAGAATTTCACACACAAACAGGGCCTTTCACGATTGTTCCACGCTCGCAAACCCATGCGGGATTGGTGTGGATGGAAACACCTGAGCGCGCAGATGAAATTGTGTCTTTAACAAAGGTAGAGCTTGATCGATTGCTAGAAGATCAGATGCAGTCTTTTCTTGGTAAAATCACAACCAAGACAAAACCTGCTTCATTCCCCATTGAAGGACTTACCGCCAAACAATTTGGTGCGGGTAATTCTTTTCTAGTGGGCGAAGCTGCTCACGTGTTCCCGCCAATCGGTGCCCAAGGATTCAACCTTGGTGTTAGGGACATCCAGTCTCTAACCGATATTTTACGCCGATATACAGGCAATGAAGACAGAGGGGCGCTTTATGATCGCGCCCGGAGAGCAGATATTTTAACGCGCACAACAGGTGTAGATTTGCTTAATCGCAGTTTGTTGACAGACTTTCTGCCGAATCAAATTGCAAGAGCTGCCGGACTTATGGCGCTTTCTAGCATTGGGCCTCTGCGCAAAAACACTATGAAATTAGGTATTTCTCCACAATCTGCACTCCAAGGTTGAAAATTGAACCTTTTGGAATATTGTTAGAGTGAGTTAAGCGTAAATGAGGTTTGTGATGATACGAACTGCTAGATTTTCAATTGGACAGGTTGTGAAACATCGGGTCTATCCGTTCCGCGGCGTGATTTTTGATGTTGATCCAGAATTTGACAATACCGATGAGTGGTATTCCGCAATACCTGAAGATGTACGCCCGCATAAAGACCAGCCCTTCTATCATCTTTTTGCTGAAAACGATGAAACCGAATACGTCGCATATGTATCTGAGCAGAACTTACTCGATGATATTTCTGGCAAACCTTTACGGCACCCAGATATCAGTGAGATGTTTGATGTCAAAGACGATGGATCTTATGAAACACGCGGTGCTTATAAAAACTAACTACTTACAGAATTACAAAAGCAAAGGGCTTCGCAGATATATTCTACGAAGCCCTTTTTAGTTGAAATGTATCGAAAGGTTAGTTGCTACCTTCTTCGCTCTTGGCGCGTTCTTCCTCAGCCTTTTTCTTTAGCTGATCAGCCAGAGTTTTCTGTCGATTATCTTCTTCAGGTTCTTTTGGTGGACCATCAAATGCGGACGTAAATCCTTTCAATGTAATCGGGACCGGATTTTCCTGACCTTGAAAGTTAATGGTAGTTACCTCAATTGAGCCGCCTTTTTTAAAGATACCGACAAGACCATCATCCAAACGCACTTCCGCATTGCAGCCCTGAGGTCGGCAATAAAGGTAAGGAATTGCTGTCGCGCGTTTTCCATCAACAGCAAGCTGAATTCCAGGAGGTAAAGAACGTCCTGTCGGTACGATGATCTGGAAAATACGGCGTGCATTATTGCCTGTGATCTCGACCATGTTTAGCGTTGTAATGTTTGCACCAGTTTCCGTGCGCACTCTGAACTGTACGTTACAAACCTTGCTACCTTCGGTTTCGGTACATGTTTTGTACCAGCCAGAAGCGTTACCAACCGATTTTGCAGCTGCGGATTGTTGCTGTGCAGAAGCCACAGAACTCATCAAAGTTGCCGACGTCAACGCGGCTGTCCACATAGCGCAGATTGTGAAATTATTTCGTTTCATGTCTTAAATTCCGTATCGTTAGAAAGATCAGTTACTTTATTCAGTGCCTTCGCCCGTTCTGGCTTTTTCCTGAGCTTCCTGAAGTTTTTCGAGAATGTCTTTTGATTTATCCTTGAGTTCTTCCTCAAGTTTCTTTTGACGGGCGGCGAGTTCTTCGCGCTTGATTGGAGCACCATCATACGCATCAGCAAAGCCAGCCAGAGTAATTTTTATCGGATTCTTTTTGGCCTGCCAATTTACAGATTCTAATGACATTTCACCTGAACCCTTAAGGGCTTCGACGAGTTTATCATCAAGATCTAATTCCGCTGCGCAAATGCGCGGCGTACAAAATGAATAAGGAAGCTTCTTTGCTTCTGCATCACCAAGCTTCATGACAAGTCCTGGAGGAATCATGCGTCCGGTAGGAACAGTGACCTGAAATACTTTACGCTTAATCTTGCCAGTAATTTCAGCCAGATTAACCGAGGTGATTACCTGTCCAGTAGAGGCAACGGCCTGATATTGAACATTACAAATCTTATTGTCACCCTGATCTGAACAAGCTTTATACCAGCCGCTTGATTTAAGGGTTTCTTGTCCGAATGAAACTTGCGGCAGTGCCACAAGTCCCAAAGCTGAAGTGGCTGTAGCCAGCAATGCAATATAAGCCTTGGTCATAAATGTCTCTTTGATCATAATTATTACGGTTCTCGAAAGAACCTTACTCCCCAAGATTATGCCAAAATTTGGACAATAAGGAACTCAAACTCATTAAGATGGTGAATAGCCGCATTTTAACGGCATTTCCAGCCCAACAAGACCAAAGAATTTTAGAATGTGGTACAAAGTTAATATGAAGAATCACACAATATCAGCCCTTTTAGCAATCTTTGGATTGATCGTTTTCAACCTACAATCGCTGCACGCAGAGCCCAGTCATGGCATTGCAATGCATGGCGAGCCTGCCCTATCGGCTGATTATTCCAGTTTTCCGTATGTAAATCCCAACGCTCCAAAGGGTGGAAAAATCACCTACGGCGTGCAGGGTACGTTTGATTCCGTAAATCCGTTTATCCTGAAAAGCATGAGAACCAATGCGCGTGGCAGTTGGGATCATCAGTTCGGGCGTTTGGTATTTGAAAGCCTGCTTTTTCGATCCCGAGATGAGCCTTTTACCATGTATGGCTTACTCGCTGAGAAAGTTGAATGGCCGGATGATCGCAAGTGGATCGAGTTTACTTTGAATCCTGATGCAAAATGGTCTGATGGCGAACCTGTGAAGGTCGAAGATGTGATTTTCACTTATGAGCTTCTCACGGAAAAAGGTCGCCCACCCTACAATAACAGAATGAAAAAGATTGAGCGGATTGAGAAAACAGGTCCACTGAAAGTGAAATTTACATTTAATGAAAACGCAGACCGTGAATTTCCCATGATTATTTCACTCAGCCCCATTCTGCCCAAACATGCGATTGAAAAAGACAGTTTTGACCGCGCTAGTCTGGCACCCATGCTTGGTAGTGGCCCGTATCTAATGAAAACAATAGAGCCGGGCAAATTCATTACCTATCAGCGCAATCCCGATTATTGGGCAAAAGACCTTCCTTCGCGAAAAGGATTTGCGAATTTTGATACGGTCAAAGTTGAATATTTTAGAAACACCAACACTTTGTTCGAGGCCTTCAAAAAAGGATTGATTGATGTCTTTCCTGAAAGCGATCCTGCCGAGTGGCGTCGCAAGTTTGATTTTCCTGCGGTTTCTAATGGCAAGGTCATAAAGGATGCTTTTCAGCCTGAAACACCTGCAAAAATGCAAGCCTTCGTCTTCAATACGAGACGTGAAAAGTTCAAAGACCCGAAGCTACGCGCAGCATTGGTTCAATTGTTTGATTTTGAATGGGTGAACCGTAACCTGTTTTTTGATGCTTATAGTAGAACAGTAAGTTTCTGGCACGGGTCTGATTTGTCAGCGTTCGGTGTTAAAGCAAGCCCTGAAGAAATCAAACTTTTAGAGCCATGGATGGATAGCATTAAGCCTTCCGTGTTGGATGGTACGTATAGAGCCCCATCAACAAATGGTTCAGGCCGCGACCGCGAGATGTTGCGCAAAGCACTTGCAACATTAAGGGAGGCCGGCTTTGAAAAACGCGGCGCGAGTATGGTTGATAAAGATGGCGTTCCGTTTTCTTTTGAAATTTTAACCCGATCCTCGCGTCAAGAGAAGCTGGCATTGGCTTATCGCAGAAACCTAGAAGGACTTGGCATTGAGGTTATCATTCGCAATGTTGACGATTCTCAATATCAGCGCCGCGTGCAGGAATATGACTATGACATGGTAATGCAGGCCTATTCTGCTTCTTTGTCACCCGGTATCGAGCAAATCTGGCGCTGGGGAAGTCGCTCGCGCGATGTGCCCGGCACTTTCAATTTTGCAGGTGTTGCAAGCCCCGCCATCGATGCGATGATTGATCATTTACTGCAAGCACGTACCCGCGACGAATTTGTAGCTGCCGTTCGCGCTTATGACAGAGTGTTGATGTCAGGTGATTATATTGTTCCGCTTTTTCATATTAATGAACAATGGGTTGCTAGATGGAACTACATTCAGCGACCTGAGAAAACTTCTGTTTATGGCTACCAATTTGAAACTTGGTGGGATAACCGCACGAACACGCAATAGGATACTATGACCAATAAACCTTCCGTACAAATCGATGTTATCTCAGACGTAATGTGTCCCTGGTGCTATATCGGCAAGACCAATCTGGATAATGCTCTAGAAAACATCGAGGATATTGATGTGGTCGTGCGATGGCGTCCTTATCAACTGGACGGCACGCTACCCAAAGAAGGTTTGGATAGAGCAACCTATCTCAATAATAAATTTGGTGGCGAAGAGCGATCGAAGGAAATTTATGGTCGTATACTCGAAGCAGGAAAATCATTGGGAATAGACTTTAATTTTGACGACATGAAAGTCTCTCCCAATACGATGGATGCACATCGTGTCATTCATTGGGCTGGTGGGCAAAGTGCGGAATTACAGAACAAACTCGTAGAACGCTTGTTTGAGGTATTCTTTCTTGAAGGTGGTAATATTGGCCTAGATGAAGTTCTTGCTCAGGCTGCAAAACATGTGGGCATGGACGATACAATTGTCTCTGATCTTTTAAAAACTGAAGATGACAAAGATCACATTGCCTCCGAGATTGACCATGCACGACAAGTCGGCGTTCAGGGCGTGCCATGCTTCATTGTTGATAACAAGTTTGCCGTGATGGGCGCACAACCCCCAGAGCAATTGGAGCAAGCCATTCGTCATGCGATTTCAGAACGTGATAAGCCATCTTAATTAGGCAGCTTTTTGCTCGCTCTCTACGAACCCAACCAGTTTGGAAAGAATAACAGCTGCCCCTTTAAGGCGTTGTTCCGCAGACTGCCAGTCTCTTGATAAAAAGATGGACTGGTCAGCTCTTACTTTGGCATGGGGTCCCTGCTCTGCAATCCACGACATAAGCTTTGCAGGTGCAGCAAAGTTTTTATCACGAAACGCAATCACCACACCTTTAGGTCCAGCATCTACTTTTTCTACGTTGGCCGCAAAACATAGGCCTTTAATGAATACAATTTTCAAAAGGTATTCGACTTCTTGTGGCAGTGATCCAAACCTATCGATCAGTTCAGCACCGAACGCGTCAATTTCTTGGGCATCGCGTAGGTCAGATAATCTTCGATATAAGTTAAGACGCACCTGCAGATCAGGAATATAATCTTCCGGAATTAGCACCGCCGCGCCAATAGAGATTTGTGGCGACCACTTTTCGTTCGAGACGAAATGCTCACCGTCTTTTAACTCGGCAACAGCTTCTTCCAGCATCTGCTGGTAAAGCTCATACCCGACCTCGCGGATTTGACCGGATTGCTCTTCACCCAGTAAATTACCTGAACCTCGAATATCCAAATCGTGACTTGCAAGTTCAAACCCGGCACCTAGCGAATTCAATGACTGCAATACACGCAAGCGGCGCTCTGCCGTTGATGTCATGGTTTTATTTACTGGCAAAGTGAAGATTGCATAGGCACGGGTTTTAGAACGTCCTACCCGCCCTCTTAACTGGTACAATTGTGCTAAGCCAAACATATCTGCGCGATGAACAATCAGAGTATTTGCGGTTGGGATATCGAGACCCGATTCTACAATTGTAGTAGATAGCAACACATCGTACTGCCCGTCATAAAATGCGTTCATCACATCATCGAGTTCACCGGGCGTCATTTGCCCATGCGCAACCGCAACTTTGAGTTCTGGCACATGTTCTTCGAGGAAACGCTTACGCTCCTCAATATCGCTCACCCGTGGGCATACGTAGAAACTTTGCCCACCACGATAGCGTTCCCGCAGCAGGGCTTCGCGGATGGTAAGCGGATCAAATGGCGTAATGAATGTTCGCACTGCCATCCGGTCTACAGGTGCAGTCTTGATCAAGGAAAGCTCGCGCACGCCTGTTAATGCTAGTTGTAGCGTTCGCGGGATAGGCGTGGCGGAAAGGGTCAATACATGAACGTCAGATTTTAGCTCTTTGAGGCGCTCTTTATGCTTCACGCCAAAACGTTGCTCTTCATCAATTACCAGCAATCCTAGTCGCTTGAAGTCGATAGACTTTCCCAATAATGCATGAGTGCCAATTACAATATCAACTGACCCGTCTGTGAGACCCTCCTTAACCTTTGAAAGTTCAGAACTTCCGACCAATCGGGACGCCTGTCGTATATTCACAGGTAAACCTTTGAAGCGCTCTACAAACGTTTTGTGATGTTGACGCGCGAGTAACGTGGTTGGCACAACAACAGCAACTTGCTGTCCTGACATTGCTGCAATGAATGCGGCCCTTAATGCTACTTCAGTTTTACCAAATCCCACATCGCCACAGACTAATCGGTCCATTGGCATGCCGGAGCCTAAATCATCAAAAACGGAATCAATTGCCCGCATTTGATCTTCGGTTTCTTCATAGGGGAACCGTGCAGAAAACTCGCTGTAAAGGCCTTCCGGCGGGATGATGCGCTCTGCGGTTTTCAATGCGCGTTCTGCCGCGATCTTAATGAGTTGATCGGCCATATCCAACAGGCGCTTTTTGAGTTTAGCCTTACGTGCCTGCCAAACAACGCCGCCTAGCTTGTCTAAAACTACCTCAGTGTCAGAACTGCCATATCGCGAGAGCAATTCTATATTTTCTACAGGTAGGAAAAGTTTGGAATCGCCCGCATAGCGCAACTCCAGACAATCATGCGGCGCACCTACGGCCTCAATGGTTTGCAGACCGATAAACCTGCCAATACCATGATCAACGTGAACCACAACATCGCCTTCGGACAAACTAGACGCTTCTGAGATAAAGTCCTTATCCCGCTTGCGCCCAGACCGCCTTACAAGACGGTCACCCAGTATGTCCTGTTCTGCAATGATGGAAATCTGATCGGTTTCAAAGCCATTTTCTATCGGTAAAATTCCAATAGAAAGTTGGCCAGACTTCAAAACATCAAATTCACCAAAATTCGAAACGGCCTTCAAATTCTCAAATCCATGCTCACTTAAAACTTGAGACATGCGATCGAGAGAGCCTTGCGTCCATGACGCAAGCAGAACTTTAATGTTCGACTTTTGAAGGGCCTTGATGTGATCGGTTAGAGCTTCAAAGACATTTTGACCGGACGAACGCTCAACACCAAAATTGCGTCCTGTTTTACCATTGGCTGAGGTAATACGCGTTGCTTCAGTATCCGGCTGGTCGAATGGGGAGATACCAACTGCACCCAGCACTTTCAAACCGCTCATGGCTTCATCACAACTGAGATAGAGCGCTTCCGGCTTTACGGGTTTATAGGGCGTGCCACCGTCAATCTTTTGCTCCAGCGCCTGATTGCGAGATTGAAAATGATCGTTTATTTGCTCTTCACGCGCCGTTAACGCTTCGGATAGGTCAATTGCATAGCTAAACTGAAATCCATCGGCGTACTGAAATAAACTATCCAATTCGTCGTAAAAGAGTGGCAGCCAGTGCTCCATACCCGCAAAGCGCCTACTCTCACTAATCGCCTGATACAGTGCATCCTCACGGTTAGCCGCGCCAAATTGCTCAAGGTAATTGCGCCGGAAAAGTTGGACGACCTCGCCATCCAAACTGATCTCACTCATCGGATTAAGTGAGAACTCTTGGAGTTGGCCTATTGTTCTTTGCGTTGCCGGATCAAACTTTCTGATTGATTCCAATGTATCGCCAAAGAAATCCAGTCTGATTGGCTCTTCCGAACCCGGTACAAAAATATCAACAATGCCACCACGCACAGCAAATTCACCGCGTTCGCGAACTGTGGGAACACGTTCAAATCCATCACCGGACAATTGTTGTGACAGATCATCCATATTGATCCGGTTGCCCGGTTTCATTTTGCTTTGATGCGATAACAAAACAGATTGCGGCACGTTGCGTTGAAGCAAAGCGTTTGCAGTTGTCAGCACTAAAATTGGGCGCTGGCTTTGGCTTTTTTGAGAAATTCTGGTTAGGGCCTCAACGCGGTCTGCAATCACCTGCGAACTAGGCGATACGCGGTCATAGGGCAAACAATCCCATGCGGGCAGTATGATTGCCTCTACCCAAGGAGCAAAGAATGACAGGCTTTCAGAAATGGCCTGCATTTGTTGCGGATTAGAACAAATATGAACTAGGCCTTTAGACTCTTTCATTTGCGAAAGAATAGTTCCAAGCACTTGCGCTTCTTGGCCGGATGCAACTTGAGTTATAATAGTTCGAAGACCGGGGTCATCGAACAAATCTTCTGGCAGGAACTCAGTGCTCATGATGATGCACAGCCAATGCGAAAGCGTTCACCTGATCAAAGATTGCCTGTAAATCTTTATGAGGAAATTCGATCTCACCCGTAAACCACGTAAGCAAATCACGGTCATGCTCGCTCATCAGTAATTCAAATTGATCTACTTGCTCTGGCTCTAGCGCTTCAAGTTGAGTATCTGCAAAACGCCCAAGGATTATGTCCATTTCCTTGATACCGCGATGATTGGCACGGTATTTCATCCGCTTGATACGCGTTTCTTTTTCTGTGTCATTCATGCTGATTTGCTTGCTGTTTTTACGGGTCCAGTGTTGAATAGAGTTATAGAGCGCCATAGCTGGTTTGTCAGCCGGACACCTCGCATTTAACCGAACAAAATCAAGGCTAATCTGGTGCGTCCAGAAATTTTGAACCCTCTATTTAAGCCCGTATCCTCACTTGAAGGAATTGGACCTAAACTTGAAAAGACTTTGACCAGGCTTTTTCGCGGCAATGAAAATGCTGAACCTGCCAGAATTGCAGACTTATTGTTTCATATTCCGCATTCAATCATTGATCGCAGACATCAACCTACAATCTCTCAGGCTCAAGAAAATACAATTTCCACCTTCAAGGTACATGTTGACCAGCATCGCCCTCCTCCACGCGGTAACAAGCGTGTTCCGTATCGTATTGAAGTACACGACGAGACTGGCGAAATGGCCTTGGTCTTTTTTCGCAGCCATGGCGAATGGCTTACTAAAACCATGCCTATCGGCGAACTACGTTATGTAAGCGGGAGGCCAGAATTCTTTAATGGTCGCCTCAATATGGTTCATCCCGATCATATGGTGACTGCCGAACAATTTGCTGAAATGCCCTTAGTTGAACCCGTTTATCCTCTGGTTGCCGGACTGTCTTCTAAGGTGTTGAGTAAAGCTGTTCGTGCCGCCGTAAACATTGTGCCCGATTTACCCGAATGGGTGGATGCCTCTTTATTACAACAGCAACATTGGCCAAACTTTTCTGAAGCGCTCAATAAACTGCACGAACCACGTGATCTGATTGATCTTGACCCCACCTCACCGTCACGCAGACGGCTGGCCCACGATGAATTGCTTGCGGGGCAATTGGCCTTAGCTCTGTTGCGTGAACGAATGCGCAAGTCATCAGGTAAATCGCGCGAAGGTGATGGCAAGCTAACCGAGCAGTTACAACACATCCTGCCCTATTCTCTGACGGGTGCGCAGGAACGTTCGGTGCAGGAAATAGCAGACGACCTTGCCAAACCAGAACGGATGCTCCGGCTTCTTCAAGGCGATGTGGGATCAGGTAAAACAGTGGTAGCACTACTGTCAGCGTTATCCGTGATTGAATGTGGTGATCAGGCTGCAATCATGGCGCCAACAGAAATTCTAGCGCGTCAACATCTGGCTACCATTCAGCCTTTGTGTGAGCAGATTGGCATCAATGTCAGGCTAATCACCGGCAAGGATAAAGCAGCAGAGCGGCGCGAAACTCTGTCAGATCTGGCAGGTGGCAATATTGATATTATCATTGGTACTCACGCGCTCTTCCAAACCAAGGTCGAGTTTAAAAGCCTGGGACTTGCGGTTGTGGATGAGCAGCACCGCTTTGGCGTTCATCAGCGGTTATCCTTAGGCGATAAAGGGGGATCAACCGATATTCTAGTCATGACTGCAACGCCAATTCCACGCACGCTGGTTCTTACCCACTATGGCGATATGGATGTTTCTCAGCTTGATGAAAAGCCACCCGGGCGCCAACCCATCCAGACCAACGCGGTAAGCGCTGATCGTATCGAAGAGCTTATATCACGCGTTATGGCCGCGATTAATTCAGGCCAGAAGGTGTACTGGATTTGCCCACTGGTTGAGGAAAGTGAAGAGATTGACGCGATGTCTGCCGTTGACCGTCATGCAGATATGCAATCTCGCACCAATCATTCAGTAGGGCTGATACATGGCCGCATGACTGCAGAAGAAAAATCACAAGCCATGGATGATTTCAAAAATGGTGACACGCGTCTTTTAATTGCAACTACTGTGATTGAAGTTGGCGTTGATGTTCCTGATGCTACGATCATGGTGATTGAACACGCAGAACGGTTTGGTCTAGCACAATTGCATCAACTTCGGGGCCGGGTGGGACGCGGCACGCAAGCATCATCGTGTATTCTTTTATACTACTCGCCCCTATCTCAAACCGCAGAAGCAAGGCTAAAGATTTTGCGGGAAACGGAAGATGGATTTCGTTTAGCAGAGGAAGATCTAAAATTACGCGGTGAAGGTGAAGTGCTTGGAACCAGACAATCAGGCACGCCAGGCTTTAGCCTTGCTCAGATGGAACACCACGCAGATATTCTGGAGATTGCGCGTGACGGCGCTAAAATGATCTTAGCGACCAATCCTGACCTTGAGGGCGAAAAGGGTGAAGCTTTAAGAGTGTTATTGTATTTGTTCGGGCAAGATCAGGCGATACGACTGTTACGAGCAGGTTAAGCTCAAGATTTTTTACGCGCCTGTCGCTTTACGATCTTCTTGACCGCAGCCTCATATTCAGGCGCTACGAGACCTGCGGAAATAACCAGTTTTGCACCCTCTTCCACACCCATGTCCAAAATCGTTACATCTTCACGGGGAACAAAAAGAAGAAAACCAGAAGTAGGATTGGGTGTTGTAGGAAGAAATACGCTGATCGTATCCTTCCCTATGCTCTGAAGTTTAGAACCAACCTCACCTTTGGTGTCAGTTGCAATGAACACAACAGCCCAGATGCCCTTGCGCGGATATTCCAACAAGCCGATCTTTTCGAAGGATGTTTCCTGTTGAGAAAATACAGTTTGGAAAATTTGTTTCAGGCCTGAATATAAATTCCGAACTAGAGGCATACGGCCCAGTAAATCTTCACCATATGAGACAATCGTGCGGCCAATAAAGTTTGCTGTCAGGAACCCAACAATTGTTATAAGAAAAAAGGCTACAATTAACCCGAAACCTGGAATGGAGAATGGTAGGTAAGTATCTGGATTATAAACGCTAGGAATGTATGGTTTTACCCAACCATCTACCCAGCCAATAAAACCCCAAACCAAATATGCTGTTATCGCCAACGGCGCACAGATGATGAACCCAGTAAAGAAGTAGTTTCTTAATCGGGTTAGCCCACTGGCTCGCTTTGCGCGGGGTTCACTATCAGCCATCAGTTCTCACTTTTTTCGTATACTTTTGAAATGGGCGTTGAACGACGCCATTCAAGTGTAAGAACTGAATTTATTCAACCGTTACAGACTTAGCCAAGTTACGGGGTTGGTCCACATCAGTGCCCATCAAAACAGCTGTATGATATGCAAGCAATTGGATTGGCAATGCGTAGACCAAAGGCGTCAACACATCCGGCATGTCCGGCATAATGATTGTATGCTCTGCATCAATGCTGGCAGCCTTTGCACCCTCCTCATCCGTAATGAGAATAATACGACCACCACGAGCGGCAACTTCCTGCATGTTTGAAACCGTCTTATCAAATACGCTATCATGCGGTGCAATCACAACAACGGGCATGTCTTCATCAATCAAAGCGATAGGTCCATGCTTTAGTTCACCGGCAGCATATCCCTCAGCATGAATGTATGAAATTTCTTTAAGTTTAAGCGCGCCTTCCATGGCGAGCGGGAAGCTTGTATCGCGCCCCAAATACAACACGTGCTTTACGCGTTGAAGATCATGCGCAACCTTCTCGATATCTTTTTCCAGCTTGAGAACTTTGTTGATGTAACGCGGGACTTCCGTAATATCGCGAACAAGCTGACGCTCTTCCTCAGCCGATATAGTGCCACGCGCCTTACCTGCAGCAATACTTAAAGAAATCAGTGTAGATAATTGACATGTAAAGGCTTTTGTTGAAGCAACACCAATTTCTGGGCCTGCCAATGTTGGAAATACAACATCTGACTCACGGGCAATTGTTGATTCCTGTACATTCACAACAGCGCCAATATGCTGGCCTTGTGAACGGCAATATCTAAGAGACGCCAATGTATCAGCGGTTTCGCCGGACTGAGAAATAAACAGCGAGAGACCATTCTTCGCCATTGGCATCTCGCGATAACGAAACTCTGATGCGATATCAATATCTACCGGCAGTCTGGCGTATCGTTCAAACCAGTATTTACCAACTAGACCAGCCAGGTATGCCGTGCCACAAGCAGAAATAGCTACGCGATCCAGCTTGGCAAAATCGAACGGAAGTTCTTCCTGCAAGCGAATATTGCAATTACCGAAATCCATATAATGCGATAACGTGTGCGCAATCACTTCCGGTTGCTCGTAGATTTCCTTCTGCATGAAATGGCGATGATTGCCTTTATCGACCATCAAGCTAGAACCCACAGACAATTGCATAGCCCGCTGAACGGTGTCGCCATTCAGATCAAAAATCTCAAGGTTTGACTTACTGATTACGCACCAGTCGCCATCTTCAAGATAGGTAATTTTGTTTGTGAAAGGAGCCAGAGCAATCGCATCTGATCCTATGTACATGCTGTCCTCACCATGACCCACAGCAAGCGGCGGACCATTTCTAGCACCAACGATCAGGTCAGGTTCGTCTTTGAACAGAATAGCGAGCGCAAACGCACCTTCAAGACGCTTAATGGCCTGATGTGCTGCGTCTTGAGGCTTCAGACCTTCCTTCAGATTTTTAGCGACAAGGTGCGCGACCACCTCAGTGTCAGTCTCGGATACGAAACTATATCCTTCCGCCTCCAGCTCATCACGAAGATCCCTAAAGTTCTCAATAATACCATTGTGAACGAGCGCTACGTTGTCAGAAAAATGCGGATGTGCGTTTACTTCGTTAGGTACACCGTGCGTTGCCCAGCGCGTATGCCCAATACCTGTAGTGCCGCTAAGCGGGCTTTCATTCAGGCGCTCGGCTAAATTAACAAGCTTGCCCTTCGCACGTCGGCGATCCAGTCTGCCATCTTCGAATGTGGCCACGCCCGCAGAATCATATCCTCGATATTCAAGTCTTTTCAGTGCGTCCACCAATAATGGCGCAACTGGTTCGTTCCCAACAATTCCTACAATGCCGCACATAGCGTCAGCCCCTCAAAGTCCCGTTTGAAGTCTATTACCGATAAAAACTGGCCAGTAATATTCACACATGGTTTCCGTTTGTATCGTATGCATAGCAACAAAGCGTTACAATACGGCAACTCAACATGGTTACCCGTCAATTAACTGAAATGCCGTTATTTATTTCTTGAAGCCTTTAGGGCGGCATTTCTGTCACGAATAACATTTGCATATTCGTCGATATTGCTCTGTCGGCCGCGACCAATACCCATACCGTTGTCTGGAATGTCTTGTGTGATCACACTGCCCGAAGCAACATAAGCACCATCCCCAATTGTGACTGGCGCAACAAGCGATGAATTAGACCCGACAAACGCCCCTGCTCCAATAGTCGTCTTATGCTTGTTCATACCATCATAATTACAGGTGATTGTGCCCGCACCTATATTTGCTTTTGCGCCAACTTCAGCGTCACCGATATAAGTGAGATGATTGACCTTTGCGCCAACATGTAC